>CALKWH010000244.1 GCA_938004375.1 uncultured Pseudomonadota bacterium
GCGCCCACCGAGATCTACACTCTTTCCCTACACGACGCTCTTCCGATCTGCCTCTTTCGCCCTGGGACACCGGCTGCACCGTCACGACCCGGCGCCCCTGCCCGACGCCGAGGGACGCCGGGCGCTGGCCCGGACGCTCCACGCCGCCCTCGCGGGGTCTCCGGTGCCCACGGACCTCGAGGCCCGGTTTCCCGGCCGCTACCCGGGCGACCTCACCCTCCACGGCTACCGCGAAGGCCGGCAGGTCTGGCGCTGTGAAGCCCCGGCCGCCCCGCTGGGCGCGGCCCTGGCCCGGTGCCTGACCCAACTGGCGGCCGATCCGCCCCCCACCGGCCTCGCCTGGCGCCTGGATCTGGTGCGCTCGGTCCTGCCCATCCGGCGCTTCTTCGGGCTCGAGGCCCTGTTCCTGCTCCCCGGCCTCGAGGCCCTCCGGGTGCGCCTGGAGAACGGCCAGCGCATCACCTACCTTCCCGAGGATCTGTTCCTCGCTGGGCTGCTGGACCGCCACACGCCCCTCTCCTTCGTGCCCGAGCTGCGGGTGGGCGTCGACTTCCGTCAGATCGGCCGGGTCGCCGAGGATTCCACCGGACACCGGGCCACCGGGTTCGACCGCATGCAGTTGTGGTCGATCCTCCTCGACCCCGTTCACCCCGACGGCTACCGCCCCGTCACGCGCTGCCACCTCACGCCCGACGGGATCACGCCCGAGCTCATCCTCGACGCCGCCCTCGCCGGCGGCCGGTACATGGTGCGCGCGCTGGTCCGCGACCCCAACGAGCGATTTCCCTGCCGGCAGCGCGCCTGCAGGGGCGGCCATTTCACGACCGAGGCCGGACAGTTCCTTTACAACTACAACGTGGTGTCCGGCCAGTACGACTATCAGAACCGGCAGGTCTACAACGTCGTGCGGCACGCGGGGACCTCCTACGCCCTGGCCAACCTCCACCGGCTCACGGGTGAACCGTCCTTCGCGGACGCTGCCGCCAGGGCCATCGCCTACCTCGTGGGGCTCGCCGGGGACTCCTGTCGCGGTGAGCCCTTCCGGTGCGTGGCCAACGACCTGGAGCCCTGCCTGGGCAGCGCGTCCCTCACGCTGCTCGCGGTCGCGGAGTACCGCCTGGCCACCGGAGATGCCCGCTACGATGACTTCGCGCGTGGTCTGGCGGCCTTCCTGCTCTTCATGCAGCGGCCAGACGGCAGCTTCCGTCACATCTACGACCTGCGGACCCGTAAACCCGACGAGCGACAGGTGCTCCTGTTCTACTCCGGCGAGGCCGCCTTCGCCCTGGCCAAGGCCTACCGGGCTTACGGCGAGCGCGCCTGGCTCGAGGCGGCCGATCGCGCGCTTCGTCATCTGACCGGTCCGGCAGCCTCTCCGCTGCCCTTCCGCTTCGGCTTCGGCGAGGAGCACTGGACCTGCCAGGCCGCCCGGGAGGTGGCCCCCGAGGTCATGAGGCGGCGCTACCTGGACTTCTGCCTCGACTTCTCCCGTTTCATCGAGCGCCAGCAGTTCACCAAGACCGACACCGCCTTCCCGGACTTCTCGGGCTCCTACGGCTTCTCCCCCTTCCTGCCGCCGCACACCAACGGCGCTGGCTCCCGCACCGAGGCCAACGTCTCCATCCTCGAGCTCGCCCGCCTGCACGGGGTCCGCGCAAACCACGTCGAGCGGCAGATCCGACGGGCGGTGGAGCACATCGTGACGCACCAGAAGCGGCCGGGCACCTGCTGGCTCTGCGCCGACATGGCGCGGGCCGACGGCGCCGTCCCGAACAACCTGACCACCTGGGAGGTGCGCATCGACACCGTCCAGCACGTCACCTCCGGCCTCATCAGGGCCCATCGGGCGTTATGGCCATGAAGTTGTGCACCACCTGCCAGACGCTCTACGGTCCGGACTTCTCCTTCTGTCCGCGCGACGAGACGCCGCTGGTGCCGGCCCCGAAGGAGACGATGGCCCTGTACGACCCCATGCGCGGGCTCCTGCTCGAGGGGCGCTACCGGCTGGCCACCGCCATGGGCTCGGGCACCCTGGGGGACGTCTACGCGGCCACCTTCGAGTCGATGGAGAAGCCGGTGGCCGTCAAGATCCTGCGCGCCGAGTACGCCCGGCGGGCCGAGTGGGCGGAGAGCTTCCTGGAGCTGGCCCGCCGCCAGGCCACGGTGGAGCACCGGCACCTCACCAGCGTGACCGACTTCGGGACGACCCCCGACGGCCGCCCCTTCTTCGTCATGGACTGGCACTCGGGGGGGCACCTGGGCGAACTGATCCACACCGCGGGCCCCCTGCCCGCCCCGGCCGCGGTGGCGTTCGCTCGCCAGATCGCCGAGGCCCTCGATGCCGCCCACCAGGCCGGCCTGGTCCATCAGAACCTGAAGCCCTCCAACGTGCGGCTGCCCCTGAACGAGGAGGGGATCCGCACCGCGGTGCTCACCGACCTGGGTCTGTTCACGCCCTCGGGGACCGGGGTCACCGGCGTCGGCCGGGATCTGCTCCTCTACGGCAACCCGCAGTACATGGCGCCCGAACAGGTGAGGGGCCAGGCGGCGACCCCCGCCACCGACGTCTACCAACTGGGGCTGCTGCTGTACACCATGCTAGCGGGCGCGCCGCCCTTCAACGCGGACTCGTTCCACGACCTGCTCGCCGCCCAGGTCCAGGACGCGCCTCCCCCACTGCCCGCTGCCCTCCGGTGCCCGCCGCGGCTCGAGCGCGAGCTGCGCGCCATGCTCGACAAGGATCCGGCGCGCCGGCCGGCCTCCATGCGGGAGGTCTCCGCCCGGCTCCGGCGCGCGTTGGACACGCGACGCCAGTGGCTGCTGCGCGCGGGCCTGGCGGCCGGCCTCCTGCTGGCGCTGGTCGGGGCCTGGCACCTGGCGGGCTTTCTCGCGGGCGGCGATCCGAAGTCGGGGAACGACGGAAGCCATCGGAGGTCCGCTCCGACGAAGCCGGCCCCCCTGTCCGACGCCCGTCCGGGGGACGCAACCGCCCCGCCGACCCAGCTCCTCCAGGGGCACGTCCGGGTCTTCATCGACACCATCCCGGCCGGGGCACAGGTCTCCATCGCCGGACAGACCCACTCCTCGCCTGCGTGGTTCGAGCTGCCGCGCGGCGACGCGCCGGTCGCCGGGGAGGCCACCCACCCCCAGCGGCCGATGCTCTCGTTCACCCTGATACCCAGGCAGACCGGACAGGTCTTCCTGCACATGGATCAACGGCCGGGGCAGACACCCCGAAGGCCCTACGTCCCCAGAGACCGGGAGCCGGAGCTGCTGGATCCCTTTCACTAGACGACACGGAGCGCATTGCACCATGACGCAGCAGAAAACCCCAGAAAACCAGACGACCAACCCCACCAAAAAGCCCGTGCGTGACCTGGCCGGGACCGTGCTCCTGGACCGCTACCGGCTGATCCGGAAGCTTGGCGGCGGCGGCATGGGGGACGTCTACCTCGGCGAGCACACGGTCATCGGCAAGAAGGTCGCCGTAAAGGTCCTGCACCCGCAGTACACGGAGGACCGGGAGGTAGTCGACCGCTTCCTCCAGGAGGCCCGGTCGGCCTCGCGCATCGGCCACGCCAACATCGTCGACATCGCCGACTACGGTCAGGCCGAGGACGGCCATGTCTTCCTGGTGATGGAGTACCTCGAGGGCGAGGAGCTCGGCGACATCCTCCACCGCGAGAAGCGGGTCCCCTGGAACCGTGCCCGGAAGATCGCGATCCAGGTGTGCAACGCCCTCCAGGCGGCCCACGACAAGAGCATCATCCACCGCGACCTGAAGCCCGGGAACATCTTCCTCACGACCTTCGCCAACCAGCACGACTTCGTCAAGGTCATCGACTTCGGCATCGCCAAGATCACCGACGAGAACGAGGGTCACAAGATGACCAAGACCGGCATGATCCTTGGCACGCCGGACTACATGTCCCCCGAGCAGGCCACGGGGAGGCAGTTGACCTGGTCCACCGACATCTACAGCCTCGGCGTCATCCTGTACGAGATGCTCACCGGCACCGCGCCCTTCGACAGCGACTCGTTCATGGGCGTGCTCTCCCAGCACATGTTCGATCCGCCGCAACCGCTGCGGGAGCGTTGTCCCGACGCCGAGATCCCCGAGGTGCTCGAGAACATCACGCTCAAGGCGCTGGCCAAGAAGCCCGAGGAGCGCTTCGCCAGCATGCAGGAGTTCGCCGACGTGCTCACCGCCATGGACGAGGCCGGCGGCGGCCCCCCCGTGACGGTGCCGGTCTTCCGCCCGGTGCGCCGCCCCTCCGGCGGCTCCGGCGCCCGCACCGCGCTGCTGGTCGTGGCGGCCCTGGGGGTCTCGGCGGCCATCCTGGGCGGCTTCTTCTGGTGGCAGAGCCGGGGCAGCGGCGGCGACTCCCGCACCGCGGCCACCTCGTCACCGGGCGCCACCACGGTCCCGGCAGACCCTCCGCCCCCCATGGACCCGCCCGTGCCCATGGACCCGCCGCCGCCCATGGACCCGCCGCCCCCCTCGTCGGTGCTGTTCTCCCTGTCCGTGAACACGCCCGAGGCCGTCTGCACCCTCGAGAGCGGCACGCTGACGGTGGTGCGCGACGGTCAAAAGACCGCCTTGGGCAAGGACTCCGTCATCGGCAAGCTCCCCCTGAACCAGGTCGAGGTCGTGCCGCAGAAGGATCCCGTCATCCTCAAGATCTCCCACCCGGACTTCGAGGATCTCTCGGTCCCCATCCTGTTCGACAAGAACCTCTCCATCGAGCGCGTCCTCGCCCCGAAGGCGAAGCGTCCCCCCTCCTCCGGTCACACCATGAAGCCCCCGATGGGCATGGAGTCCGATCCCTCCGGCGAGCTGCTCACCCCGGACCTGTAGGTGTCACAGCGCCGGTCAAGTCCGTTGAACCCTTGACCGGCGACCCAGGGACGCCCGCAAAAGGGCGTCCCGTTTGAAGTCACGAAGTGACCGGACCGATCCTGTCGTACTCGGGACGGGCTCATCGAACCTGACCATGGCTGTGAGAGGTGGAATATTCGATTTCGATTTCGATTTCGTTTTCGTTGTCGTAATCGGAATCGTAATCGGAATCCTAAGACCTTGGAATTTGAACACGATTACGATTACGATTACGACAACCGTTTCGCTGTCGCTTCACTGACAACGACTTGTTTTCCAATTTTTCTGGGGATCATCGAACCTGACCATGGCTGTGAGAGGTGGAATATTCGATTTCGATTTCGATTTCGATATTGGTCATCTCTCGAGGGCTTCACCTGCTCCGTCACTGCGCGGGATGGATGCACAAGCCCTGCCGGTTGTAATTGTCGTTCCCGATTGCACACCAGGTGCCGTTCTCGACGCCGCAGGCGCTCCCGGAGATCCAGGTGTTGCCCATGTACTGGTAGACTCCGAACAGCGCCACACACCAATACGGTTCGGTCCCGCACAGGGACCAGGAGAGCTCCTGCATGGGGTTCCCGCAGGAATTTTCATTGACCGTCTGGACGCAGACTCCGCCGTTGTACATGCACCCCGAAGGTCCGCTGCACGGAACAGTCATGCCGCAGGCCGCGCAGGCCGCGGCCACGTTGTCGTCGCTCATCTGCCCGGAGACGGGGACCTTCCAGTAATCCCAGCCGTTCCAGGACGCCAGCAGGAGCGTCCCCGCGCACAGCAGGCACGCGGCGGTGTCGAAGCCGCCGCAGCCCGCCGCGCAGGCCAGTGTCCCCCCGGAAAAGCCCTGACCGGCGCAGCTCTGCCCGCCCAGATCCGCGCCGTCGCACACCTCGGCCCCCTCGCGCACGCCGTTCCCGCAAGTGGTGCACGCGGCGGTGTCGAAGCCGCCGCAGCCCCCCGCGCAGGCCAGCGTACCCCCCGTGAAGCCCTGACCGGCGCAGCCCTGCCCCCCCAGGTCCGCGCCGTCGCACACCTCCGTCCCCTCCCGCACGCCGTTCCCGCAGGTGGTGCAACCGGAGGTGTCGAAGGAGCCGCAGGACACCGCGCAGGCCAGCGTACCCCCCGTGAAGCCCAGATCCTCGCACCCGCGGCCGCCGAGCTCGGCCCCGTCACACACCTCGAGCCCGTTGATCACGCCGTCCCCGCAGCCCAAGGAAGCACACCCGGAGGTGTCGAAGGAGCCGCAGCCCGCAGCGCAGGCCAGCGTGCCCCCCGTGAAGCCCCGGCTCTCGCAGGTCTCGCCCCCCAGATCCTCGCCGTCGCACACTTCGGGAGGCGCGAGGACCCCGTCCCCGCAACCCGCGGAGGAGCATCCGGTGGTGTCAAAGGTGCAGCCTGACGTGCAGGCCAGCGTCCCCCCGGAAAAGCCGAGCATGCGGCAGCTCTGTCCACCCAGCACGGATCCGTCGCACAACTCCGTCCCGTTGATGACCCCGTCCCCGCAGGAAGCCTGCTGCGAGGTGCAGCCTGACGTGTCGAAGGTGCAGTCGGCCGCGCAGACCAGCGAGCCCCCGGAGAAGCCGAGCCCCGCGCAGGTCTGGCCCGCCAGGTCCACGGAGTCGCACTGCTCCCCGTCGTCGAGCCAACTGTTGCCGCAAGCCTGACCCGACGAGTTGGAGCCCGCGCAGCCGGAGAGCACCCGGAGCGTGAGAGGGAGGACCAGGAGGACAATCAAAAGTCTTGTATTTCGATGCGTGTTCATGACGCCATCCTTGGCTCGTGATCAGTATCCCCGCGGAATGCAAAAAGTCAAACCCGTCGACGACCCCGGAAGAAACGCACGAGCGCCACCGCCAGGAAGGGGGTGAACAGCAGGTAGAACCCGGGCCCGGAGACCAGCGCCCAGGTCCGGCGAGAAGCGCCCAGGGCGCAGGCCACCACCGCGACGACGTGGAGAGCCACGAGCACACCCATGCCCATGAGCAGGCGGCGCAGGCGGGGGAGCGTCTCCGCGGGGAGGGCGCCGGCCGGCGTCAGCCGACCGAGGTAACCATGCAAAAAGGTCTCGGGAGCCAAGCCCAGCCCCAGCAGGAAGAGCACGGCCACCCCTTCGAGGATGGCCGGCTTGAGCCGGAACATCAGTTCATCCCGGGAGAGGATGGAGACCAGGCCCAGCCCGCCGATGAGGGCCACGTCGAGCAGGACGAACCAGTCGATGCGCCGGTCCCGGCGCCAGGTGACGACCAGCAGCCCGGCGGCGAAGACCACCGCGCAGAGGATGGAGATCCGCACGTCCTCGACGAAGGCGTCGACCAGGAGAAAGGCGACCAGCGGCAGCAGTTGGGTCAAAAGGATCGTCGGGCTCACGGGGCGTCCCCCGGGGAGGATCCCACCGGCGGGGGGAACCGCACCGGTGCCCGCCCTGGAAGGCAGGCGCAGCCACGCCCGGCGCGCTTGGCCTCGTACAAAAGGCGGTCGGCGCAGCCCAGCAGGGCGGAGGGCTCGGCGCAGTCCGCCGGCCAGGTGGCGCCGCCGATGCTCAGGGAGACACCGTGGCGGGCCGCCAGCTCCCCCACGCGCCCAGCGCAGGCCAGCACCTGGTCGGGATCGGCCTCGGGCAGCACGATCACGAATTCGTCGCCGCCGAAACGTCCTGCCACGTCGTCGGCGCGGACGGCCTGGAGGAGCAGGCGGCCGACGGAGCGCAGCACCTCGTCGCCGGCCTCGTGCCCGCGGGTGTCGTTGACCTGCTTGAAACCGTCGAGGTCGATCAGGAGCAGGGAGCAGGGCCGGCCGTGGCGACGGCAGCGGGCGAGCTCCTGCCCCAGGCGGGCCTCCACCTCCCGGCGGTTGAGCGTCCCCGTGAGCCCGTCGACCCGGGCCAGCTCCTCGACGCGCCGGAGCAGGGCCAGGTTCTCCCACACCAGCGCGGTCTGGTCGATGAAGAAGGAGAGGTGGGCGAGTTGGTTGGCCGAGACCGGCGCCCGGCTGTGCCGGTTGTCGGCGAGGATGAGCCCCAGCAACCGGCCGTGGGGACGCAGGGCGGCGAGCACGTACTCGTCGCCGACGTCCAGCCCCGGAAGCCCGGGGTTGAGCGGGGACGACCGGCGCACCAACAGCGGCCGGTCCGACCCCAGGGCGTCCCACACCTCGTCTCCCGGCTCCGGCTTCAGACGGACCTCGCACACCCGCTGCTGGAACCGGGTGTCGAAGTGCCGCCGGTCGTAGTCCCGGATGAGCTGCTCGATCCCCCGGTCCTCGAGCTCGATGGCCTCCCAGATTCGATGGGCCTCGGCCTCGTCGGCCGGACCGATGGCCTTGGAACCGGCGAAGTGACCGGCCTCCTCGTCCCACACGAACAGGGCGGCGCGGTTGAAGCCCAGGGAGTACCCCGAGGTGATGCCCGATAGCAGCACGTGCAACGCCTGATCCTCGTTGGTCGAGCGCAGCATGTGGCGGGTGATCGCCGCCAGCGTCCCCAGGTGCGAGGAGAGGAAGGCGAAGTCCCCGAGCAGGACGCCGGCCTCGGCCGGCGACAGCAGCGCCGCGAGCAGACCCTGGGCCAGGCAGCCGAGCTCCTGGGAGAGCTCCTCGTCCGAAGGGATCCAGCGACGCCCTCGTCGGGACACGGCGAGCACGACGCCCGGCTCCGCCCGACGGTCCACGGCGACCAGGCGCAGCTGGTCTGACAGCAGGGCGAGCTTGATCAACTGGCGCGCGGCCAGGGGCCAGTCTCCGGGCTCACCCCCGAGCCGGACCTCGAGGGACAGGCACTCGGGCAGGCGCCCGAACAATTCACGGAGGTGCGCCGGCACCGGGGCCAGCCGCGCCGCGCGCAGGACCTCGGGCGGCAGGAGGGAGGCTTCGATGACGGGCGGAAAATCGTTCATGTCGAAAGGTGTCGACCGCAGCGCGGGTTAAAAGACGACGGCGGTCGGGGTGTTGATGCTGGGACGGTTGTTGTCCACCCCGAGCTGGCCGTCGGAGTTGCTCCCCCAGCAGAAGACCTGGCCATCCCCCAGGACGGCACAGGTGTGTTCATGGCCGGTGGCCAGTCCGACCGCGTCGGAGAGGGACGTGAGTACCACCGGGCTGGTGCGATCGGTCGTCGTGCCGTCGCCGAGTTGACCGGAGCGGTTCCGACCCCAACAGGCGATCTGGCCCGTGGAAAGCAGCGCACAGGCATGCCTAAGACCGGTGAAGACGGCCACCGCGGTCTCGGGGAGGGCCACAACGACCGGAGTTGTCCGGCTGGTCGTGGTGCCGTCACCGAGCTGGCCGAAGTTGTTGAGACCCCAGCACAGGACCTCGCCCTCCGTGGAGACGGCGCAGGTGAAACCACCGCCGCAGGACACCGCGGAGTAGAACCCCGCCACCTCCACCGGCGTCGTCCGGTCCAGCTCGGTGCCGTCACCGAGCTGGCCATCGGCGTTGTGGCCCCAGCACGACAGGTTGGACGTGGCCGAGGGCGTCTGCAGCAGGGCGCAGGAGTGATCCAGGCCGCCCGAGATCGATTCCAGACCGGACAACTCCGCGAGGACCAACGGGGCCGACGCATCGACGCCGGGCTGACCGTCCCCCACCTGACCGAACTCGTTGAGCCCCCAGCAGGCGGCGGTGCCGTCGGAGAGCCGCACGCACTGGTGCTGACCCAGCCCGGAGAGCGCCTCGGGCGAGACTCCTGACAGGGCCTCGGACCAGGGCAACACCAGTGGGGAGGTGGCATCCCCGGCACCCGCGTCTCCTGTGCCAAGCGCGCCCGCGTCGTTGGTGCCCCAGCAGTACACCAGGTAGGTTCCGGCGGTGGTCATGTCGGACGTGGCGCAGGTGGTGCGGTCCGAGGCATTGATGGATACGACCCCGGTGATGGAGTCCAACATCACGGGGCGCCGCCGATTGGTCGTGGTGCCGTCCCCCACCTGGCCGTCGGCGTTGCCTCCCCAGCAATGGAGCGCTCCGGTGGAAGTGGCCAGACAGGAGTGGTCCGCGCCGCAGGTGATCGCGCCGGGGACGAAGCAGCCGGAGAAGTCCAGTTGGCACTGGGGGTCGCAGGTCACCGTGCCCCGGCCGAGCCCGACACCCTCGCAGGTGGCTGTCCCCACGTCCTGCCCCTCGCAGGCCTCGTCGCCGACGAGGAGCCCGTCTCCGCAGACGGGCGCGCAGACCGATGGCTCACCCTCGCAGGACCAACCCTCGATCAGCCGGCACTGGGAGTCGCAGCCCTCCACGGCCTGTACCCCCGGGTCACAGTCCTCCCCGTCGTCGAGCAGGCCGTTGCCGCAGGAGGCGTCGCTGCAGCCCGAGGTGTCGAGGGCGCACTCCTGGCTGCAGGCGAGGATCCCGCCCAGGAAACCCTCGGAGATGCACGTGTGCACGCCCAGGGCGGTGCCGTCGCAGGTCTCGCCCGAAGAGAGCACCCCGTCCCCGCAAACGGCCTCGGGTCCGACGACGTCGGAGACCGGCATGACGAGGTGACAGCCGGGCGAGGGGAGCAACAGAAAAAAGAAACTGAAAACCAGAATTCGGCGTTCACGGATCACGTCGCACCTCCCGTCAGAACTGCCAGCTCAGCGTCAGCACGCAACCGTGGGCCGCGCAGCCGGGAACCAGAGACACGGGCGAGGCCTTGGTATGGACCTGCGCCCCGTGCTTCTTGTGGTACATCCAGGACACGACCCCGACGGCGGCTGCGGTGATCACCGCGCCCGCCAGAAAGGTGTCGGTCATGTCCTGATACTTCAAAGCCCTGTCCCGGTCGGCCGGCTGCCCACCCTGTTCCCAGTCGTCGTTGCTGCCGAGGGCCTTCGCGCCCGCCCAGACGGTTCCCAGGGTGAACGCTGCCGTCACACCGACGCCGGTCCAGAACCACCATCGGGTCGTGAGTCCGCTGGGACCGGCTGCGGTGGATGGCGGCGAGGGTTCCGGCGCCGGGGTCGCGCCGGGGTCGATCGCGGGCTCCGGGGTGGGATCCTTCGGCGGGGTAATGCTCTCCTCGAGCGCGCGGATCCGCTTCTGCACCTCCGCGGTCATGGCCTGCTTCTTCTCTTCGGAGAACTCCCCGATCCCCGGGATCGCCTCGAGGAACTTCCGATAGTGCTCGAGGGCCTGTTTATCCTGGCCGAGGAGCCGGTGGGACTGCGCCAGGTTGAAGTGGATCTTCGGATCCGGGTGAGCCGAAAAGGCCTTCTCGAACTCCACGATGGCCTCCTCGTATCGCTTCTCCCCATAGAGCTTGCGGGCGGCACCCATGTACTTCTCGTACGCGGCCTTCGATTCGAGCGGACCGGCAATGGCGGGCGTCGCAGCCAGACAGCAGATCAGGATCAGACCTGAGATCAGGGCCCCGAACAAACGGGGAAAAGGGTTCCGGCTAGAGAATGTCATCTCCAAGCTCCTTGGTGGTGGATTTCATGCTCTTCATGGGAGTCGTCGGCTTGGTCACCGGCTTGGTCACCGGCTTGGTCACCGGCTTCGTCGTCGGCTTGGTCACCGGCTTGGTCACCGGCTTGGTCACCGGCTTCGTAGGGGTAGGCTCCACGGGCGACGGCTCCGCGACCGCCGGCTCCGCGACCGCCGGCTCAGGGTCCGGTTTCGGCGCGGGCGACGGCTCCGCGGCCACCGGCTCCGCGGCCACCGGCTCCGGGTCCGGTTTAGGCGCAGGCATCGGCTCCACGGCCGCCGGCTCCGGGTCCGATTTCGGCGCGGGCGGCGGCTCCGCGACCTGGGTCGTCGCAAGATTCCCGGGGCGATCGGCGCTCGTGGACGCTTCCACCTCGCCAGATCCACCGGAAAGGGCGAACGCGAGACCCCCCATGACGAGGATCCCCACCACCGCGGCGGCGCCCAGCCGGAGCTTCAACGGCACCGCGCGGAGCCGGGCCTTCCAGCCGGGGACGGGCGCCGGCACGGGAGCCGCAAGAACCTGCACCGGAGGCGGCACGGGCGGCGCAGGGACAGGTGCGGGCGCCGGTGGCGGCACGGGCGGCGCAGGGACAGGTGCGGGCGCCGGTGGCGGCACGGGCGGCGCAGGGACAGGTGCGGGCGCCGGTGGCGCCGGTGGCGCAAGTGGCGGCACGGGTGGCGCAGGGACTGGTTCCGGCGCCGGTTCGGGCGACGCAGGCGGAAGCGGCACAGGGGAGATGGGAGACGATTCAGGCGCGGGACGCGCAGGCGGCGCGGGGACCGGTTCAGGAGTCGGTGGCGCAGGCGGCGCTGGGACCGGTTCCGGCGTCGGTGGCGCAGGCGGCGCGGAAAAATCCAACGGGATGTCCAGCTCCTCCTCAGGCGAGGGCACCGGGGGCTCCACGGGTTTCCCGGCTGCCCGGTTGGCTGGGGGAGGGTCCTTCCGTTCCGGAGGAGGGGTGGCCACCGGCTTGCCGGTGCCTGCCGGCTTGCCGGTGATCGCCGGCTTGCCGGTAACCGCCGGCTTGCCGGTAACCGCCGGCTTTTCCGAAGCCGATGGCTCCCCGGTGCCGGACGGCTTCCCGGTGCCGGACGGCTTCCCGGTGCCGGCAGGTCTGGACGTCGCCCGCGGCGTCCATTTCGACACAGGCTTCTCCGCCACCGCCGGCTTTTCCGCCACCGCCGGCTTCTCCGCCACCGCCGGCTTTTCCGCCACCGCCGGCTTATCCGCCATCGCAGGCTTCTTCGAAGCGACCGGCTTCACAGCACCTGGTGGAGCGGACGCCGTCCGCGGCGTCCATTTCGACGCCGGCTTATCCGAAGACGCAGGCTTCTTCACGAGCACGGGTTTGTCCCCCGCGCGGGATCCCGAAACGGGCGCCTCAGGCCGATCGGCGGCCTCGGGAACGGGGGTCATGCGGGCGCCGATGGCCGTCCCGTCGAGGCATTGGTCCAGGGACAGCCCTGCGCACGCTCCCTGGAACTCGAATTGAAACTCCATGGGGGAGGAATAGCGCTCCTCAAGGTCCCGCTCGAGGCAGTGCATCACCACTTCCGAGAGGATCTCGGGAACCCCGGGGTTGAGGTCCCGCAAGGGGATCGCTCCGTGCTGCCGGTGATAGGCGGCGAGCTCGGCCACGGTGTTCCCAGCCACCGGATTCTGCCCCGACAGGAGGCGGTACAGCAGGACCCCCAGGGAGTAGACGTCGGAGTGGGGTCCGACCTTCGACTCTTCCCCCAGGAGCTGCTCGGGGCTCAGATAGACGACGTTCTCTGGAGCCTGCGCCAGGACCATGACGTCCGGCTTCGGCTCGGTCCCGGGCCGCGGCGGTTTGAAGACCGAGAGACTGAAATCCAAGAGCTTGCAACTTTTTTGATCTCCAGCCCCTGTCAGGAAGAGGTTGGACGGCTTGAGGTTCCGATGGATGACCTTCCGGGAATGAGCGCGGTGCAGCGCGTCGCAGACCGGATCGAACCACGCGACCAGGTCCCCCAGCCGCACCTTCTTTCGCTTCATGCGTGCCGAGAGCGGCTCTCCCTCGAGGTGCTCCTGGATGAGATAGTAGTGCCCGGAGTCGAGCTGGCCGATGTCATGCCACTGCACGATGGCCGGATGCTTCAGATGCCGGATGGTCTTGAACCGCTGCAGGAAGCGCTCGATCAACGCCTCTTCCGGGACGATCCGGGGATCCAGGATCTTGACCGCGACCTGTCCCACCCCATCCCGGTGACGGGCGAGATAGACGACCCCGGTCGGGCCGGCGCCGAGTCTCCGGACGAGTTGGTAATCTTCCACCCACGACTCCAGCAGCGAATCTGGTTGGACATCCGTCATGACCGATCCCATCCCGCGGAAATCCTCCCGTCCTTGTATCCTCGGAGGATTCATAGCGAAGAATTATCATAGGTGGATTGGAAACGGATCGCAAAAGGATTTCTGTGATGCACGAAATTTTTTTATTATTAATTATACGCCTACATCCGCAGCCCGGCCAGGAAATCGGCGTGCTCCCGGTGCCAGGCGACGGTACGATCGAGCCCCTCCTCGAGGGAGACCTCGGGGGTCCAGTCCAGGAGGGTGCGGGCCTTGTCGATGTCGGCCCAGGTGGCCTGCATGTCCTCGGGGGGCATGGGGAGGTGTTCGATGTCGGCGGGCTTCCCCAGGGCGCCCTCGAGGTGGCGGATCACGTCCAGCATGCTGCGCGGGTTCCGCCCGCCGCCGAGGTTGATGATCTCGAAGCCCACCGGCCGCAGCGCGGCGATGGTGCCCCGGGCGATGTCGTCGACGAAGGTGAAGTCCCGGCTCTGGGAGCCGTCACCGGTGAGTTGGAGGCGGCGACCGTGGGTGATCCACTGGATGAAGCGGTAGATGCTCATGTCGGGCCGGCCCGCGGGGCCGAACACCGTGAAGTAGCGGACTACCGAGACGTCCATTCCGAAGAGAAAATGGTAGGTGTAGGCCATCACCTCGGCAGCCTTCTTGCTCGCGGCGTAGGGCGAGATGGGCGTGTTCACGGGGAGGGCCTCGGAGAAGGGCATGGGCAGCCCGGCATAGAGCGAGGAGGTGCTCGCCAGAGATCGGAAGAGCGTCGTGTAGGGAAAGAGTGTAGATCTCGGTGGT
>CALKWH010000245.1 GCA_938004375.1 uncultured Pseudomonadota bacterium
TCCCCTACACGACGCTCTTCCGATCTCTGGCACGCCGTGAGTCCCCCGTTCCGCGCCGTGATCGACGCCCGCTACGAGGTGGTCTGAACCGCCGGGAGACCATCGCCGCGACGGTTGCGCCGGAGTGGGTTGTCCACTATGATGTCGGCACGTCAGCCGGACGCCCGGACCCCGGAAGCATCATGGATATCACGCGGATCGTCGGACTCATCACGAAACACCTCCCCGCCACGCAGGCCGTGTATCTGTACGGGTCCCGCGCCCGCGGCGAGGAGCGCGCCGACAGCGACCTGGACCTCGCCGTGCTGGTGCCCCCCGGGGCGCCCGATGACACGCTGAGCCCCCTGGGCGAACTGCGCTTTGAGCTCGAGGACGCGACCGGCCTCGTGGTCGATCTGGTGGACCTGCGCCGGGTCCCGACGGTGCTGCAAAAAGAGGTCGTCGCGGGGGGCCGGCGGCTGTTCGCCGCCGACGAGCGGGCCGCCGACGAGTTCGAGATGCTCACGCTCTCGTATTACCAGAAGCTCAACGAGGAGCGTCGCGAGATCCTGGAGGCGTTCCGACGGACCGGGAGGGCCGTGCCGCTATGAACGACATCGTGGTCAACAAGATCCAGAGCATCCAGCGATGCATCCTGCGGGCCCGCGAGGAGCTGGCCCTGGCGGGCGCCGGCTTCGCCGAAGACCACAGCCGGCAGGACGCGGCGGTGCTCAACGTCACCCGGGCGTGCGAGCAGGCCATCGACCTGGCCAACCACGTCGTGCGGGTACGCCGGCTGGGAATCCCTGTGAGCTCGGCCGACGCCTTCGACCTGCTCGCCCGCGCCGGGATCGTCCCCCGGGACCTGGCCGAGCGGCTGCGCCGCATGATCGGCTTCCGCAACGTCGCCGTGCACGCCTATCAGGAACTGGACCTGGCCATCGTGGAGGCGGTCATCCGCACGGGCCTTGACGACCTGGTCGCCCTGGGCGACGCCGTCCTGGCGCTCGAACCGCCGATCTGAACCGCAATGCTTCCGGCGTCTTCTGTCCCGCCGTTGGCGATCCTTCAAGCCTACGGGGGAGAAGACAGCGCCGGGGCTCAGTGACCGCGCGGTTCCGACTCTCGATCTATCCGCTTCATGGAAATACCATATTTCACACACCAGCCTCTTGTAGAACCATTTTTCATGTGGTAGAAACATTTTTCATGGATACACAATCCAGTTACGCTTTTTCAGGCCCCGTGAACGTCTTTCAGGAGCGCCGCCTGCCCGAGACCGCGACCCTGGCGGGCTACTCGGCGCTCATCGAGGCGTGCCACCTGGCCGTGCCGCCGCCGCACAGGCTCTTTGCCATCAGTTCGCGGCATCACCTGCGGGATGAGGCCAGGTGGCGCCTCCTCACGCCGCGCCACGCGCCGCCCCCGACGCTCGAGGGGCACCTGACCTTCGCGCTCAAGCACGAAGGGCTGGATCTGGCCGTGCTCAAGCGGCTCTTTCAGACCGTGGGTCCGCGGGCGATCGCCGCCCTGGTCCGCGACAAGCCGACCGGCGCCTACGCCCGCCGCCTGTGGTTCCTGTACGAGTGGCTCCTCGGCGAGCCGCTGGACCTGCCGGACGCGCCGGCCGGACGCTACGTCCCCGTCGTGGACCCGCGGCTGCAGTGGGCGACTCCCGGTGAGACCTCGACCCGGCACCGGGTGTGGAACAACCTGCCGGGGACGCCCGCGTTCTGTCCGATGATCTTCCGGACGCCGCGGCTGGAGGAGGACGTCGCTGGGCAGTGGCACCAGCGGGCCGTCGCGGCCGTGGCCGCCGTGCCGCGCGACCTGCTGACGCGGGCGGCGGCGTTCCTGCTGGTCAGCGACTCCCGCGCCAGCTTCACGATCGAGGGCGAGAGACCGCCGCAGGACCGGATCTCGCGGTGGGGACGCGCCATCGGCGAGGCCGGCCGTCGTCCGCTTGACGAGGGAGAACTGCTGCGCCTGCAGAAGCTGGTCATCGGCGACGCCCGCTTCGTGACGCCGGGGCTGCGGACCGGGGGCGGCTTCGTGGGGACGCACGACCGCGAGACCCACCAGCCCATGCCCGACCACGTGAGCGCCCGTCCCGAGGATCTGCCCTCGCTGCTCTCGGGGCTCTTCGCCTTCGCCGAGGGTCCGTCCCGCCGGCTCGACCCGGTGATGGCCGCCGCCGCGCTCGCCTTTGGCTTCGTCTACATCCACCCGTTCGAGGACGGCAATGGCCGCGTTCACCGGTATCTGATCCATCACGTGTTGGCGGGCCGCGGCTTTCACCCGCCCGGGATCGTCTTCCCCGTGTCGGCGGCCATCCTCGGGCGCCTCGACGAGTACCGCGACGTCCTCGAGAGCCACTCGGCCAGGATCCTCCCGTGGATCGACTGGGAGCCGACCGGGGACTTCAATGTCCGCGTACGGAACGACACGGCCGACCTGTACCGTTTCTTCGACGCGACGCCCCACGCCGAGTTCCTGTACGCCTGCGTCCGCAAGACCATCGTGGAAGATCTGCCCGACGAGAGCGCGTTCCTTCGCGCCCAGGATCGCTTCGCACAGCAGGTGAGGACGCTCGTCGACATGCCGGAGCGGACCATCCACCTGCTGTACCGCTTCCTGAACCAGAACGGAGGCCGGCTCTCCCAGCGGGCCAGGAGCCAGGAGTTCTCGGCGCTGACGGACGACGAAGCCGCGCGGATCGAGGGCTGGTATCGGGAGCTCTTCGGCGCGCCGTGATCGCGGGGATCAGATCTGGTTGGTGTAGATGGGGTCGTCGGCGCCGTTCGTCACGGTGACGTAGAGGATGGTGTCGGCGGTGATGGACGGGTCCAGGGACTCCCAGGCCTGGCGCCAGACGGCCTCATGGGCCGCGGAGTCGGCCATGACGGCCAGGATCTGCTTGACCCAGGCGTCGGCGGGATCCACCTCGAGGGTGCTCGCCTGGATGTCCTCGAGCTTGCGGGTCAGCAGCGTGACCGCGGCGTCGTAGCTGGGCGGCGTGTCGCGGGGATAGGTCATCGCCCGCACCACCGAGACGCCGATCTTCATCCCGTCGAGCTCGACGAGCATGTCGGTCATCGCGCTGGGGGGCGGGTCCACGTAGTCTACCTCGGTCTCGGTCTTGAGCAGGATGGCGAGCTCGCAGCGGGCGAGCACCTCGTAGGCGAAGCACTCGGACCAGCCCGAGCTGCCGCCGGCGTTGGCGGTGGTGGCCAGGATCTGGCCGCCCGGGGTGAGCTGGTCGTAGTCGCCGGCGTCGTAGACGTCGACGCCGAAGTCCATGGTCAGCAGGTGGTAGGAGGGATCCGGCGAGGTGAGCTCGGCGTCGAGCACGCCGCAATCGCCCGAGAGCGCGCCGAAGCCCGGCAGGGGCACCTGGGGAGTGGCCAGGCAGCCGGTGCCGTCGCGGTTCTCGGCGTAGCCGGGGTCGCAGGTCCACGCGCACGCCGCCGGCGGGGTCCAGCCGGTGTCGGCGTTCCAGGTGATCTCGACGTCGACGACCTCGGAGGTCGCGTTCTCGGGCGCCACGTCGGCGCACGGCACCATCAGCGCGTTCACGCAGAGGGTGTCGTGGAGCGTGTACCCCTCGTCGCATTCACACTGCCCGTCGTCGGGGTTGCAGGTGGCGTGGAGGGTGCACTCGACAGTGTCGCACGGATTGCTGACGTTGTTGGTGTTGTTGACGTTGTTCGTGTTGTTGACGTTGTTGACGTTGTTGACGTTGTTCGTGTTGCTGTTGTTGGAGCCGCCGCCGTCGTCGCAGGCCGCGAGGGCGAGCGCGAGGACGAACGGGAGGACGCGGGCGAAGGGGGAACGGGTCAAGGGGCACCTTCCTTTCGTCGGAATTTATAGTATGGAGTGCGGTGGCTTGCCACCGCTTTCTTCTCCCCTTCATGGACTGCGGTGGCTTGCCGGTCGACGACGACCGGGCCACCGCTTTTCAAAAATAATCGTATATTTTTATTTTATCCATGCGAAACCGCATCACCTGCGTCGCGAAATCCTTCGGGGCATGGCGCAAGAACCAGGCTGCCGAACACCATGGATAATCCTCCGGATGCATAACCAACCCATGTCGTACTGCGTTGGCATGAACATACCCAAGGCGTGCCAGATATGACCCCTGGTAAGTGATGAGCGAATCCCAATACTGAAACCACACGCGACGCCCCGGTGTCCGGTCGACCTCATTCACCCATCTGGCAGATAGACTGTGAAATTTCCTGATGAGGCTTCGGAACTCTCCAGGTTTTTCGGAGGAACGCAACACCAGGTGGTAGTGGTTTGATAGGATTGCCCATGCGTCGAGGTCCCAGGAATGCTCCGAAACGCAACGGAACAGCAAATCCTGCAGATATTCCTTCTTTTCCGGGGTGTCGAAAAGCGGGACTTTTTTCAGAGTGGAGGCGGTGACCATATATATCCCTTCATGAAAAAACCAGTGGGTGGGAGCATGAGGCCAACGCTGTTCCGGTTGTGGTGGATATTGAGGGGTCATGAATTCATTGTCGGGAGCGGGGGGGAAAAGTTGCCGGTAAATTGAAAAAGAGGAGGAAGATGCGGTGGCCCGGTCGTCATCGACCGGCAAGCCACCGCAGTCCATATGGGAAGAAGATGCGGTGGCCCGGTCGTCATCGACCGGCAAGCCACCGCGGTCCACCAGGGAGAAGGGCTTTCCTTGTCAATTCCGGCGACATGCAATACAGTGGCCGGCGGTGGCGGGACATATTATACATCGCCCCAAGGACCATCCCATGCGAGTCTGCACCATCTGCGACGATCACTTTCCGAGCTACTGGACCTCGACGAACCAGGTCGTCACGACCGCGTCCAACCTGGGGCGCCTGGGCGTGACCGTGGACTTCATGATCCCGACCCTGGCCGAGCATCTGATGCTCAAGGGCGAGAAGAAACTGCGCAAGATCTGCGAGTTCTACGGCGTCGACCCCACGTTCCGCCTGCGCGACATCTTCACCGCCTGGCCCACCAACAAGTTCCGCGTCGAGAAGTTCACCCACGGCGTCGCCGCCCCGGTGCTGGCCAGCTTCGGCGACTACGACCTGATCTACAGCCGCAACATCCTGCCGGTGCTGCTCACGCTGGCCCGCGGCGGGCGGGCGCTGTTCGAGACCTACCGCCTGCTGCCTAAAGAATACCCCTACACCGTGCCGCTGCTGCGCAAGGTCGCCGCCCACCCCAACTTCCTGGGCATCACCACCCACAGCGACCTGTCGCGCCAGGCCTTCATCGACGCCGGCGTGCCCGAGGAGAAGGTCGTCGCCCTGCACAACGGGTACGACCCCAAGGAGTTCGAGCCGGAGTTGACCAAGGAGGAGGCGCGACGCATGCTGGGCCTGCCCGAGCGCGAGTTCACCGTGGTCTACACCGGCCACATGACCGCCATCAAGGGCATCGAGATCGTGGTGGATATCGCCGAGAAGGCGCAGGATCTGTCGTTCGTGCTGGTGGGCGGCCCCACCGAGGCCGACGTCAACCGCGTCATGGCCTACGCGGACAGCAAGGGGCTGCGCAACGTCCACGTGATGGGCTGGGTCACCCCCAACAAGGTCCCGCCCTACCTGTACGCGGCCGACGTGCTGATCATCCCGCCCACGGGCAAGCCCCTGCGCGAACACCACCGCACCGTGCTGCCCATCAAGGTGTTCAACTACCTGGCCGCCGGCCGTCCCATCCTGGCGCCGGATCTGCCCGACACCGCCGAGCTGCTCCACCACGGCGTCAACTCCATGCGCGTGCCCGCCGACGACGTGGACGCCGCCGCCGAGGCCCTGCACCGCCTGGCCGACGATCCGCTGTTCGCCGGCTCCCTGGCCGAGCGCGCCCGCGAGGACGCCCGCGGCTACACCTGGGAGGAGCGCGCGCGGCGCCTGAAGGCCTTCATGGAGGAGCGCCTGGCGGCCTCGAAGGCGTTGGAAAAATGAGTTTTCGGTTTGGAGCGGGATACGGGGTTCGAACCCGCGACATTCAGCTTGGGAAGCTGACACTCTGCCAACTGAGTTAATCCCGCGCGGCACCCTTTCTAACGGGTTTTCACGGACTTGACAAGCCCCTTTCTTCATCACGCGTTCGGTGGACGGATTGGCCCGGTCCTGGTGGCCGCGCTCGCGCTGCTCGTGCACTGCGGGCGACGCCCCGCGGACGAGGGGCCGGCGCGCCGGATCGTGTCCCTGTCGCCCTCGCTGACCCAGATGGCCTTCGCGCTGGGGGTGGGCGACCGCGTGGTGGGCGTGACCCAGTTCGACGACCGGCCCGAGGCCGTGCGGGCCCTGCCGAAGGTGGGCGGGTTCCTCGACGTGGATCTCGAGCGGGTGGCCGCGCTGGGGCCGGATCTGGTGCTGCTCTCCGAGCTGCACGCCGAGGCCGCGGGGAAACTGAAGTCCCTGGGGATCCGGTCGCTGGAGCTGCGCACGCGCTCGGTGGCCGAGGTGAGGGCGTCCATCCTCGCGCTGGGCCGCCGCACCGGGCGCGACGCCGAGGCCGCGGCGCTGGTCCGCCTGCTCGAGGCCGAGCTGGCGCCGCAGACCTGCCCGGGGGGCGCGCGGCCGCGGGTGCTCGTCACCCTGGGGCGCTCCTCCGGGCGCCTCGCCCACCTGGTGGCCGCCGGACCGGGGACCTATCTCGACGAGCTGGTGCGGTTGTGCGGCGGCGTGAGCGCCCTGCCCGCGGGGCCCGCGGCCTATCCGGCCATGGGCATGGAGGATCTGGTGCACGCCGCCCCCGACGTGATCGTGGATCTGGCCCCCGACGGCCGCCCCGCCCCCTGGGGCGAGGTGCCGTTCGTGCGGGCGCCCCGCATTTACACGGTGCGGGACTCGGGGTTCTCGACGCCGGGCGTGGCGCTGGGCGAGGTGAAGCGCGCGTTGTGCATAATGGTATGTGGGGGGAAAGAAAATTGATTCGCTGCAGTACAACGTGCGCCACCGGGTCGCCTGCGCCCGACCCACGCGCGTGCGTATTTTGAACGTTTACTTTCGCCCAGATAAAGCATAGTCTTTCCACCTGTAGCAATTCACGGAGGCTGTCCCATGACCCTACCCCGCCCCTTCCCCGTCCTGATATGTTTGATTTCTGCTATTTCCCTGTTCTCCTGCGGGCACGAGCCGCCCGAGAAGGATCTGACCGAAGGGTTCGCGCCGTCCATCGCCCTCGCCGAGAACCTGCAGGGCGACGCCCTGGTCGCCGGCAAGCCCCTGTACGAGCGCACCCTGCTCGCCGCCGGGCAGACCCTGTCCACCGGCGAGGGACACGCGCTGCTGGTCCACGAGAACGGCGTGCGCATCCACCTGCGGCCCAACGCCAAGGCGGTGGCGCAGCAGTTGTTCCCCCACGTGCAGGACGGCACGGCCTGGTTCGAGTTCCCGCGCGCGGTGTCCGCCGACGGGCAGTGGGGCGCCTGGCGCCTGCGCGGCCAGGACGCCATCGTCGAGGTCGTCGACGGCGAGGCCCCGCAGCTGCGCGTCATCTCCGGCGAGATCCTCGCGGTGCGCGACGGCGCCCGGTTCCTGGTGAAGCCCGGCCACCTGCTCACCCTGGGCGACGCGCCCGCCGTGCAGCCCATGAATTGGTGGCAGAGCACCTCGGGCGGCCTCGAGAACCGCCCCGACGCCGAGATCGACCTCGTCCCCGGCCAGGGCGTGCTGGGCGCCCGCGCGCCCGGCGACCGCGGCAAGGCCCACATCCCGCTGGTGATCACCGCCATGGACGTCAAGGTCCGCGTCGTGGGCGACCACGCCATCACCGAGATGACGCAGGAGTTCCTGAACCCCACCCGCGCCACCCTCGAGGGCGTCTACCGCTTCGGCGCGCCCGAGCACGCGCTGGTCACCGGCTTCGCGGTCGACCGCGACGGCAAGATGGTGTACGGCAAGATCAAGGGCAAGGAGATGGCCAAGGCCCAGTACGAGAGCAACGTCTACGCCGGCTCCCGCGAGGATCCGGCCCTGCTCGAGTGGGAGGACGAGGACCGCTACCGCGCGTTCATCTACCCGATCCACGGCGGCCAGAAGCGGAAGATCTTCATCCGCTACACCACCTGGCTGCCCCGCATGGGCGAGCACCGCGACCGCCGCATGTACAGCCTGGCCATGCTCGGCTCCGACGGCCTGTCCCCCGAGATCGGCGACTTCCAGTTGACCGTCAACCTGCGCGACGCCGGCGCCTCGGCCTTCCGCGCCAACCTGGGCCTGTTCGCCGAGGGCGAGAAGCTGCGGCTCACGGCCTCGGACTTCCAGGTGACCTCGGACCTGCACGTCGAGCTCCTCGACGACGGCGTCGACGACGGCCAGGCCCACGGCTGGTTCGACCGCCCGGCCGGCCGCCGCGGCCCCGCGATCCAGCGGGGCGATCACGCCATGATCCGCCTGCGCCCGTTCACCGCGGTCGAGGAGCGCTCGCGCAAGCTCGACCTGGCCGTCCTCGTGGACGTCTCGGCCGACACCTCGCCGGCCCAGTTCCAGATGGCCCGCGCCATGGTCGAGAACCTGGTGTCCGCGCTGCAGCCCGGCGACCGCGTGACCATCCTCACCGGTGACATGGCCGTGCGCGAGAAGCAGGCGTTCGTCACCATCGGCCAGGGCGACCCCACCGCCCTGCTCGAGCACCTGAGCGCCCAGAAGAAGGGCGGCGCCACGGACATCTCCGGGCTCCTCGAGGAGGCCGCCGCCGTGTTCGCCCAGTGGACGCCGGGCACCGCGCCCGTGCTGCTCTATGTCGGCAACGGCGTGCCCACCGTGGGCCTGCTCGATCCCGCCGACATCGCCCGGAAGTGGGCGGAGCTGCCGGTGTTCGTGTCGTTCCGCGCCGTGGCCATCGTGGACGGCCCCGGCCTGGATGTCCTCACCCGCCTGGCCGGCGACGTGAAGCCGCTGCTGGTGACAGAGCCCGGACACCTGCGCACGGTCGCCCCCTGGATCAACGGCCTGCGCCGCCCGGTGCTGCGCAACGCCGAGGTCTCCTTCGACCAGAGCGCCCTCTCCCAGCCCTACCCCCGCGGCCGCTTCACCCTGCGCCCGGGCGAGGATCTGACCGTCGTCGGCCAGGCCACCGGTTCGGCGCTGCCGAAGAAGGTCGTCCTTCGCGGCGCCCTCGACGGCAAGACCTGGGAGCGAACCTTCGCCGTCTCGTGGTCCCGGTTCACCAAGGGCAAGGAGCTGCCGCGCCGCTGGGCCTACCAGCGCCTGCTGCAGTACATGCAGGACGGCGCCTCCCCCGAGGAGCTGCTGGATCTGGGCCTGCGCTACGAGCTCGTGACGCCGTTCACCTCGCTGTACGTGCCCACCGCCGCCGAGGCCACCGCCGAGAACGAACGCCTCGACGACGCCGACGAGGAGCAGGCCGAGCTCGAGGAGGACGGTAAGGACAAAGGCAAGTCCAAGAGCCGGAAGAAGGGCAAGGAGGACAAGAACCAGGAGAAGTCCGTCGACGACGAGGGCTCCGACGCCCCCGAGTCCAAGCCCGCCGAGGAGCCGGCTGCGGGCGAGGACGCCACCATCTCCCCGGACATGGCGGCTGACAGCATGACCACCGTCAAGCGCGAGGAGTCCAAGAGCCTGCGGGCCTTCAGCCAGCAGAACGTGGGCGTGTCCGAGCCCGGCGCGCCCCCGCCGCCCACCGCGGCCGCCGCGCCCGCCGACAGCCGCGCCGCGGACCGGCCCGCCC
>CALKWH010000246.1 GCA_938004375.1 uncultured Pseudomonadota bacterium
ACCACCGAGATCTACACTCTTTCCCTACACGACGCTCTTCCGATCTCTCGGGTCCAAGAAGGTCTTCTAGCCTCCGCGGCCTTCGGGGGGCGGACACAGGCTGCCCGGCCTTGCCGCCGAGGAGCGAGCCTCTGGCTGTGGGGGCGTTCCTCTTACGGGACGCCTGTTCGCAGTCCGGTCGCCCTGATAGAATCCGGCCAGTCGAGAGAGGGCTTGTCGTGGCAACGAAGCGGGACCAGATCACGGAACTGGCCATCGGCATCCTGAAGGCACACCCGGACGGTCTCCACTTCGCAGAAATCAAACGCATGATCAGGGAGTCCCACCCTGACTTCGCTGTCGGGACGGTCCACGGAACGGTGTACCGCCTGACGAAGATGGAGGACGTGGTCGAGAAGGTGTCTCCCGGCGTGTACCGCCTTGTCGAGTTCGGGAAAGCCCAGGACGCCACGCCTTCAGTTCCGGTCGTGACGTCCCCGAAGGTCAAGGAGGAGGACTTCTACAAGCCGTTCGCGGAGTGGCTAGAGACGGACGTGGAGGAATGCACCAGGGCGATCCCCCTCGGCGGGAGCGTCTTCAAGGACAAGTGGGGAACGCCCGACGTGATCGGCAAGAAGGAGCCAGGTCGGTCGGACATCATCAAGGCCCCGACTGAGATCGTGACGGCGGAAATCAAAACGGACACCGCCCAACTCATCACCGCGTTCGGGCAAGCCTGCGCCTACCGCCTGTTCAGCCACCGGACCTACCTCGTGGTCCCCCAGCAGGCATCGTCAGAGGAGTTGAGCCGCCTGGACGCCCTGTGCGGGATGTGCGGGATCGGGCTGATCCTCTTTGACGCCTTGAACCCCGCGGACCCCAGGTTCGGCATCCGGGTCCGGGCCGCGAAGCACGAGCCCGACCACTTCTACATGAACCGCTGCCTCAAGGTCATCGAGAAGGATCTCTTCCCGTCGTAGGCCCCAAACAGCCCGTTCTAGGCCCCTGGAGGAACCCGGTGGGGTATCCGGGCGTGGTCGCGGTCAACGGGGCGCGTTGGGGCGAACGGCAAAGCCACCCGGCACAGGCTTGCATGGGTCGATCCCGTGGTGAGACAATCCGGCCGGTCAACGCCGGAGGTCGCCCTTGCCTGATCCCAACATCCTTTTCTATGGCAACAACCTGGAAGTGCTGCGGAAATACTCGGACAGTCACCTGCGGTCCGAGAGCGTAGACTGCGTGTACATCGACCCGCCGTTCAACAGCAACGCAGGCTACAACGTCCTCTTCGAGAAGGTCGCCACGGTTGAGTCCACGGCACAGATTCAGGCGTTCACGGATACCTGGACGTGGGACGAGGCAGCCATCCAGGCATACGAGGAGGTCGTGGCAGCCGGGGGGGACCTCGCCACCACGATGGAGGCGCTGTTCCAGATCCTGGACACCACGCCAATGATGGCCTACCTCGCGAACATGGCCCCGCGGCTGGTCGAACTCCACCGGGTACTCAAGCCAACCGGGACGTTCTTCCTGCACTGCGACCCGACGGCCAGTCACTACCTGAAACTCCTGCTGGACTGCATCTTCGGGCCGAAGAACTTCGGCAACGAGATCATCTGGAGGCGGACGAACGTCCACAACTCCCGCAACGCCATGGGCAAGATCCACGACGTCATCCTGCGGTACACGAAGTCCTCGGCCGCCGTGTTCAACGTGGTCCGGACGCCCTACGCGAAGAGTTACATGGCCGAGCGGTTCACTTGCCAGGACGAGCGTGGGGCCTACAAGGACTACGGGGATCTGACGGGTCCCGGGGTCAGGACGGGGGACTCCGGAAAGGAGTGGCTGGGTTTCAACCCGACTACCATCGGCAGACACTGGCAGCCCCCGAAGAGCATGTACGAACTGCTGGGCGAGGACATCAGCGATCTGCCGATGATGGAGCGCCTGGACTACCTGCTAGCCAAGGGGTTCATCGTCCCGCCGTCCGGCCCAGGCAAGGCGCCCCGGGCAAAACAGTACGCGGGCGAGGGGATCCCTGTTCAAGACCTCTGGGCCTACCAGCCCCACACGCGCGGGTTCCTGGCGGATGGCGGGGAAATCGACGGGGATGTTGCATGGCTCGTCTCCGGGCACCCCGAGCGCCTCGGGTACGACACTCAGAAGCCCGAGGGCCTGCTATCTCGGATCATCCGGTCCTGCACGAAGGAGGGGGACACGGTCCTCGACGCATTCTGCGGATGCGGGACGACCATCATGGCTGCCCAGCGGCTGAAGAGGCGCTGGATCGGGATCGACGTGACGCCCCTGGCCACGGGGCTGATACAGCAGCGGTTGACGGACAAGTTCCCGGGATCCGAGTCCTCCTACAAGGTGATCGGGGAGCCGGTGGACCTGGATGGCGCCCGCAAACTCGCGGCGGACAAGCCCCTCCACTTCCAGGATTGGGCCATCTTCCGAGTCGGGGGTGTCCCGTCCCCCCGCAAGAGCGGCGACCACGGAGTTGATGGCGTGATCCGGTTCCAGACCGCGGGAACGGGCAGCCCGTTCGAGCGGATCGTCATCAGCGTCAAGGGTGGCGGGACCGGCCCGAAGGACGTGCGGGACCTCGTGGGGACCGTAGCGGCCCAGAAGGCGGCCATGGGCGTCCTGATCACGGTCCAGGAGCCCACGAAGGACATGAAGGCCGAGGCCGCCAAGGCGGGCTACTACGAGTCCGCCTGGGGCAAGCACAGGAAGATCCAGATCATCACGACCAAACAGATCCTGGCTGGGGATCGGATGGACTGCCCGCACGCGTACCACTTCAACGAGTCAATCAAGCGGGCGCCGCAGGCCAAGGTTGAGGTAAATGAGCAGAACCTGGACAGACAGAACATGACGCAAACTGG
>CALKWH010000247.1 GCA_938004375.1 uncultured Pseudomonadota bacterium
ATCGTATTCGGTGACTGGAGTTCAGACGTGTGCTCTTCCGATCTCTTCCACCAGCCGTCGCAGCGCGGCCGAGCAGCCCGACGGCTGCGCCTCGAGCCACTCCCAATGCCGCGGCAACAGCGACACCTCCCGGGACACCACGCCGAGTCGCGGGCGGCCGGGGCCGCGGCGGGCGCGGACCTCCCGTCCCACCGCCGGGGCCAGGTGGGGGTGCGCCGCGAGGCGCGCCAGGACCTCGTCCGGTGTGCCCGACAGGTCGAAGTCCACCTGGGCACCGGTGGCGTCCTCGAAGATCAGGATCGTCCGCGCCTCGCCCCCGTCGATCCGGCGCTTCGTCTCCAGCAGCAGGGTCTTCAGGTCCGCGGTGGCGACGCGCTCGACGCCCGCGAAGGCGGTGTAGGTCTCGCTCATCGGTTTCATGGGTCCTCCGGCGGGGGTGGTGACCGGCGTCACGCATCGGTCCGGGCCCCGCGAGGCAGTTTATACCCGGGTAAATTTAAGTTGCCAATATCACCCGGGTAAAATGTTTCATAACCGATGACCGGGGAGGCGGCCGGCAAACCACAGGGCGCAGCGGGCGAGGGATTCGGGCAGGTCCGGGCCGTCGAAAGCGCCGAAGACCTCGCGGTTGCGGGTCGTCTCGCAGAGCGACTCGCGGATGTCGCCCGGGCGCGGGGGCTGCAGCTCGGGCTCGAGGTGGACGTCGAGGGCGTCGGAGAGGGCGCGCAGGATCTCCCACAGGTCGGTCTGTCGTCCGTTGCCGACGTTGACGACCTGTCCGGGAGCGCAGGACGCGGCCCTCAGGTTGGTCCAGGCCACCTGCTCCACGGGCACGAAGTCCCGGGTCTGTCGCCCGTCCCCGAAGATCACCGGCCGACGGCGCTCCAAGAGGGCCTTGACGAACAGGGGGATGACCGCGCCGTAGGGGGAGTCCGGATCCTGGCGCGGACCGAACACGTTGAAGTACCGCAGGCAGACGGCCTCGAGGCCGAAGAGATGCTGGAAGTTCAAGAGCAGATGCTCGCTGGCGAGCTTGGCGGTGGCGTACGGCGAGGCGGGATCCGGGAGCCGGTCCTCGGCGAGGGCGCCCGAGGCGCGGGGCCCGTACACGGCGCAGGAGCTGGAGAACACGATGCGGCGCACCCCGTTGAGGCGGGCGACCTCGGCGAGGGTGGCGGTCCCCTGGAAATTCACCGACAGGCTCTCGACCGGGTGCTCGACGGAGTAGACGACCGAGGGGAGCGCCCCCAGGTGGAACACCAGCTCCACGCCGGGCATGAGGCGCTCCAGAAGATCCCGGTCGCGCAAATCGCCGACCACGAAGCGGGCGTGGGGGAGGAGCCCCTCGAGGTTGTGCTCGTGCCCCGAGGAGAGGTCGTCGAGGATGATGACCCGCGCTCCCGCCTCGATCAGGTGTTGGGAAACGTGGGATCCGATGAAGCCGGCGCCGCCGGTGACCAGGCATGGGACTCCCTGAAGATTTTGGACCATGACGGTACTCCTTAAGCGGGGTCGTCCCCCGGCGGAACGAGGGCCTGGATCCATCCATTCTGGGCCAGGTGCCGCAGAAACAACTCCGTTCGGCGCTCCAGGTCGGGCTCGTCGGGGAAGGCGCGCAGGACCTGCGCGTAAAGTTCGTCCCATTCGCTGCCGTCTCCGCACGCGGCGAACACGGCGGACCCCAGGCGGTCCAACTGGAGCCGGCGCACCCGGGAGCCGTGCAGCACGCGGGAGAGCCAGCTCGTCGGGGGAGGGACCAGCAGGACCACGTCCCCGTCGGGGTCGGTCTCGAAGGCGCAGGCCTGGCGGAAGCGGACGGTGGCGGGGAACAGGTTCATGGGACGGTTATTCGTCGGAGCCCTGCTCGTCGGAGGGTGCCTCGGCCGGAGCCTTGAGCGCCTGCAGGGAGAAGTAGGTGATGAAGGCGCCCAGGCCGACGATCACGAGAAGCGCGGTGGACCAGTGGCCGAACCAGGAGGGGATCTTGTAGAAGACCTTGTAGCCCTGCTTGACCAGGTCGGCCGCCTCGGCGGGCGCCGCGTAGAGCTTGAGCTTGGCGGCGACCAGGGCGGCGAGCAGGATGCCCACCAGGGCCTCGCCGGCCACCAGGCCCGACGCGATGAGCAGGCCGCGGTTCTCGACGCGCTCGCGGGTCTCCTTGTCGTCCTTGGCCGCGCGCTTCACGAACACACCCACGACCCAGGCGATGATGCCGCCGATGAAGATGGCGGAGACGGTGTCAAACGGCAGGTACATGCCCACCGCGATGAGCATGGGGGAGGGGGCGCCGATGAGGATCAGGGCCACGGCGAAGAGCATGCCGATGACGATCAGGCCCCACTCCATGGTCCCGCCGATGATGCCCTTGGACATCTCGGCCATCAGGCCCGCCTGGGGGGCCGGCAGCGCGTCGGTGCCGATGCCGCCGCCGTAGGTGTGCAGCAGCCAGAGCACGGGGACCAGGACCAGCGCGGCGGCGACCACGCCGATCAGGCCGCCCACCTGCATCTTCCAGGGGGTAGCGCCCAGGTTGTAGCCCACGCGCCAGTCCTGGATCATGTCGCCGGCGACGCCCGCGACACAGCACACGACCGTGGCCACGCCCAGCACGGCGGCGATGCCCGACTGGCCCTTCATGCCCAGGAGCACGAGGAGGCCGGCGGCCAGCAGCAGGGTGGAGAGCGTGAGCCCGGAGATCGGGTTCGAGGAAGAGCCGATGATGGACACGAGGTAGCCGGCGACCGCGGCGAACACGAAGCCGGCGACGACCATGACCAGGGTGGTAACGAGCGCGATCACCGGGCTCTTGGTCAGCCAGAAGTACACGGCGAACATGGCCGCCACGGTGCCCACGATGGCAATCAGCACGGTCTTGAAGTTCATGTCCTGGTGGGGCCGCTCGACGGACGCGTCGCCGCCGCCGCCGGAGAGGGAGGCGATGGAGCGCTTCATTCCGATGATGAGGTTGTTGCGCATCTTGAAGAGGGTGAAGAACGCGCCGACGATCATGGCCCCGATGGCGATGATCTTGACGTTCTGGGCGTACAGGCCCTTCTGTCCGCCCATCAGGCCGAACAGCGCGGGCGCCGGGTTCCCGGGACCGGAGGTGATCTCGCAGATCTTCTGGCCGACCTCGGTGCCGCCCATCACGTTCATGAAAATGATGATCGGCATCAGGAAGAGCCAGCCGAACACGCCGCCGGCCAGGGTGATGGCGCCCAACTTGGGCCCGATGATGAAGCCGACGCCCAGGAAGGCGGGCGAGGAGGCCGGGGTCTGGACCGGCAGCACGGCCTTGCCGACTCCGGTGATGACCTTGTGGGAGCTGCCCAGCAGCGGGATGCCGTTGCCGTTGCGGAAGATCTCGATGAGCGCCGAGAGGCCCATGGCGCCGAAGACCATGCCCGCCCCGGAGTTGCCGCCCTGGCCGGCCTTGACGATCTCGGTGCAGGCCTGGGACTCGGGGAACGGCAGGCTGGCGTCCTCCATGAAGGTGCGCCGCAGGAGGATGACGAACAGCACGCCGAGCACGCCGCCCACGAGCAGCAGGGCGGTGGCCTGCAGGTAGTTGAACTTCGCCCACACCCCGGACACGATGAACGCCGGGATCGTGAAGATGGCGCCCGCCGCGAGGGCCTCGCCGACGGCGCCGGTGGTACGGGCCAGGTTCTCCTCGAGGATGGTCCCCCGGAAGAGCTTGAGCACGGCCATGGCGATGACGGCGGCCGGGAAGGTCGCGGCGACGGTCATGCCGGCCTTCAGACCGAGGTAGGCGTTGGCCGCGCCCAGGATCATCGACATCAGCACGCCCAGAAGGATCGCCGGGAGGGTCAACTCCTTCATGGGCCTGTCCACGGGAACATAAGGCTTGTACTCGCTCATGTGCAACTCCATTCCAAGGGTTGAAACGTCAAGAAAAACTCGCGCTCATGATAGATACATTGAGTTCGGGCGGGCAGTCAAGGAACTTGTCGGACCTGGCGCGCAGGGCAATCAGGGCAATCGGTCGGACTGGTCAGACCGGGTCCGACGTGCTATGTAATGGCCGTCATGAAGCGTGTCCTCGCTCCCCTGCTGTTGTCCCTGCTCGTCGTGTCCGCCGCCTGCGACCCCCTCGAGGTCGAGAGTTACGGCGAATGCGGCGACGGCGCCCGCAACACGGGGGAGGAGTGCGACCAGGGCGTGGACAACAGCAACTTCAAACCCGACACCTGCCGCACCGACTGCACGCGGCCCCGCTGCGGCGACGGCGTGCAGGACTCGGCCGAAGACTGTGACCTCCAGCAACTCGGCGGCCTCGCCTGCGAGGACCTGGGCTTCGACCGGGGCGTGTTGCGCTGCGACGACGCCTGCCGCCACGACACCCGACTGTGCTCCACCTGCGGAAACGGCGTGGCCGAGCCCGGAGAGGCCTGCGACCTCGGAGACCTCGGGGGACTCAACTGTGTGGGCGCCGGCTTCGCTGGCGGCGACCTGCGGTGTCGGCTGGACTGCGAATACGACTATTCCCTGTGTTCCGGTGGCTGCGGCAACGGCGTCAGGGAGGGACAGGAGGCCTGCGACCTCAATGATGTTCCGGAGCCAGACTGCACCAGCCTGGGCTTCTCCTCCGGGACGGTCTCATGTGACAGTTCCTGTCACCTGGACCTCACCGGCTGCGAGAACGGCTGCGGCAACGGCCGCGTCGAGGCGGGAGAGACCTGCGACGACGGGAACCTCGCCCCCCTCGACGGCTGCGCCGGCTGCCGGGAGCCCTCCGGCGACTTCGCCCCCCTGATCGAACTGGTGTTCTCCGACCTCGTGGCCGACGCCGACGTGGCCGACCTGGACGGGGACGGGGCACCCGACCTCATCGTCGCCGTCCTCTCCGAGGACCTGACCACGGGCGCCCTGCTGTGGACCAGCGGCGCCGAGGACCACGCCGTGCAGCGCGTCCTGCTCGAGGGACCGTTCCTCCATGCCCGCGTCGTGCGGACGACCGACGGGGCGCCCGGGGTGCTGGGCGTCTCCCTGGTCCCCGACGGCACCGCGATCTATCACTTCGCGCCTCACCTCGACGCAGCCTTCTCCCTGCTCCCCTGGTCCGACCGGCCCGCCGCCCTCCTGGCCGCCGAGCTCGACGGCGCCCCGGGCGACGAGGTGGTCCTCTCGGCCTTCCAGTCCCAGAACCTGAGCCTGTACGATCCGGCGGCGGGCACCTTCACCGGCATCAACACCATGGGAGGGCAGCCCCAGGCCATCGGCCGCATCGACCCGGACCAGGACGGCGCCTGGGACCTGGTGGTGGTCCGCGGCGCCACCCAGCTGCTCTCGGTGATCACGCAGTACGCCGGTACCTGGACCTACTCCGCCGCCCGCTACCTGGGGGGCCGGCCCGGGGACGTCGCCATCACGGACGTGGACGGCGACGGTCTCGACGACGTGCTGGTGACCGACCTCGCAGGGCCCCGCCTCTACGCGCTGCGCACCGTCTCGGGGTCCCTCACCGGGCGCGTGGAGCTCACCCTGCCCTCGACCGCCGGGCGCATCGCGGCCGGCCGGCTGGACGCCGACGCCGTCACCGACGTCTTCCTGACCCTCCCCGACGAGAAGGCCGTCGCCGTGTTCTCGGGGACCGGCAACTGGTCCTTCCAGCGGCGCTTCACCTTCTCCCCGTGCGAGACCCCCGACTGGGTGCGCCTGCACGACCTGGACCTCGACGGGTTCCTGGATCTGGCCTTCTCCTGCCGCCACGACCGTCGCCTGTGGGTCCTGCGGGCGGTGCCCCGGTGAGTCGTCTCCCCCGCCTCCATCCGGTGGCCGCGCTCGTCACCCTCGCGGCGGTCTTCGTCCTCTTCTGGACCGGTTGCGACCACGGAAGCCCCGCAGCCCCACGCCCGGCCACCCCCTCCGAGCGGGCGGTGCTCACGGGAGATCTGATCGCCCCCCTCGGCGGCGCCCCCGGCGCGGAGCCCGGCGGCGATCCCGAACACCGCATCGCCCTGCGGACCCTGCGCCGCGCCGGGGAGCCGATCCTGTGGCCCTACGAGGACGTGGACATCTCCTCGCCCTACGGTTTCCGGATCCACCCCACCCTGCAGACCGTACTGATGCACCGCGGCCTCGACTTCCCCCGGGGCCTGGGCACCCCCGTGCTCGCCCTGGCGGACGGCACGGTCCAGAAGGTCATGTACGACGGTGTCTACGGCAACGCCGTCTTCGTCGACCACGAGGGCGGCTGGCAGAGCGTCTACGCCCACCTCGCCGAGATCCTGGTCCTGCCCGGGGACGCCCTCGGCGCCGGCGCCGTCGTCGGCCTGACCGGCTCCACCGGGCGCTCCACCGGCTCCCACCTCCACCTGGGCGTCCTCGTGGACGGGCGAAGCGTGGACCCGCTGTACTTCATCGGCCGCACCTGGTCGCAGGACCGCCTCTCCGGCGGCCCCCTCCCCCCCCTGGGCCAGACGGAGAAGGCCGCCCCCGTCCCCTCCGGCGACGATCCCTACCCTGGCGACTGATTCGACGCCCCGCCTGAAAAAACGCTTGCATCGCCCACCCAATTCTGGTATGTGGGGCGTGCATTTGAAGGTGACCGTGAAGTGGGCCCTTTCGCCCACTTTTTTTTTACCTTCGAAAACCGAGCGTCCCGATGGCGTACCCGGATCTGAAAAACGTGCTTCCCGTCTTGGAAAAAGTCGTCTCCGACTGCGACGTCTCCCTGTGGGGGGTCGAGTGGACGACCGAGGCCGGGCGCGTGATCCTCCGGGTGTACGTCGAACGGGAGCAGGGGGTCGACCTCGGGATCCTCACCGAGGTCACCCGGAAACTGAACCTGCAGCTGGACGAGGCCGATCCCCTGCCGGGCGCCTACACCCTCGAGGTGTCGTCGCCGGGCCTGGAGCGCCGGCTGTTCACGCTGGAACAATGCGCCCGCTACGTGGGGTCGCCGGTGAAGGTCAAGTGCCGCCCCGACGCCCCGCTGGCCCGCAAGCGCCACCAGGGCCGCCTGACCGCCGTGGACGGGGAAGTCCTCGTCCTCGAGGGCGGCACGAAGGGCGAGGCCGGTCCGGTCCGCCTGCCGTTCTCCCATGTGGCCACGGCGCATCTGGTGTACGAGTAGGGCTCCGGCCGCGGGGATTTTCGATCTGTGGAGGTTGGCATGCAATTCGAGTTGGACAAACTTCTGGAATCCGTCAGCAGAGACAAGAACATCGACAAGGCGATCCTGGTCGACACGCTGGAGCAGGCCATCCTGTCCGCCGCCCGCAAGGTCTTCGGGGCCAACCGGCAGCTCGAGGCCCGCTACAACGCCGAGACCGGCACCGTGGACCTGTTCCTGATCCTGACGATTACCGAGAGCTCCACGGAGCCGGGCGTCTCCTGCACGTACGCCGACGCCAAGGACCACGGCCTCGAGGCCGAGGTGGGCGACGAGATCCTGTTCCAGATCTTCTATCATCCCACCGAGGAGAAGAAGGCCATCGAGCAGGAGAAGCAGTTCGGGAAGCTGCTCAACCTCAAGGACTACCGCAAGACCTTCGGCCGCATCGCCGCCCAGACCGCCAAGCAGGTCATCATCCAGCGCGTGCGTGCCGCCGAGCGCGAAACCATCTACCGGGAGTTCAAGGACCGCGTGGGGGACGTGATCAACGGCGTCGTGCGACGGTTCGAGAAGGGCAACATCATCGTCGACATCGGGCGCACCGAGGCGGTCCTCACCCAGAAGGAGCAGATCGCCACCGAGAGCTACCGGGCCGGCGACCGCATCGTCGCCTACGTGAAAGAGGTCCGCAGCGACAACAAGAAGGACAGCAAGCTCGACCCCCGCGGTCCGCAGATCTCGCTGTCCCGCCGCGAGGAGGGCCTGGTGCGCCGGCTCTTCGAGATGGAGGTCCCCGAGATCTTCCAGGGCATCGTGACCATCGAGGCCATCGCCCGGGAGCCCGGCTCCCGCACCAAGATCGCCGTCTCCAGCCGCGACCGCGACGTGGATCCGGTGGGCGCCTGCGTCGGCCTCAAGGGCCTGCGCGTCCAGAACATCAAGCAGTTCCTCAAGGGTGAGAAGATCGACATCGTCCCGTGGGACTCCGAGCCCGCGCGCTTCGTATGCAACAGCATCGCCCCGTCCCAGGTGTCCAAGATCATCGTCGACTCCGCCGCCCACACCATGGAGTTGATCATCCCCGACGACCAACTCAGCCTGGCCATCGGCAAGCGCGGCCAGAACGTGCGCCTCGCCTCCCAGCTCACGGGCTGGAAGATCGACATCTACAGCGAGAGCAAGGTCGTCGAGCTCGAGAAGCGCATGCGCGACCAGATCGCCTCCATCGAGGGCGTCGGCCCGGACCTGGCCGAGACCATCTTCAAGCTCGGGTGGCGGTCCCTCGAGGACGTGGCCTCGGCCAACCCCGAGGATCTCGCCTCCATCCCCGGCCTCGGCGGCATGGACGCGGCCGTGCGCATCTCCAGCGGCGCCCGCCTGCTCCTCGAGATGCAGGACGGCGGCGAGGAGCTCGTCAGCGAGGACGAGCGCATCCTTGAGCTGCAGGGGGTCGACGATCATGCCCTCTCCATCCTCAAGTCCAGCGGCTACACCACCGTCGCCCAGATCTTCCAGTCCCCGCCTGCGGAGATGGCTGAGAACACCGGTCTCCCGCTGCGGCAGTGCCAGCAGATCCACTACTCCGCCGGCGTGGCCCTCGGGATGGAGGAGCGCGCGGACTCCAAGGAGTTCGCCCCGCTCGGCGGCTACCTCGACGGACCCGAGGACTGATGGAACGGAAGCAGGAGCCACGTCCATGACCCAGACCCGCACGCCCAGCCCCGCCGGAGCCGCGATCAAAGCGCGGTCCCACGCGGTCAAGTCGCGATCCCACGCGACCGGAGTACGAACTTGCGCGGCCTGCCGGTCCCGTCTGGCGGCGCGCGACCTGGTCCGCTTCACCCGCGACGGCGGGTCCTGGACCTGTGTCGTGCCCGGGACCCCGCAACACGGTCGGGGGGTCTCCCTGTGTCCACAGTCCGCCTGCTTCGAGCGGGCCTGCACCTCGCGCAAGTCCCGCTTCGCCTGCGAGCATGGCCGTCCCGCGGTCACCGCCCTGCTGGGCCTGGCCATCGAAGCCTACCGGGATCGCATCCGGCTGCTGCGCCGCAGCGGCGGACTCGGCCCGGCGGAGATCCTGGAACCGATCCTTTCGCAACTTTCAAACGCGCTTTTGACTCTGCCCCCAGGCAGGTCGGGAGAGACGCATGTCCGATAGCATCAAGATTATGTACCTCGCCAAGGAATCCGGCCTGGAACAGCAGGCGATCGTTGACGAAGTGAAGGAACTCGGCGTCTTCGAGAAGGTCTCGAAGTACACCGAGCTCACCCGCGACCAGGCCGACACCGTCCTGGAGAGCATCAAGCGCAAGCGCCGCGCCGCCATCCTCGAGACGGCGGTGTCCGGAGGCGCCATGATCCGGCGCAGGGCCGTCACGCAGACCTCGGACAAGCCCGAGGAAGCAACTCCGGCGGAGCCCGCCGTGCGACGCCGCCGGGTCACCTCCCGCGAGGATGTCGCCGACCCGACGTCTGCCGATGCACCCTCGGGTGACGCGAAGCCCGCCGACCAGAAACCGGCGGACTCCAGGGCAAACGAAAACCGGTCCTCCGGCCTGCCGGTCATCGACGAGGGACCGGAGGAGGGAACGCCTTCCTCTCCCCGGCCACGCCCGGCCGCCCGCCGACCCCGGACCGAGGAGCCCGCGACCGTCGAGGCGGTCGTCGCCCCCGAGCCCGCGGCCGACGCTCCGGTCGAGGGCACCTCCCCGGCGGAGATCTCCTCGGGATCCCCCGCCCCGGAGCCCGTGACCGCTGATGAACCCGTCGAGTCCGGGACCGCCTCACCTTCCGGCACCGAGCCGGCCGACCTGCCCGCGCCGAACCCGACCCGGACCCCCTCCGACCCGGCCCAGGCCGTTGAGGAGCCCGCTGCCCAAGAGACCGCTTCGCCGGCCCCCGCTGCCCTGCACGGGAGCACTGAAACGCCAGCGTCCCAGGATGCCCACGCCCCGGCCTCCCCGGAGGACGACGCCAAGCCTTCCTCCAAGCGCTTTTTACCATCCTCGGCCCGCCCCGAGGCCTCCGCCTCCCCCCTCGAGAAGCCTGCCGCTCCCGCGGCCCGCACCGCCGCCGCCCGCCCGGGTGGCGTCGCCGTCGGCCCCAAGGAGGAGAAGAAGCTCGGCCCCACCGGTCGCTTCATCGTGCTGCCCACCCCCGGCGCCAAGTCCGCGACCCGGGTGGACGGCGCCAAGCCCGGCGAGGACGCGTCCGGCGTCAAGAAGCCCGAGACCTCCGCGTCTTACAAAGAGAAGCGGCAGGAAGACGAGCTTCTGCGCAAGACCGGTTACCACGCCCGAAAGAAGATGGAGTCCGTCAGGCCCGCGCTGCCCCCCGAGGGCAAGCGCAAGATCAAGGTCGACGAGTTCATCTCCGTGTCCGAGCTGGCCAAGCAGATGCAGCTCAAGGGCACCGAGCTCATGAAGAAGTTGCTGAGCCTGGGCCAGATGGTCACCATCAACTCCACCCTCGACTACGACACGGCCGTGATCGTGGCCTCGGACTGGGGTTACGAGCTCGAGAACGTCGCCTTCCAGGAGGAGAAGTTCTTCTCCGAGGACGAGACCTCCGACGAGCAGCGGGAGAAGCGTCCGCCCATCGTCACCATCATGGGCCACGTCGACCACGGCAAGACCTCGCTGCTGGACGCGATCCGCAAGAGCGACATCGCCTCCAAGGAGAGCGGCGGCATCACCCAGCACATCGGCGCCTACAAGGTCAAGACCAAGGAAGGCGAGATCGTCTTCATCGACACGCCGGGCCACGAGGCCTTCTCCGCCATGCGCGCCCGCGGCGCCTCGGTCACCGATCTCGTCGTCCTCGTGGTCGCGGCCGACGACGGCGTGATGCCCCAGACCGAGGAGGCTATCAACCACTGCAAGGCGGCCCAGGTCCCCATGCTGGTGGCGATCACCAAGGTCGACAAGCACAACGCCAACCCCCAGATGGTGCGCGAGAAGCTCACCGCCTACGGGCTCGTGGACGAGCAGTGGGGCGGCGACACCATCATGGTCGAGGTCAGCGCGGTGACCAAGCAGGGCGTGGACGCCCTCCTCGAGATGCTCCTCTTGCAGTCCGACATGCTCGAACTGAGCGCCAATCCCGCCTCCCCGGCCCGCGCCGTGGTGCTCGAGGCCGAGCTGGACCGCGCCAAGGGTCCGGTGGTCAACCTGTTGGTGATCGACGGGACGCTGTCCCTGGGCGACCACGTGGTCTGCGGCCTCTCGGGCGGCAAGATCCGCGCGCTCACCGACGACCGCGGCCGCCAGTTGAAGGCCGTCGGCCCCGCCAGCCCGGTCGAGGTCACCGGTTTCGACGCGGTGCCGGTCCCCGGCGACGACTGCCGCACGGTCCCCGACGAGAAGGCCGCCAAGCGCATCCTCGACCGACGCCGCGACGAGGCCAAGGCCAAGGACCTGGCCCGCAAGTCGCAGGCCAAGGGCATGGACGCGATCCGGCAGGCCATCGCCCGCGGCGAGCAGAAGCACCTGAACGTCATCCTCAAGACCGACGTGCAGGGCACCATGGAGGCCATCCGCGACGCCTTGGTCCGGCTCTCCACCGAGATCGTCAAGGTCAGCGTGGTCCACTGCGGCGTCGGCGGCATCAACGAGAGCGACGTCAACCTCGGCCTGACCGCCGAGGGCGTGATCATGGGCTTCCGCGTGCGCCCCGACTCCAAGGCCCGCCACCGCGCCGACCAGGAGGGCGTGCCCATCCACCAGTACAACGTCATCTACGACATGATCGACGAGGTCCGCGACATCATGCGCGGCATGCTGCCCAAGGAAAAGAAGGAGCAGCAGGTCGGCCGCATCGAGATCCGCCAGGTCTTCAACATCCCGAAGATCGGAACCGTCGCCGGCTCCTACGTGTCCGAGGGCAAGGTCACCCGCACCAGCCTCGTGCGCGTCTTCCACGACAACATCCAGGTCTTCGAGGGCCGCCTGGGCTCCCTGCGCCGCTTCAAGGACGACGTCAAGGAGGTCGCCACCGGCTACGAGTGCGGCATCTCCATCGAGGGCTTCAACGACATCCGCGAGGGCGACATCCTCGAAATCTACGAGATCGTCGAGACCCAGATGGAACTCTAGGCCCCCCCGACCTCTCCACGGAGCTTTCCCATGTCCAAGGCAGTGGTCTTCCAGCTCGACTCCGACCGTCCCAACCTCAAGCGCCTGCAGCGCGTCGTGGAGGAGCTCCAGAAGGGCAGCGTCATCGTCTACCCCACCGACACCCTCTACGGCTTCGGCTGCGACGTGGGGGCCCACAAGGCCGTCGATCGCATCGTCTCGATCAAGGGTCTGTCGGACAAGCATTTCATGAGCTTCGTCTGCGCCGACCTGGGGCAGGCCGCCCAGTACGTCAACCTCGACAACCACGCCTTCTCCATCCTGCGCAGGATCCTGCCCGGGCCCTACACCATCGTGCTCGAGGCCAACCGCGCGGTGCCCAAGGTCCTGTTGAACAAACGCAAGACCATCGGCATCCGCATCCCCGACAGCCCGGTGGCGCGCACCCTCGTCGAGACGCTGGGACGGCCGCTTTTGTCCACCTCCGTTTCCACCCCCGAAGGACGGAACCTCCTCGATCCCGAGGAGATCTACAAGCTCTTCGGCGCCCAGGTCGACATGATCCTCGACCAGGGGATCATCGCCGGCGAGAGCTCCACGGTCCTTTCCTACGAGAACCAGGAGTGGACCGTGCTGCGCGAGGGCAAGGGCCCCGTCGACTTCCTGTAGGACCCCATGATTCCGGCGCCCTACTCCCTCTCCATCTGGACCTCCCACGACCGGGACCGCTTTCGCGCCGTCACCGAGCTCGCCCAGGAGGCCTTCCTGCGCTTCGGTGAGTACCGGGAGTTCATCGGCCGCCTCATGGTACGGGACGACGTGATCACGGGTATGCTCATCGCTCCGGGGCGACCCGGAGACGACCTCGCTGGTTTCGTCCAGGTGGGCCTCATCCCCGACGAGGAGGGGCGCATCCTGGGCAACATCCTCGCCATCGCGCTGGCCCCGCCCTACCGCCACCAGGGCCTCGGCCCGGTGCTGTTGCGCTGGGCCGTCGCCCAGATCCAGCACCTGCACGGCTCCAACCCCATGAAGTGCGTCCAACTGACCGTCGCGCCCGACAACGAGCCGGCGGTGCGCATGTTCACGCGCTTCGGCTTCACCTTCGTCCCCGAGGAGGCCGAGCACTACTACGCCTCGGGGGTGCGGGCCTGCGACATGAGCCGCCCGGTCTTCCTACAGGGGGAAGATCCGAAGAATGCCGTTTGACCAGTAACTGTTTTTCCGATATTTTCGTTTGATGAAAAACCGTTTCTGGCTTTGTCATGGCTGAGTCGGACCAATCCACCCGGGAAACCTTCTTCGAAGAGCTCGACGACCACCATGAAGTCCTCAAAAATCGCTTCACCCTTATCGTTCCCATCTCATTAATGCTTTCATATGTTCTCATGGAAACGCTGCGCGAGTTTGCCTGGTGGGGATTTTTATTCAAAGGTCAGTTCCTGTCGCACGCCATCATCCTGTTTTACCGGGTAACGGATCCGCTGCCTCGTCGGTCAGAATTGATCACTTTGCTTTCATTTCTGATCGGTTGGATTCTTTACGCCTATATCTCCAATTTTTCCCTCGAAGACAGGGAACGGCGGTTCTGCGAAGAGAAGGGCTACCCTTTCAAAGACTTCAAGGCCTTTCGTTCCTTGAAAATTCAGGAGCGTAAAAAATCCCGGGAAATGAGCGGAAGGGAAATGATCTGGTTCCTCCTGATATTTTTGCTGTTTATTGGGCTGAACATCGCTTACCAGATATACAAGAATTGAACCGGGCGCGGCCGCGGCCTTCGGCCGCGGACAGGGGGGGGGCGCCTCTGATCCAGGGTAGCTCCGCCTTCGGCTGCGCAACCCTGGGCTACCCGTCTGTCAACCGCCCGAAACGGGCGGTAACCAAAGAGTTCAGACGCTTAAGCGATCACGCATGAAATCGAAATCGAAAGCGGGGTCTGAAGCGGGGTCGGGGCAGTTATTCCGGTCACTTCGTGACCTCGAAAGGGACGCTCTTTTGCGGGCGTCCCTTGAGCCTTGCAACTCACGTCATCTTTCACTATAAGGGCAGGCGGGATCTCCGGACCAGGCGGTGAGGCGATCGCCGGCGGATTCGTCCGCGGGAGGAAAGTCCGGGCTTCACCTGAGCAGGGCGCTGGATAACGTCCAGTCGGGGCGACCCGAAGGACAGTGCCACAGAGAACAGACCGCCGACCCCAGGGTCGGTAAGGGTGAAACGGTGCGGTAAGAGCGCACCGGGCCCCCGGTGACGGGGGTCGCATGGTAAACCCCGCCCGAAGCAAGACGGACAGGGCCCCGGCGCTCAGGCCACATGGGGTCCTGGTGGTCGCTCGAGCGCACCGGCAACGGGGCGCCTAGATGAATGATCGTCACCCATCTCCCGGGATGGGGACAGAACCCGGCTTACGGCCGCGTGGCCCGGAGATCCCCTTTTCTTTCAGTCGGCGTCCTTCAACGAGGCCAGGGCGGCGGGGAGCGCGGTGATCAGATCCCCGGCGCGCAGGAGCGGTTCACCCCGCTCCTGGACGGCGAGATCCCCGGCGCGCCCGTGGAGGAAGGCGGCCACGCAGGCGGCCTCCATCGAGGGGAGCCCCTGTCCCACCAGCGAGGCCAAGAGGCCGGTGAGCACGTCGCCGGCGCCCGCGGTGGCCATGCCGGGGTTTCCCGTGGGGTTGATCGCCACCGAGCCGTCGGGGGCGGCGACCACCGTGCGCGCGCCCTTGAGCGCCACCACCACGCCGTGGCGGGCGGCGAAGTCCCGGGCCAGCCGGACGCGGTCCCGGGAGATCTCGGCCGTGTCCAGACCGGTGAGCCGCGAGAACTCGCCAGGGTGGGGGGTGACCACGACCGGGACCCGCGCCTTTTTCAGGATCTCGGGCTTGCGGGCGAGCAGGGTGAGGGCGGAGGCGTCGATCACCAGCGGGATCGGGCATTTGCGGACGAGCTCGTGGACCACCTTCGCGGTGCCGTCGTCCATCGGCAGCCCGGGGCCCAGGGCGAGCACCGAGCGGCCCTCGCAGGCGGCCAGCAGCGCGTCGAGGACGGCGGCGGGAGTGCCCGCCGCGGGCAGCGCCTCGCACATGATCTCGGTGAAGCGCTGCATGAGCACGGGCAGCAGGCCCCCGTCGCAGGCCACGGTCACCAGGCCCGAGCCCATCGCGAGCGCGGCCTCGGCTGCGAGCAGCGCCGCACCGGTCTTCCCGGGGGAGCCCGCCCAGATCAGCGTGTGGCCGAAGGTGCCCTTGTGGGACACCGACGGACGCGGCGGGCGCCGGGCGAGAACCCAGTCGTCCTCGAGCAGGAACACGCCCGGACCCTCGGGGACGGCGGCGACCGGCCACGAGATGTCCACCACCACCGTCTCGCCGCACCACTCGAAGCCCGGGGAGGTGAAGAGCCCGATCTTGGGCGCCCCGAAGGTCACCGTGAGGTCCGCGCGGACGGTCTCCCCGAGGGGGTTCCCGCAGTCGGCGTCCAGGCCGGAGGGGACGTCCAGGGACACCCGCTGCCCGGGACTCTCGTTGAACAGCCGGATGACCTCGGCGAACAGCCCGTCCGGGGCGCGGTCCAGCCCCACGCCGAAGAGCGCGTCCACCAGGAGGTCCGCCTCGTCGAACCAGGGCACCAGGTGACCGAGCACCTCGAAGTCCGGCACGTCGAACACCGGCACCGCCAGGTTGTGCAAAACCTTCAGGTTCAGCGCGGCCTCGGGGGACATGCGTTTCTTCGGATCGATCCGCAGCACCTGCACGAAGGCCCCAGCGTTGGAGAGGTGTCGGGCGACCACGTACCCGTCGCCGCCGTTGTTGCCGGGGCCGCAGGCGATGAGCACCTGTCGTCCGGCCACCGGCCAGCGGGCGCGGAGCTCGGCGGCCGCGCCGGCGCCGGCCAGCTCCATCAGCGAGAAGGCCGGGATCCCGGCCTCGATGGCGGTGTGATCCATTTCTCGGGTCTCGGCGGCGGTGAACAGGCGCATGGTGAAGACTCCGTTCCGGTCACTCTTCCTCAAAATCCCACAGCAGGCCCAACATCTCGCGCACGGCCTCATCCAGGCCGGTGAGCACCGCGCGGGAAATGATGGCGTGCCCGATGTTCAGTTCCTTCAGGCCAGGCAGGTGGAGCATGCCCTGCACGTTGGTGTAGTCCAGCCCGTGACCGGCGGCCAGGATCAGGCCGCAGGCGTCGGCGGCCTCGGCGGCCGCGAGCAGGCGGGCCAGCTCCCGGTCCCTGGGCGGCCCCGGCAGCGCATTGCAGTAGTCCCCCGTGTGCAACTCGACCTGATCCGCCCCGAGGAGCTCGGCGGCGCGGACGTCGGCCAGCTCGGGATCGATGAACAGGCTCACCGGGATCCCGTGGTCGTGGAGCTTCTTCACCGCGGCCTTCAGGGCCTTTTTCACCGCCGGATTGCCCACGGCCAGCCCGCCCTCGGTGGTCTTCTCCTCGCGCTTCTCGGGCACCAGGGTGACGATGTCGGGCTTGATCCGGGCGGCGATGTCCAGCATCTCGGGGGTGGCCGCCATCTCCAGGTTGAGGGTGGTCTGTACCGTCTGGCACAGGAGCTCCACGTCCCGGTCGGTGATGTGGCGGCGGTCCTCCCGCAGGTGGACGGTGATGCCGTGGGCGCCGGCGAGCTCGCACAGGCCGGCGGCCAGCACGGGCTCGGGGTAGCGGGTGCCCCGCTGGTTGCGGATGGTGGCGATGTGATCGATGTTCACGTGCAGTCGTATCATGGCTCTGTCTCCCATGGCCGGATGAGCCGGCCGGGCAATGGTTCGGTTCAGCGGCACTCGGCCTGGCACACGGCGGCCAGGTCCTGCGCGTGACGCTGGGCGGCGCCGTCGCTCTCGCACTCGACGAGGATGCGCACCTTGTTCTCGGTCCCCGAGTACCGCACCAGCACCCGGCCGGAGCCCCCCAGCTCCTTCTCGACCCGGCTAATCTCGGCCTGCAGCCGCGCCAGACCCTCCAGCGGCGGCTTGCGCTCCACGTCCACGTTGATGAGCACCTGGGGGAACGGATCGAACAGCCGCGCGAGCTCGCTCATGGCGCGGTTCCGGCGGCGCAGGATGGCCAGCACCTGCAGCGCGGCGATGATGCCGTCCCCGGTGGTGGTGAAGTCCCGCAGGATGATGTGCCCGGACTGCTCGCCGCCCAGGTTGTGGCCACCCTCGAGCATGGCCTGGAACACGTAGCGGTCGCCCACCTGCGTGCGCACCACGGAGCCGCCCAGGTCCCGCAGGGCGCGGTCCAGCCCGAGGTTGCTCATCACCGTGGTGACCAGCGTCCGGTTCGCGAGCCGGCCGTCCTGCAGGAGCTCCCGGGCGATGAGCGCCAGGATGGCGTCCCCGTCCACGACCTGCCCCTTCTCGTCGAGGATGATCAGCCGGTCGGCGTCGCCGTCCAGGGCGATCCCCAGATCGGCGCGGTAGGTGTGCACGGCCTCGGCCACGGACTCGGGGTACAGCGCCCCCACCCGGCCATTGATGTTCACGCCGTTGGGGCTCACCCCCAGGGGGATGACCTCGGCGCCCAGCTCGCCGAAGATCAGGGGCGCCACCTTGTAGGCCGCGCCGTTGGCGCAGTCCACCACGATGCGCAGGTCGTCCAGGGTGAGATCCCCGGGGAAGGAGTTCTTGCAAAAGGTTATGTACCGGCCGGCTGCGTCCTCGATGCGCCGGGAACGGCCGATGTTCTCGCCGCGCACCAGGGAGCCGCGCAGCTCGTCCGAGCCCATCAACTGCTCCATGCGGGCCTCCACCTCGTCGGCCAGCTTGTGCCCGGCGGATGAGAAGAACTTGATGCCGTTGTGCTCGAACGGGTTGTGGGAGGCCGAGATGACGATGCCCGCGTCCGCCCGCATCGAGCAGGTGAGGTAGGCGATGGCCGGCGTGGGCAGCGGCCCCACGAAGAAGACGTCGGCGCCCATGCTCATGATGCCGGCGGCGATGGCGTTCTCGAACATGTAGCAGGACAGGCGGGTGTCCTTGCCGATGAGAAAGCGGCCGTGCCGCGTCTTGTGCGAGAACAGGTGGGCGGCGGCCTGACCCAGCCGCAGCGCGGTGTCCACGGTCATGGGCTCGGTGTTGGCCACGCCGCGCACGCCGTCGGTTCCGAAGATCTTCCGCATGAATGACTCCTTTCGCCTGGGCCGGTCACTTCCCCGGCTGGACCACCGGGATGCCGGTCATCCGGGCGCGCAGCCGCGCCACGGAGTCGGGATCCCCCATCACGAGCAGCACCACGCCGATGTGCAGCACGAAGTCGGCCCCGGGACCGTACTCGTAGCCGCCGTCGGTCGTCTTCACCGCCAGCACCAGCAGGTGCCGCTCCTCCCGCAGCTTCGCGTCCCCCAGCCGCATGCCGTCGAGCCCGGACACCGGCGTGACCTCGAGCTCCTCGACCCGCAGGTTCTTCTCCTTGTCCCGCAGCATCAAATCCAGGAACTGCGTGACGTGGGGCCGCACCATCTCCGACGCCAGCCGCATCCCGCCGATGAAGTTCGTGGACACCACCGAGTCGGCCCCGGCGATCTTCATGCGCGCGGCGGTGTGCAGGTCGATGGCCCTCGAGACGATCCGGATCGTCGGGTTCATCTGGCGGGCGGTCAGCGTGAGAAAGACGTTGTCCTTGTCGGTGGGCAGCGAGCAGACGATGCCGTAGGCGCGCGCGATGCCGGCCTGCTCGAGGACCTTGTCCTCCAGCGCGTCGCCCTGGAGCCAGATCAGTTGCCCCAGGTCGGCGAGCTCCGCGGCCGACTTCTTCAGGATCTCGGGCTCCCGGTCCACCACCAGCACCGGCCAGCGGGTGACCATGAGCTCCTTGACCACGTGGATGCCGGTGTTACCCAGGCCGCAGACGATGATGTGCCGGTCCAACGCGTCGATCCGCTTCTGCATCTTGCGCCTCTTGCTCATCTGGGAGAACGCCCCCTCGACGAAGAACGTCGTCATGGTGGCGGCGAAGTACACGGTCATGCCGATGGTGGCGAACAGGAACACGCTCGTGTAGATCCGCACCGGCATCAGATGCATGCCGGGCAGGATCTCCCCGTAGCCGGCCGTCGAGATGGTGATAAGGACCATATATATACAATCCAGGACACTCCACGGCTCCGCGCCCGGGATGGCCGAGGAGACATAGAATCGCCCCATGAGCCAGTAGCCGAGCGTGCCCAGCAAAATGAACAGCAGCAACGTCCCGACCGCCTTGACCAGTTGGCGCGAGACCGGCGAGAGCCTCACGAAGAACGGGACAAGGAAGAAATTCTGGAACATGCGCAGCCTCAGCGGCACCAAGTGAACGGCAAACGCCGCGCAAAGTCAATCCGAACTGGCTTTTCGAATCTGAAGAAATGATGCTATAAAGCGTCCGCCCGCATCCGGAGGTAGGCATGCGCTCACTCGGTTATATATTTATTCTTTGTCTTCTCTCCCCGACGGCCACGGCCGCGCCCGTGCGCATCACGTTCTCCGGCGTGGGGGACCTCATCTTCGGCCGGGCGGGCGGGCGCTTCGGGCTCGAGGATCCCTTCCGTCACGTCGCCCACCTGTGGAAGGGCCGGGACATCGTCTACGGCAACCTCGAGACCCCCATCACCTCGGTCCAGTTGCGCAATGTCCGCAAACCGGCCAACTGCGCCGTCGTGACGTGCACCGATGACCAGAAAGCCTACCGGCGCCTGCACCGCCTCACCTTCTGGGGCCGCCCGGAGGCCGTGACCCTGCTCAAAGGCGCCGGTTTCACGGTCCTGGGAACGGCCAACAACCACGCCGAGGATCAGGGCCCCTTGGGGCTGCTCGAGACCCTCGTCCATCTGAAGAAGGGCAACCTCGGGTTCTGCGGCACCGGCGCCACGGTCGAGGACGCCTGGGCCCCGTACGTGTTCGAGAAGCAGGGCGTCAAGGTCGCCCTTCTGGCCGTCACCGCGCTGTGGAACTTCCCCCCCACGCGCAAGGGGGCCTTCTACGCGCTCACCGAGTTCCCGAAAATCCAGACCGAGTTGCCCGCCAAGGTCCGCGAGCTCAAGACCAGGTACGATTTCGTCATCGTCGCCCTGCACTACGGCGAGGAGTACGTCCACCAACCCGAAGGCGGCGAGCGCAAGCTCATGCGCAACCTCGAGGCCGCCGGGGCCGACGCGGTCGTCGGGGGCCATCCCCACGTGCTGCGGGGCATCCAGGTGATCAACCGGATGGTGGTGTTCTATTCCATGGGGAACTTCCTCTTCGACAACAACCGGGACGCCCAGGTCGAGAGCGGGGTCGCCCTGTTTGACCTGGTCAAGGACGGCGCGAAGAAGTCCCTCGACAACATCGCCTTCCACCCCGTGCGCCTCGAGGGGAACCCCGGATGGATCCTGCCCAAACACGTCACCGGCTCTCCCGCGCAGTCGCTCCTGAAGAAGATGCTGCGGCACTCCAAGCCCCTTGGCAACGCCGACGGGGAGCTCGCCATCGACGGGGACCGGATCGTCGTTCGCCCCAAGGCGCAGGCGGGGAACTAGATGCGTCCCCGGCCTTCCTCGACCGGTCGGCGGCCGCCGGGTTTCGGCGTCGCCGGAGCCCTGTGGCTTCCGCTCCTGCTGGCTTTTCTGGGTCCCGCCGGCGCGCAGGCCCAGGTGCGGATCACCTTCTCGGCCGTGGGGGACATCCACTTCGGACGTCCGAAGAGCGCGCTGCAGAACGTCACCGCCCCCTTCGCGCGGGTCGAGCACCTGTGGAAGGGCCGCGACATCGTCTACGGCAACCTCGAGACCCCCGTCTCGGCCGCGCCCTACCGCAACGTGAAGGCGCCGCGCGACTGCCGCAAGCTCACCTGCAACCGGGACCAGGAGCACTACTTCTACTGGTACAATCTCACGTTCTGGACCCGCCCGGCCAACCTCCTGCTGCTCAAGCAGGCCGGCTTCACCCTGCTGGGCACCGCGAACAACCACGTCGAGGACCAGGGACCCCAGGGCCTGCTCGACACCATCACCCACCTGAAGGCCGCGGGACTCTCCTTCGCCGGCACGGGCGCCACCGAGGCCGAGGCGTGGGCCCCGTTCGTGTTCGAGAAGTCCGGCGTCAAGGTCGCCGTCCTGATCGTCACCGCGCTGCACAACCTGCCGGCCAGCCGCAAGGGCGCTTTCTTCGCCGCGAGCCTGTACCCGAACTACCACACCGAGCTGCCGGCAAAGGTCCGCGAAGTGAAGAAGACCGCCGACTTCGTGGTCGTCGCCCTGCACTACGGCAAGGAGCTCGAGACAAAACCCCTGCCCATGGAGCGCAAGCTCGTCGAGAGCCTGGAGGCTGCGGGCTGTGACCTGTTCATCGGCGGACACCCCCACGTGCTGCGCGGGATCCAGGTCCACGGGAAGATGGTCGCCTTTTATTCGATGGGCAACTTCCTGTTCCTCGTCAACGCCGGGGACCGCGTGCAGACCGGCGTGGCCCAGGCGGACTTCGTCAAGGATGCCCGGGGCCGCCGGCTCGAGAACGTGCTGTTCCACCCGGTGCTGTCCGACTCCGGACCCAACGGCAATCTCCCCCGCGCGGTCACCGGCCACACCGCCCGCAGCGTCCTGATCAACGTGAAGCATTACTCGCGGATGTTCCGGAACCCCGAGGGTACCCTCACCCTCGACGGCGACCGCCTCCTCGTGAAACCGAACTAACGCGGCGGGTGCAGCATCTCGTAGTGGCACCAGGCCGGCTCCCGGCGCTCGGGATCCCAGATGTGCAGACTGTTGCCGCGACACATGTCGAAGTGGGAGCACCCGGCGCAGCGGCCGGTGCGCATCCAGGAGCGGTCCCGGAAGATCTGGTACCGCTGGTTCCAGACGTCCACGAAGTTCTCCGAGGACGCGTGACCCTGCCCCATCCAGGCGGGCAGGTTGGGGCACGCCGCGAAGGTGCCGTCAGCCATGATTCCGGCGATGTTGACGCCGGCCCGGCAGAAGTAGACGCCGTCGCGCACCGAGGGCTCCACGTCGAAGCCCAGGTAACCCTCCTCGCTGAGGTTCACGCGCACGCCTTCGGCGGCGCCCCGCGCGCGCAGGGTGGTCATGGCGGCGATCAGCGCCCGAAAGTGCTCCGGCGCCAGCAGCAGCTCGGGCTGCGCCGCAGCCCGGCCGATGGGGAAGATGTTGAACACGCGCCAGAAATTGGCGCCGGTGGCGCGGACGATCTCGTAGGTGGCCTCGAGCTGGGGCAGGCTCCCGGGGGTGACGCAGGTGATGGCCTCGACGATGGGGATGCGACGATCCACCAGGTGGCGCAGGGCGCCCACCGCGCGATCGAAGGCGCCGTCCCGGTTGCGCAGCCAGTCGTGCTGCGCGCGGGGGCCGTCGAGGGAGACGACGATGCTCTCGAGGCCGACGGACGCGAGCCGGTCGGCCACCGACGCCGTCAGCGCCCAGCCGTTGGTGACCATGCCGATGCGGAACCCCAGCGTCTGCGCCCAGGCGAGGATCTCGAAGAGGTCCGGGCGCACCAGGGGTTCGCCGCCCGAGACCACCAGCATGATCCCGCGGGCGTCCCAGGCGGCTGCGATGTCGCCGAGCACCTTCAGGACCAGCTCCGCGGGCATCCCAGGGAGGCTGTCGTCCCGGCCGCAGTCCGAGCCGCAGTGCCGGCAGTTCAGGTTGCACCGACGCGTGGTCTCCCAGAACAGGTAGCGCAGCTCGTGCAGGTCGCTCTCGAGCTTCTGATACAGGCCCCAGCGGGCCTCCTGGAATCGGTGGACGAGATGTCCGAGCATGGGGCGGTCCTTTCGCCCGGGGGCCAGGCGGCTACTTGGAGAGGGAGGCCAGGGTGGCGAGCGCGCCCTTCAGACCCTCGTGGAGGGCCTTCTGTTCGGCGGGCTCCCACCGGTCGCGGGGCTTGCGCACGAAGGAGGTCAGGTCGGCGCGGTTGTCGAAGCGGGCCACCGGCAGGTGCCAGGTGCGCAGGTCGTAGACACGCTGGCCGTCCTTCTCCACGACGACCGGGCGCTGGATCTTGATGGTGTTCGGCCGGTCGGAGACGCCGAGCAGGTACTCCATGTCGTCGCAGCCGTACTCGCCGAGCATGACCTCGGCGGGCACCGAGTGGAAGAGAATGCTGTGCTGGCCGTCGGGCAGGCCGCGCTCGTAGTTCTTGCGGCGGCTCTCGGCGGGGAGGACCCACACGTACAGGACGCTGGCGTGCTCGAGGATCTCGTCGGAGAGCTGGCCGATGCTGTACTCGTAGCCCTGCGGGGGGGTCAGGGGGAACGCCGAGCCGTTGGCGCCGCCGCGGGCGGCCTCGATGACCACGGTCTTGCCTTCCTTGGGAAGCCGGTTCTGCGTGTTGCGGCGGGCCAGCTCCTCCTTGACCTCGTCCTCGAGGGACTCGGCGATCTCCATGCGGATCCGGTACGGGATCATGCCCAACTCGGGTTCGAGCCCCACCTTCTCGCGGGCGGCGTCGAGGCGGTCGAACAGCCACTGGGCGGCCGACGGCGGGTTCACCACCACCGAGGCCATCAGGTCGTGATAGTCCTCGTTGAGCAGCTCGATGAGGGTGCCCCACTCGAAGCCGTCCCGGAAGGGGCGGTTCGGGCCCTTGTAAAACACGTAGTCCAGGCCGCGGGCGTACAGTTCGTCGTCGATGCGGTGCATGAAGTGCACGTACGGATAGTCGTCGAGTTGGAGCGTGTGACCGAGGTGGAACTCCTCGCGGCACTGCTCGGGGGTCAGCCCCTCGAGGTACTTGCGGACCTCGCTCTTGCCGGAGGCGGGGAGCGCGAATAAAAGCACGGTTTTCAGGATGTCAGCCATCGGGGTCCTCCTTTTCGGACCTCTCAACTTACAGGAATTGGATTGCGGATCCAAAGAAAAAATGAAAGGATGGGCCGTCCATGGGACGAAGCGACGGGGGCAGTTCCCCGGGCACACCAAGGAGGCGACGCCATGCAGGACAAGATGAAGGTGCTCTTTCTCGACGCGGCCACGGGTTATTACAAACTGCGCCGGTACAACGTCGGGGATTATTTCGGCCCGGTGGACCTGGGCCTGCACATCTCCGACAACTACAACACGCTGAACTTCGGCACCGGTCTCTTCGCCGGGTCCATCCTGCCGGGCTCCAACCGCCTGATCTTCACCGGCTTCTCCCCGTGCTGGCGCGGCTTCTACATCTCCAGCATGGGCGGCGCGGGCCTGGTCTTCGACAACCTGGGGTTGAACATGGTCAGCCTCGTGCACCGCGCGCCGACCCCCAGTGTGCTCTACCTCAACCGCGTTCACGGCGAGGAGATCGAGGTCGAGCTGGTGCCCGTGGACGTCCACCGGATCTGGAGCTCGGGCCGCGGCGGCGTCTACGCGCTGATGGACTGGGCTTACGAGCGCTTCGGGGCGCGCTACGGGGATGACCCGCGCATCCTGGCCACCGGTCCCGCGGCGGCCTCCACGGACTGCGGCGCCATCGTGTCCGTGCCCGTGTCCCGAGGCAAGCTCTCCCACGTCGATACCTGGGCCGGCCGCGGAGGTCTCGGCTCCAAGATGGTGCAGGACCATGGCATCGTGGCGGTCATCTACGGCGGCACCGTGGTCGACGAGGACTTCCGGGACCGCAAGGTCGCCGACGAGTGGTTCGAGCACAAGTACCAGAAGAAGCTCGCCGCCAAGGACTTCGAGGCCACGACCAAGTACCGCTTCGATCCCACCCTGGACACCGGCGGCACCTTTGGAGTGAACTACGCCCATATGGGCGGCAAGATCATGGCCTTCAACTACCGGACCAACACCTGGACCGAGGACGAGCGCCGGGATCTGCACCAGCGCTTCATCCTGGATCATTATTTGAAGCAGTTCAATGAAGAGACAATATCCAAAAAACAGCAGGCCACCTGCGGCGAACCCTGCTCGGCTGTTTGTAAAAAAATGAACGGTCATTTCAAGAAGGACTACGAGCCCTACCAGACCCTGGGGCCCCTGTGCGGTATCTTCGATCAGCGCGCGGCCGAGCTGCTCAACCGCCACTGCGACACCCTGGGCTTCGACGGCATCTCCATCGGCGGCGTGGTGGCCTGGCTCATGGACCTGCTCGACCTGGGCCAGATGACGCCCGAGGAGCTGGGGGTGACCCGCAAGCCCCGGTGGGACGTGGCCAACTTCGACTTGGTGAACGACTCCATGCACAACGCCCAGCTCGGAGCGGAGCTCCTCGACGCCATCGTGGCCCGCCGCGGCCTGATCGATTTCGGCGAGGGCATCCGCAAGTGGGCGCGCCGGATCCATCGGCAGAAGGGCGTGAAGATCCTCGACCGGATGGTGCTGATCTCGTTCGGCCGCAAGGGCTGGATGGTGCCCAACCAGTACTGGAACGCGGGACCCCTGTCCCCCATGGCCATCATGGGCAAGTACTACATGGTCTATGGCTACGACTTCCTGCCGCCGCGGGAGCTTGGCCGCGCCTGCGCCAACCGCCTCCGCAAGGAGCTGGTCATCGACAACCTCGGCATCTGCCGCTTCCACCGGGGCTGGGCCGAGGACATGGGCCCCCAGGTCATGGAGCACCTGTACCAGTCGAAGGACGCCTTCTTGCAGAAAGTCTCTGTCACCGCCTCCCGCATCAACAGCCGCAACGCATCGGTCTTCTGGGAGAGCGCGCGGGACTTCGAGTACGTGCTGTCATACATGAAGCGCCGCCTCGAGGTCGACAAGGATCCGCACCCTGAGTTGCCGGGCTGGATCGCGCGCTTCGAGAAGAACCCCGACGAGGCCGGTCTCGAGTTCTGGTTCGAGGTGCTAAAGGGCATCCACGAGAGCCTGCGCGACTTCCAGTAGTTTTCTGGCCCGCGCCCGGGGATCGTGCTACAGGTAGTCCGGGTGAACTCCATGCGATCTCTCTCCCCATTCCTGGCCCTGCTGTTCATCATTCTCGCGTCCGCCTGTTCGGGCCCCGAGGGCGAGGGCGTCGTGGCCGGCGAGCTCTTCATCGAGGGCTGCGACGGTCTGGACCACTACGGCATCGCCGCCTTCCCGGCCTACTTCGATCTGCGCGTGAATTACGTGCTCGGCGAGCCGGTGCAGGACGAGAGCGATTTTCCGGTCGCCCACCGCCTCGACGTGCGCCTGCAGCGCGGGACCAATTCCATGGAGGACGCCGACTCCCTGTATCTGCAGTTCTCGCGCGTGGCCGTGACCGCCAAGCGCTTCGCGGCGTACCAGTTGATCCCTGTGGCCGTCGGGGAAACCACGCAGGCCACGCTGTCGCTGTATCTCACCTGCCCCAGTTTCTTCGACGGCCCCGAGGCGCACCCGCTGGGCGAAACCGCCTGCCCCGAGGTCACCCCAGAGGAGCAGGACCGCCTGTGCGCCGAGACCGAGTTCGGCCGCCTCCCGGTGGTCACGACCCCCCAGGCGCCCTTCGCGGTCGGACACTCCTGCATCCTGCTGTGCCGCTTCGGTGACGCGCGGCGCGGCGAGCCGGTCGCCGACGACTTCGAGATCAACTACGAGGACAAGGTCTCCGGGATTTACTTCTTCAACCTGCGGAACCGCCGGGTCATCTACGACCACCTCGAGATCTGCGCCGACGCCCTCGACAACGACGGGGACGGCCGCGTGGACGAGGAGGACTGTTCCCGCGTTACCACCGGCGGCTTCGTCCAGGGGAACTTCGATTTCAAGGCCCACCGCGCCAAGTCGGTCCAGGTGATCCCGTAACTGCCGTTGACGCGGCGATTCCCCTTGAGTTGGCGATCCGAAAGCATAAGATGGCGCCGGACCGGATGGAGGCCCCGCTTGAAGATCTCCCTGTTCGACTATGATCTGCCCACGGAACTGATCGCCCAGACACCCCAGGAGCCTCGCGACGCCTCCCGCCTGCTGCGGCTTGGTCGCGACGGCACGGTCACCCACCACGGGTTCACCGAGCTCGTCGAGCTCGTGCCTCCCGGCGCCCTGATGATCCTCAACGACACGCGCGTGCTGCGCGCCCGCTGGCTGGGCCGCCGGAAGAGCGGCGGCAGGGTGGAGCTGCTGCTCACCGAGCCGGGTCCCGACGGCTGGAGGGCCCTGTGGAAGGCCTCCGGGCGCCCCCGCGCCGGAGAGGAGCTCCTGCCCGAACACCCCGGGGCCGAGCCCGTCCGTGTGCTCGGGGAAGCCGGTGAGCGCGAGCTCCTCGTGGCGCTGCCCGGCGACGGGCTGGCCTACCTCGAGCGGAACGGTCACCTCCCTCTGCCGCCGTACATCCGACGCCCGGACACCGAGGAGGACGCGCGCCGCTACCAGACCGTCTACGCCCGCGAGGACGGCGCCGTGGCCGCTCCCACGGCCGGGCTGCACTTCACGCCGGAATTGCTCGACCGGCTGCGGGCGCGCGGGGTTCGCACCGCCACCCTCACCCTGCACGTGGGCATCGGCACCTTCGCCCCCGTACAGGTCGAGGACGCCGACGACCACCCCATGCACCCCGAGCGATTCTGCATCCCCGAGGCCTGCGCGGCCGCCCTCGAGGCCCTGCCCTCCGAGGTCCCCGTGGTGGCCGTGGGCACCACCGTCGTGCGCGCCCTGGAGGCCGCCGCCCTCGGACCCCGCCGGGTGCGCACCGGCTGGCAGTCCACCAACCTGCTGATCCAGCCGGGCTTCTCCTTCTCGATCGTGGATTCCCTGATCACCAACTTTCACCTGCCCCGTTCGACCCTGCTGCTGCTGGTCTCCGCCCTGCGCAGCCGCGAGACCGTCCTCGCGGCCTACCGGGAGGCCGTGCGGGAGGGCTACCGCTTCTTCTCCTACGGGGACGCGATGTACCTGCCATGACCCGCTTCTCCTTCACCGTCCAGGCCACCGACGGCCGCGCCCGCGCTGGCGAGCTCGTCACCTCCCACGGCGTCGTGCCCACGCCGATCTTCATGCCCGTCGGCACCTACGGCTCTGTCAAGGCCGTCGGACCCGACGATCTGGTCGCCCTGGGCGCCCGGATCATCCTGGGCAACACGTTTCACCTCCACGAGCGTCCCGGGGACGGGCTCGTCGAGGACCTCGGGGGTCTGCACGAGCTCATCCGCTGGCCCGGGTCGATCCTGACCGACTCCGGGGGTTTCCAGGTCTTCTCCCTGGCGAAGCTGGCGAAGATCTCCGACGACGGCGTGGCCTTCGCCAGTCCCATCGACGGGAGCCCGCGCTTCTTCTCCCCCGAGGTGGTGATGGGGATCCAGCGCCGGCTGGGCAGCGACATCTGCATGGTGTTCGACCAGTGCCCGCCGGGGCAGGCCGACCGCGCGGCCGTGCAGCAGGCCATGGCCCGCACCACGGCCTGGGCCCGGCGCTGCCGCGCCGTGGAGATGAAGCCCCACCAGGCCGTCTTCGGTATCGTGCAGGGCCAGATCCACGAGGACCTGAGGCTCGCCCACCTCGAGGAAATCTCCTCCCTGGACTTCGACGGCGTGGCCCTGGGGGGCCTGTCGGTGGGCGAGCCAATCGAGGACATGATCCGCGTCCTGCGAGCGGTCACACACCGGATGCCGGCACACAAGCCCCGCTATCTGATGGGCGTGGGCACGCCCCTGGATCTCCTCCATGGCATCGAGAACGGCATCGACATGTTCGACTGCGTGATGCCCACCCGCAACGCCCGCAACGGCCAGTTGTTCACCAACGACGGGGTGCTCGTCATCCGCAACGCGAAGCACCGCGAGAGTCCGGAGCCCATCGACCCCGAGTGTCCGTGCGCCACCTGCCGGGCCGGCTTCTCCCGGGCCTACCTGCGACACCTGTTCGTGGCCGGCGAGCTCCTCTACTTCCGGCTTGCCTCGGTGCACAACCTGCACTTCTACCTGGACCTGGTGACCCGGGCCCGTGCGGCCATCGTCGAGGGCCGCTTCGACGCCTTCGCGGCCGCCTTCCGGGCCCGTTACCAGCCGCGCCCCGGCGCCGGACAACTCATAGCCGGGCCGGCTCCTGACGGAGCCGGGCCGTCTCCAGACGGAGCCGGGAAATGAACCGTCCGTTCTCCGAGACCTACGCGGCCCTGGCCGAGCGGTTCGAGCGCCACCTGCCGTCCACCCTCGCGCTTCTGCCCGATGGTCTGCTGCGGGAGGCCGTCTCCCACGTGCTGCTCGGTGGCGGCAAGCGGTTCCGTCCGGTGCTGTGCCTGGCGGCGGCGGGCGTCGATCCGTTCTGCGCGCCTCCTCCCCACGAGCCGGCCGCACTCCACGCCGCCGCCGCCCTCGAGTGGCTGCACACCTATTCGCTGGTGCACGATGATCTGCCGGCCCTCGACGACGACGACTGGCGCCGGGGGCGCGCCACCCTCCACCGAAAGTACGACGAGGCCACGGCCATCCTGGCCGGGGACGTCCTCCATGCCGGCGCCATCGCGCTGGCCACCGCCGCGCCCTGCGGGGACGCACAGCGCGCCCAACTGTGCGAAATCCTCGCCGACGCCTCGGTGGCCATGGTGCAGGGGCAGGTCCTCGACACCCTCCCGGCGGTCGCCCCCGAGACCCCCGACCCCGGCTTCGTGCTGGCCACCATCGATGGAAAGACCGGCGCCCTGATCGGGGCCGCCCTGGAGATGGGCGCCTGCGTCGCCGGCGTGAGGGACGCGGGTTGGGCGCCCTTCGGACGGACGTTGGGTCGCCTGTTCCAGCTCTCCGACGACCTGCTGGACGTCACCGGCACCCTGGCCGACCTCGGCAAGACCCCGGGCAAGGACGCCGCCGCACGCAAGGTCAACCTCGTCACCCTGCTCGGTGTCGAGGGCGCCCGGGGGTTCCTCGAGGCCTGCCGGACCGAGGCCCGCGCCCTGGCGGACGGCCTGCCCGCGGACAACGACCTGCTGCGCGCCCTCGTGGACTTCGTGGCGGACCGCACGTCATGACCCGCCGCTCCCACGTCGACCACCTGCGGGACGAACCCATCCCCCATCTGCTCTGGAGGCTCTCGCTGCCCGCCACCGTCGGCATGGCCGTGATGGCCTCGTACAACCTCGTGGACACCATCTTCGTGGGCCACTTCGTGGGCGTGGATGCCATCGCCGGTCTCGCGGTCGCCTTTCCCCTGCAGATGATCGTCATGGGCCTGTGCCAGGCCTTCGGCGTGGGCGGCGGCGTCATGATCTCCCTCGAACTGGGACGCGACCGCCTGCCCGAGGCCGAGCGGTATCTGGGAAACGTGCTCTCCCTCACCCTGACGGCTGCGCTGGCCTTCACGCTGGTGACCGCCCTCGCACTGGAGCCGATCCTTCGGGCCTTCGGGGCCACCCCGGCCACTTTGGGGCACGCCCGGGACTACGTCGGCGCCATGCTGTGGGGCTATTTCCCCTACTGCGGTTCGGTGGCGCTCAACAACCTGGTCCGGGCCGAGGGGAACGCCCGCGTGGCCATGGCCACCATGCTCATCTCGGCGGGCCTGAACATCCTGCTCGACCCGATCTTCATCTGGGGGCTCGGCTGGGGCGTGGCCGGGGCGGCCTGGGCCACCGTGATCGCCAACTGGGCCTCTTTCGTCTGGCTGCTGGCCTACTTCCTCTCGCGTCGCTCCTACGTGCGGCTGCGCGCCCGGGAGATGGTCCCTCGACAAGAGCTCATCGCACGCATCACCGCGCTGGGGGCCTCGGTGCTCGCCCGGGGCGCAGCCTCCTCGGCCATGACCATCCTCATCAACCAGATGATCATGCGCTTCGGTACCGATCTGCACCTGGCCGTCTACGGCATCTACTATCGGCTGCAAATGTTTCTGTTCATGCCGCTGTTCGGGCTGGCCCAGGGGCTGCAGCCCATCATCGGTTACCACGAGGGAGCGGACAACCCGGGGAAGATGCGGGAGGTCATCGGGCTATCGACCTGGATCGCCACCGGCCTCGCCTGCCTGGCCTTCGTGGTCCTCTGGGCGTTTCCGGAACCCCTGATCATGATCTTTTCCACCGAGGCGACGCTGGTCACCGAGGGTTCGAAGATGCTGCGCGTCGTGTCCGTCGGCCTCCCGGTCGTGGGTTACCACGTCGTGGGGACGACCATGTTCCAGGCCATGGGACGGGCCATTCCGGCCTTCGTGCTGTCGATGTCCCGGCAGGTCTTCTTCTTCATCCCTCTGGTGTTCGCGCTTCCCCCTTTCTACGGTCTCTGGGGCGTCTGGCTGGCCTTCCCCCTCTCGGACGGGCTCGCCTTCCTGATCACGGCGGCCCTCGTGGAACCACAGAAACGGCGGATCCGAGCGCGCGCTCTTGATCTCGCCGCACGCTCCATGTAGATTGCGCCCATGCTCGCGAGGTTCTACCTGCTCCGCCTCCCCCTGGTGCTGCTCGCTGCCGCCCTGGGTTGGTTCCTCTCCTTTGCTCCCGAAGACCCGGGCGAACCCTTCACACCCCGCCCGGATGCCACCATCGCACCCCCCTTGGTCACCACCGCCCAGCCCGTGAGCCCGGCACCGGTCGCAGCGCCCCCGGCCCCCACGGCCGGCACGCAGCCCGCTTCGACGCCCCCCATCGCCGCTCCGCCCTGCACCCTGCCCAAGGCGCCCGAGCTCGCCGCCTACGCCTGGCCGGATCCCATCGTCCCCACCGATCCGCCCGCCCTGCTGCCCATCAACGGCGAGCTGGCCTCCCATCTGGCCAACGTGCCCACCGAGGGCGCGCTCCCCATCGAAAAGGTCGAGCACGCCCACGCCGCCGGGAAGATCTACTTCATGCGGGCGCTCTACCTGCAGACCCGCATCGCGGCGGGCTCCGTGGCGGCCGTGGATCCCGCCGCCGGCTTCGAGGCGCCCAAGACGGTGGCCGAAGCCGAAGCGAAGATCCAGGAGTACCTGGGGAAGGCTGCCTTTTTCCTGACCAAGGTCCGCCCCCACCCGCCCTATCGGTTCTGGTCCGAGGCGCTGTACCTCAATGCTTGGGCTCTCTCCCTGCTGGGCCGGCAGCCCGAGGCCGTGGACTTCCTGCAGATCGCCGGCAGGACGCGCTCCCAGACCCTCTACGCCAACTACGCGCGGTTCTCCCTGGTCTTCCACTACCTCAAGGAGGGTAAAGGGCCGCTGGCGGCCCATTGGCTGGCTCAACTCGGCAAGGTGGAGCCCCAGCACGAGGCCCTGCTCGCCGCCGCCCGGCTGCGCACCGCCGTGGCCACGAAGCGCCCGGAGCTCGTGGACGCCGCCGCCCTGGCCCACCTGGGGTCCCTGGCGGCCGAGGACCCGCTGCTGTCGCACCTGCTCGACCGGGCCGCCGCCCTGTGCGTCGTGGACACCTTCGACCGCGCCTGCGTGCAGGACCACCTTCGCCGACTCGACGGTCCGAAGAAGACGTCCTACCTCGGCTTCCTCGCCGGCCACGCCGCCGGCGGGGAGGGCCAGCTCGACAAGTTGTGCGCCCTGCTCAAGGAGGGGTCCCCATGAAATACGAGATACGTCAGGAGTTCGACGAGGGCTGCGACCGCGTGGTGGCGGCGATGATGCACCCGGAGGTGGCCGCCTTCCTCATGGTGAACATGAAGTCGCTGCGGGAGATGGAACTGCTCGAGCGCACCGAGCACGAGGACACCATCGTGCGGCGCGTGCGCTACCGCATCTATCCCGTGATCGAGAAGATCGGCCCCAAGAAGATCCCCCCGGAGGCCTTCGAGTGGGTGGAGCAGAGCACGTACGACAAGCGCACCCGCGTGATGGTCTATCGAAACGTGCCCACCAAGGCGAAGATCGCGAAGATGTTCGAGAACCACGGCGAAATTCGGATTCTCGAAGCAGGCGCCCGCTGCGTCCGCGTGATGTCCGGCGAGCTGCGCATCCACTTCCCCATTCTGGGCTCCGTCGCCGAGAAGATGATCTACAAGAAGGCCGCCGAGATCCTGGAGGAGGAGGCCGCCGCCTTGCGCCTGTACATGTCGAAGGCCTGAAACGACGTGGTCACGCACGTTCCGCGGCGGACACGAGATCGCGGAGCCGGTCCCGCAGGTCCGAGAGCTTGAAGGGTTTCTGCAGGAACGAGGTCGCCGGGCTCGTCAACTCATCCTCGAGGCCCTCGTCGTCGTAGCCGCTGATGAAGAGCACGGGGAGCCCCGGGGCCAGTTCGCGCAGTCGACGGCACACCCCGGGCCCGTCGAGCCCCGGCATCACCACGTCGAGCACCGCCAGACGAAAGCGGTCGGGGGATTCCCGGAAGCGGGCGACCGCCTCGGGGCCACCGCCCATCGGCACCGCCTCGAAGCCGAGCGCTCCGATCAGGCGGGCGGTGACCCCCAGGGTGGCCGGCTCGTCGTCGGCCAGCAGCACCACCCCGGAGCCCCGCCATGGCTGCGGCTGCCGTTCCGATACCTCCTGAGGGGCGGCGGTCACCGGGAGGGCGGGGAAGTACGCCCGGATCCGGGTCCCGACCCCGGGCGCGCTCCCGATCCCGAAGGCGCCGCCGTGCCCCCGCACGATGCCGCGCACCGCGGCCAACCCCAGGCCACGGCCGGTGAACTTGGTCGAGAAAAACGGATCAAAGATGCGGCCCTGGACCTCTTCGGACATGCCGCACCCGTCGTCCTCCACATCCAGGAAGACATATTCACCCGGCGCGAGGGAGACGCCGTGCACGAGCCGGCGCAAGGCGGCGGTATCGAGGGTCTCGAGGCCCGTGCGGATGCAGACCCGGCCCGAGTCCTCCTTAAGCGACTCGGCGGCATTGACGGCCAGGTTCACCACCACCTGGCGGAGCTGGGAGGCGTCCGCGGACACGGCGGGGAGCCCCGGGGCCAGGGACAGGACCAGCTCCGCCCGACGGGGCACGGTGACGCCAAGCAACTGCGTCGACTCCTCCACCAACCGGCTCAGATCCAGGGCCTGGCGGTCCGGAGGCCGGCGCCCGGAATAGGCCAGCAACTGGCGGCATAAATCGGCCGCCCGCTCGGTGGCCGTGGCGATCTCGTCGACGTGGCACGCCAGTCCCGGGTCGGCCTCGACCCGCTCCCGGAGAAATTCGGTGTTGCCCAGGATCGCGGCGAGGAGGTTGTTGAAATCGTGGGCCACGCCTCCGGCGAGTATCCCCAGGCTCTCCAGGCGCTGGGCGTCGTGCATCCGGGCTTCCAGCTCCCGGCGCTGCCGCTCGGCCTCGCGCCGCGCGGTCACGTCGGAGAGGATCACCTGAAAGGCCGGCACGCCGTCGAGGTGGATCTCCGAGGTCGTCAACTCCACCCAGACGGTCCGATCTCCGCCATCCCCGAGCCGGAGCTCCGTCGGACCGACTCCGGGAACGGCTCGACCCCGGGATCCCAGGCAGGCCGATGCCTGGAGCCGGTCCTCGGGATGGAACCAGGCGATCACCTCCTCCGTCCCGATCCCGGCGGCCTCCGGGCAACCGACGATGCGACCGACGGCGGCGTTGGCCAGCACCACCCGGGGAGGCTCCCCGGAGAACACCAGGATGCCCTGGGGAGAACTCTCGATGAGCGCCAGCGAGCGTCGTTCCGAGGCCTCGAGCCTGAAGAGAGAGCGCTTCAGCGCGGTGATGTCGCGCGTCAGGACCTGGATCTCCGGCTCCCCGGTCTCGGGGTTGTCCACGACGAAGGCCGTGTGGTAGGCCCAGCGCTCCTCCCCCTTGAGGGTCCGGTAGTGGTACTCGAGGTTCCGCACGATGCCCTTTTCGAGCACCAGCCTCCGGAGCGACCCGGGCGCGTCCACGTACTCCAGCAGGTCGGAGAGCTTCCGTCCATACAACCGGGACGGATCGTCGAGCTCCTCCTCGATGTCCAGCAGGCGCAGGGCGCCCCGGTCCATGAACACCAGGGTGCCATCCATCCGGTAGCGATAGATGCCCACGTCGGCGAGGTCCATCGCCTCCTCCCGAATCCTCGCGAGTTGTTCCGGGGTCGGGGCGCTGCCGCCCGCCTTGGGGCCGTGGCTCCCGGTCATGTCGTCCTCTCCTTCCACCCCCGGTAGCGGCCGAGACGGGCCTCGCGCCACGGGAGAAATCCGGGTCTGAGCTCCGACGCCCGGGGAGGCGCGTCGACCGGCGTCGTGATCGTCACACCAGTGCCAAAGAAGGCCAGGAGAGCGGCGCCGCGGAGAGCCGCTTCCGGTTCCCCCGGGTCGATCACCGGCCTCCCCAGCACATCCACGATCGCCGAGATCAGGGCGCGGCCCCGGGTGGCGCCGCCGGCGACCCGGAGGCGTTCGACCTTCCCCAGTCTCTCCACCGCCTCGAGGGCGAGCGCGAGCTCGTGGCCCAGCGCCTCGATCACGAGAGCGGCGATCCCGGCCGCGTCGGGCCTCGGCTGCCCGGGCGCCGGCGTCAGGGCCGATCCGGGCGCCGTGGGATCCTGGCGCCAACGTTCCAGCAGGAACAGGGGCGCGCGTTCGGCGGGCGTCCGACCGCTGGCGGCCTTTACGAGACCGGCCGCGTCACCCAGGCCGAGGGCGCCGGAGAGTGCGTCCAGCGCGGCGCCGAACGACCCCACGAAGCCCTCGGCCACGTATTGCCCCTCGATCACGTGGGGCAGGACGATGGCGCCCCCGACATGCCCGGGCCAGACCGGCTGCGGCGTGAGCACCGTGGCCGCGGTGCCCAGGTTCAACAGCGCCTCCCCGGGGCCATGTACCCCCGAGCCCAGCAGGGCGCAGGCCTGGTCGCTGCCTCCCATGAACAAGGGCAGGCCGGCGGGGAGTCCGAGCGCCCCGGCCACGCCGGCGGCGAGCTCGCCGACGACGGTCCCGGGACGCGTGAGCGCGGGCAGGGACCGCAGGCCGGCCAGCCGGACGAGCTCCTCGTTCCAGGTGCGCCTTCGCCCGTCGAGCCACCCGGTGGCCGCCGCCAGGGAGGGCTCCGTCACCGGCTCCGCGCCGAGGCGGGCGAGCACGAAGTCGCCGATGGAGAGCGGCAGGGCGCCCCGATCCACGGCCGGGCGCAGGGGTTCCTCCCCGGCCGCCAGGCGGAAGACGGGAAACATGGGCCAGCCGGGGAGCCCGGTGCGGGCGGTGAAGGCCGAGGCGGGGACGTGGCGAAAGACCGGCGCCGGGTCCACCATCGGGGCCTGCCACGAGACGGCGGGGGCCAGCGGGTTCTGGGCCCCGTCCACGACCACGACCGTGGCCCGCTGGCTGGCGCAGACGATGCCCCCCGGACGGGCGCCGGCCCGGGCCGCGTCCGCGACGGCCTCTTGCAGCACGTCGAGGGCCGCCCGGAGATAGTCCCCGGCGTCGAACCGACCCCGGAGGAGGTCGATCGCGGGCGCCCGGATGCGCGCCAGAGAACATTGATGACCGTCGGCGGCGAGCACCGCGGCCTTGATCCATGTGCTGCCCAGATCGAGGGCGGCGACGGTCTCGAGCAATTCAGAAACTCCGATATGCAAATATCAATTAAACAAGAACTTGACGACCATCCGAAAGTAAGCCGCCCACCCCCCGCTGTCAACGCGAATCCTCAGAGCATGTTCTGGGGATCCACGTCCGGGCGCACGGTGACGCCGGCGGGGGCCTCGATCGAATCGGCCAGGGTCAGGAGCGCATGCAGCGCCCGGCGGTCGGCTCCCTTGAGCAGGAGCTGGTACCGGAAGACGTTGCGGAGGCGCGTGATCGGCGCGGGCGCGGGACCCAGGACCTCCACGCCGCCGGACGAGGCCCGCAGGCGCGCGGCCAGGTCGGTCGCGTGCGCCGCCAGGGCCGCCTCGTCCCCCGACGACAGCCGGACGAGGGCGAGGTGCCCGAAGGGCGGGTACCCCAGCTCCTTGCGGATCAGGGCCTCGCGGCGCGCGAAACCCGCCGGATCCTGGGCGGCGGCGTGAAAGACGGCGTGATGATCCGGGCGACGGGTCTGGATCAACACGCGCCCCCGGACGTCTCCCCGGCCAGCCCGACCGGCCACCTGCACGAGCAACTGGAACGTCCGCTCCGCGGCCCGGAAGTCCTGAAAGAACAGCCCGTGGTCGGCGTCGAGGACCCCCACGAGGGTGACGCCCGGGAAGTCGTGCCCCTTGACGACCATCTGGGTGCCCACGAGGATGTCGAGCTCGCCCGCGCGCATGCGGTCGAGGAGGCGGACCAGGCCCGAGAAGCGGGTGGAGTCCCGGTCCAGGCGGGCGACACGGGCGGACGGGAAGCGCTCCTGCAGCGCGGCGGTCACCTGCTCGACGCCCTCGCGCTCCAGGACGTGGGCGCCGCCGCACGCGCAGGTGGCCGGCTGGGGGCGCCGGTGCCCGCAGTAGTGGCAGACCAGGCTGTGCTGGGCGCGGTGCCAGGTGAGCGCGACGGCGCAGTTCGGACACTTCTCGACCTCCCCGCAGGACGCGCACTGCAGGCGGCCGGAGAAGCCGCGGCGGTTCAGGAACAGGATGCTCTGCCCCCCCGCGGCCAGGGTCTCCCCGAGGGCCTCTGCCAGCGGCGCGGTGATCAGGTCCCGGGCGTCGTACACGCGCTGGTCCACGAGCGTGACCGCCGGCATGGGGCGCGCCACGGGGCGGTGGGTGAGCCGGAAGTGGCCCCAGCGCCCGCTCTCGGCGAGCCGACGGGCCTCCAGCGAGGGGGTGGCGCTGCCCAGCACGATCGGGCAGCCCTCCTCCCTGGCCCGCACGAGGGCGAAGTCCCGCGCGTTGTAAAGGAACCCCTCCTCCTGCTTGAAGCTCGCGTCGTGCTCCTCGTCCACGACGATGAGGCCCACGTCTCGCACCGGGGCGAACACCGCCGAGCGCGCGCCCAGCGCGATCTTCCGGGTCCCGGCCGCCAGCGCGTGCCAGTGACGGGCCCGCACGGCGGCGGGCTGCGCGGAGTGCAGCACGGCCACCTGCCCGGGGAAGCGCGCCTCGAACCGGGCGGCCAACTGGGGCGTGAGGGCGATCTCGGGGACCAGGATCACCGCGCCCTTTCCCACGGTCAGGACGCCGCGCAGCACCTGCAGGTACACCTCGGTCTTGCCAGAGCCGGTCACGCCCTCGAGCAGGAAGGGGTGGAACCCACCCGCCCCGGCCGCTTCGATGCGGGCCACGGCCGCCCGCTGCTCGTCGGTCAGGGCCGGCGCCGGATCATCCCCGGCCCCGGGGTCCACCCCGGAGAGCGCGGCGAAGGGATCGGACGGCCCCGCCGCGCCGGCGATCTTCTCCACCGTGATCAACCCCTCCCGGCGCAGCTCCGTCAGGTGGGCCCGGGCGCCCGGACGCTCACGCAGCACGTCGGCCACGGGCACCGGCAGCGTCGCCTCGGCCAGCTGGCAGTACAACTGGAAGCGCACCGGCCGCCGTCGCAGCCGCTCGAGCGCCTCCCCCGCCAACGCCGTCACCGCCGTCACCGCGGGGATCGCGCCGAGGCGCCGGGCGCGCTCCTCCTCCTCGGGCACCAGCCAGCCGGCCGCGCAGGCCTTCTGGATCCAGGCCTCGCCCTTGCCGGCGCGGGCGAAGGTCTTGCGGTCGTACAGGTTCCCGGGCCGGATGTGGGCCAGGGGTCCGGTCCACGGGTCGACCCAACCGGTGTAGTCGTTCTTCGGCGGTAGGACCGCGCGTAGGCGGCGGCGCGGCCCCAGTTCGTCCAGGGGGGGGTGCGCGGACCGCAGGACCTCTCCGATCGGGTGATGGTAGTAGCCGGCGGCCCAGATCAGCGCGCGCAGCACCGGCGGGGTGAACACCGGCCTCGGGTCCACGACCCCCAAAAGCGGCGAGGTGGTCCCGTCCCAGGTGGGCCGCCCCGGCAGCACGACCCCGATCAGGCGTCGCCCGCCGAAGCGCACGAACACGCGGGTACCCGGTGTGGGCGGCTCGCCGTCGCAGTGGTAGGTGAAGGCCTGGGGCAGCGGGACGGGGACGGCCACGGAGACGAGGCGGCGCGTCATGGACCTTCGGGATCCTCCAGCCAGCCGGGCAGGGCGGCCCGCAGCTTGGCGGCCAGCTCGGGGTGCTTCATCGCGTAGTGGAGGTTGGCCTGCAGGTAGCCGAACACGTCCCCGGTGTCGTGGCGCCGCCCCTCGAACAGGCAGCCCAGCAGGGTCTGACCCCCGCGGATCAGTTCGGCCAGGGCGTCGGTGAGCTGGAGCTCGCCGCCGGCGCCCCGCGGGATGCGCTCGAGGTGCCAGAAAGTGTCCGGGTGCAGGACGTAGCGGCCGATGACCGCGAAGCGCGAGGGGGCGTCCGCGGCCCGGGGCTTCTCGACGATGCCGGTGATCTCCATCACGCGGTCGTCGAGCAGGCGCCCGGCCACGATGCCGTACTTCGACACGTCCGCCTCGGGGACCTCCATCAGGGCCAGCACGCCGTGGGGCCGGCGGGCCTCGTACACGTCGAGCAACTGGCGCAGGGCCGGACGCCGCGCGTCGATGAGATCGTCGGGCAACAGGACGGCGAACGGCGCCTCCCCCACGACCTTGCGCGCCATGAGGACCGCGTGCCCCAGGCCCAGCGGGCGCTCCTGGCGCACCGCGACGTATTCGGCCATGGAAGTGGGCGCGGTCACCTTCTCGAGGAGGTCGAGCTTCCGGCGGCCGGAGAGCAGGGCCTCGAGGTCGGGCGCGGAGTCGAAGTGGTCGATGATGGCCTCCTTGCCCTTGGCGGTGATGAACACGATGCGCCGGATCCCCGAGGCGACGATCTCTTCGACCAGGTACTGGATCGCGGGGGTGTCCACGATGGGCAGGAGTTCCTTGGGGATGGCCTTGGTGGCCGGGAGCAGGCGGCTCCCGATCCCGGCGGCCGGAATGACGGCGGTGAAGGAGGTGATGTCGGACATGCCCCGGCCATACCGCAATTGCCTTTGGCCTGCAAGCAAAACCTGCGACGGTCAGGGCGGGCGGCGCCACGGCACCACTGCACTTTCGGCTCGCCAAACCTGTCGTTTTCCACTATCAATGGAAAGCTCCGGGTGGGCGGTTCGGTGGTTGAAGGATAGCATATATCATGGTTTTAAATCTTATTGACATACAAACGCAGTTCACCCGGCTCCAGCACGAGATGAAAAAGTACTACTTCGGGCCGGAGTCCATCGTGCAGGAGCTCTGCATCACCCTGCTGGCCCGCGGGCACATCCTGCTCGAGGGCGTGCCAGGCGTGGCCAAGACGACGCTGGCCCGCTACTTCGCCGCGCTCCTGGGCCTGTCGGCCAAGCGCATCCAGTTCACCCCGGACCTTCTTCCCTCGGACATCACCGGCATGCGGATCCCGGGCCCGGACTTCCAGTCCCAGAAGTTCCTCCCGGGGCCGCTGTTCACGCAGGTCCTGCTCGCCGACGAGATCAACCGCGCCCCGGCCAAGACCCAGGCCGCCCTCCTCGAGGCCCTCGAGGAGAACCGGGTCACCGTGGACGGCACCACCTACGCCCTGTACGAGCCGTTCTTCGTCATGGCCACCCAGAACCCGCAGGAGAGCGCAGGCACCTTCCTGCTGCCCGAGGCCGCCATCGACCGCTTCCTGATCCGCATCCGGCTGTCCTATCCCGAGCGCGAGCAGGAGCTGGCGATGATGCAGGCCCACCACGTGAACCCGGCGTTGCCCGGACCCCTGTTCTCGGGGCCGCAGCTGGTCGAGGCCCAGGCCCTCGTCGAGCGCGTGCAGATCGCCGAGCCCCTGATGCGCTACGCCCTGTCCCTCGTGCGGGCCACCCGGCGTCACCCGCAACTGGAGCTGGGCGCGTCCCCCCGCGCCGGGCTGGCGCTGTTGCGCGCGGCCAAGGCCCGGGCCGCGCTCTCGGGCCGCGACTTCGCCACCCCCGAGGACGTGCGCGCCCTGGCCATCCCCGTGCTGGGTCACCGCCTGCGGCTCTCCTACGAGGCCGAAAACCGCTCGGCCACCCCCGAGGGTATCGTGCAGCGTCTCGTTCAGGATCTCGACCTGATATGAACCCTTTCTCCGATCCCCTGTCCGGCGCGGGGACGGAGCAGGCCCCGGCGCCCCGACGGCCGGTCCCCGCCGACACGCGGGCCCCCAGCCTCACCCTGCTCACCCTCGGCGGGCTCGTCTTCCTGGCCGCCGGCGCGGTGACCCTGCGCGCCGACCTGCTGCTGCCGGGCCTGGTGCCCTTCGCCTGGGCGGGCTGGATCCGGCTGCGCGAGCGGGTGCTCTTCTCCTCCCTCCACGAGGATCCCCTCCGCGGCAGCGCCCTGCCCCCCACCGACGAGCTCGTGGTCGGCCGGCCGTTCACCATCCGCTGCCGCCTCCGCCACCACCTGCCCATCCCCCTCGGGAGCGTCAGCCTGGAGACCCGCTGCTGCCCCGGGTTGTCCTCGGCCGGCCACTTCCGCTTCGACGTGCCGGAGGCCTGCGAGCTCCCCTTCGAGGTGGAGCTCATCCCCCTGCGTCCGGGCCCGGTGTGGTTCTACGGCTTCTCGATCGTGATCCGCGCCCCGCTGGGGGCGGACCCGCGGGAGTACGTCCTGAGCCTGCCCATGCGGCTGCACGTGCAGCCGGCGGCGACCGCTTTCCTGCGACGGCACCCGCAGGCCGAGCAGTCCCGACCGGACCGCCGGCCCGTCCCCGGACAGGACGGCGAGTTCGCCGAGCTCCGTCCCTTCGCGCCGGGGGACCCACCCCGGGCCATCGTCCCGTCGGCCTCCCTGCGCCAGCAGAAGTACGTCATCCAGATGTCCATCCCCGTGGTGGTGGGCCGGTGGTCGGTGCAGGTGGACCTGAGCCCGGCGTCCTTCTCGGGCGTCCCCGGGTACAGTTGCTTCGACCACGTCGCCGCCGGCCTCCCGCTTTTGTTTCACTCCCTGCAGCAGGCGCAGGCCCCCGCGGGGCTGTCCGGCTTCGCCGAGCACCTCACCTGGCACTCGCGGCGCCCGCGCCTCCGCGATGGCCTGCAGGATCTGGCCGACTTCCGCTACCGGCAGAGCGCCTCGGCGCGGCTGCCCTGGGAGGACCGCTGGGAGCGCTTCCGGGCCTGGCTGCTGTGGGTGTTCGGCGCCGCCGTCCCCGAGCTGCTGCCGCCGGAGCCGGCCGACCGCTGTGAGCAAATCGGCCGGATCCTGGCCCGCCTGCCGAAGATCCAGGGGTCCGCCCCCCTCGAGCTTTCGACCTCGGACCCGGAGCTCGCCCTGGAGCAGGCCTGCGCCTGGGTGGGCCTGGAGATGCCCGCCCGCGCGCCCCGCGAGAACGGGCTCCTGCACATGCTCGAGGCGCTGCGTCGCGCCCCCGCCCCCCACGTGATCGTGTTCTCGCCGTTCGACCCGCTCCCGGACGCCGACGCCCTCGAGCTCCAACTGGGGCACCTCTCGCGGCGGGGCGTCACCACCCATTGGATGCTCCTCGACGAGAGCCAGCTCACCTTGCGCCCCCACGGGCCCGACCTGCTCGACCTGGAGTGGCGGATCCGCCTGGGCCCCGTCCTCGACGCCCTGCGCGCCCACGGGGTCGTGCACTACTACCACCCGCTGACGCTGGCCGCCGAGCTGCCACGCATGCTGCGGGCGGCCCCGATCGGCCAGCGGCGCGCCCGCCGCCGCCGCTGATCGGCCCCCTGCCGGCGCCAGGATCTGGCGCGGGATTTGCTTTCAGCTGCCGTGAGGTGGACCCATGCTCCAACTGCTCTTCCTGTTCTGGATCGCGACATCGGAGAGTCCCTCCCCCCCGCCCGCCGACGAACGCGTCGCGCTCGAGATTTCGCCCCGCCCGCTCCCGGCCGGTGTCCGGGTCGGCCTGGCCCCGCGGGCCCTGATTGCATTCGTGGACGACCGGGTCTCCGATCGCCTCCCGCTGCCGGCGGTCCCGAAGAAGGCCAAGCGCCTCGACGACCACGCCGTGCTGGCGATGGGAGCGCACGGGCTCTGGATCCTGCGTGTGAACGCCGACGGCCGCTTCGTGGTCGTGCGGAAAATGAAGTTGCCCGATCCCGTCACCGGCTTCGAACTCCTCGACCATCGGGTGCTGCCCACCGTGCGCGCGAACCAGGCGTACGTCTACCGGTCGGAGCTCGTGCCCCGGCCGGCGGTGCGCGCCCCCGGGGAGTTCGACCACCTGCTGCCCGGGATCCGCGAGAGGATGAACGACTGGCCCGCGCCGCGCGAGCTGGCCGAACCGGGCTTCCCCGTTCCGGACTTCTATGTCGAGACCAACTTTTTTCATACCCAGGCCACCCAGGTGTATGCCCGGCATGACGGAAACCTGCACGACGAGCTGCACTGGGGACTCGAGATGTCCATCCGCTTCGGCTTTCGTGTCTACGGGGATCACCTGGCCGGCATGAGCCTGTTCCGGTTGATTGGGTACATGGAACCCCAATTCGACAACCACCAGCCCTACGACGAGCAGGTCTGGTCCATGATCAATCCGACGGGGCTTTTTTATCAATACGCGCCCGCGGCGCTCCCGGTGGGCGTGCAGGTGGAGCCGATCCGCGTGCATTATCGAGAGGGCACTCCCGACGAGTACGGGGGACGCGTGACGCTGCAGTGGGTCAAGCGGTCCGCCCCGATGCGCCTGGGCCTGGAGATGCGCGCCGATATGACCCGGACCATCGTCCGCGTTTCGTTCGCGATCGTGTGCGGCTTCAACTACTGACTTCCGGAGGACGTCATGTCCGAGCATATTTCGCACAGTGTGAAAAAGATCTGCAGTCTCAGCGTGGCGGCGATCGTGCTCGCCTCGTGCTCCAGCATCCGTCCCATGCGCCTGAGCGTTCCGATCACCGAACTCAGGCTGGTGGAGAAACTGGCGAGCCGCCATCCTCCACTTGATGAAACCCTCACGGCCAAGGGGACACAAGGCCTGCGGGTGGAGTCCGTCACCGGACTGCGGGTGATCCGGAAAAACTGGGAGGCGGTACGGGTCCCGGTCCCCTTCACCGTCGAGCGGACGTCGGACACGCTGATGTTGAAGGCGAAAAAATCGGTGACAGAACTGAAACTGGAGGACGTGGACTACCTCGAGGTCGATGCGAAGGTCAAGGGCCCCTGGCGACCCACCGATTACCTGGCCGTGGTCGCTGTCACCGTCGGCATGGTGATTTGTCTAGCAATGGTCTCTGCGCTCGAGTCCGACGATTGACCTTCCGGCGCGGTCACTTGCCCAGGGGTTCGCAGCGCACGGAGTCCGAGACGGCGGCGTTGTTGGTCTCCTCGCACTCCTCGACCGTGTTGCCGTCGTCGATGGAAGCCGAGAAGACCATGTCGACGTTGAGGTCGAGATCCTCGTAGACGAAGAGCAGGCGCTCGAGTCCGCCGGGGAGGATGGTGGTGGCCGTGGTGAGGGTGGCGAGCTCGGCGCCGGTGTCCTGCCGGACCAGGCGCACCGGGACGCCGGCCGGGACGCCCATGGAGCCGACGTTGCGCACCACCACGAGGAGGCGCACCTCCCGGGGGCACACCACCGTGGCGCTGACGCTCACGGCCAGATCGGGCACCGGGAACAGCGCGCCCCCCTGCACGTTCTGGCGGTAGTTGTTGTAACTGAGCCAGTTGTGCGCCTCGTAGAGGGGCACGTTCCACTCGCCGTTCGAGAACTCCAGGTCGGTCACGTGGTAGTTGAACTGGCCCCAGACCGGCCGGGTGCGCACCCAGCGGTCGTAGGCGTCGCCGTAGACGCGCACGCCGTGGGTCCCGGCGGGCAGCTGGCAGACGCCGGCGGAGTCGCACTGGTAGCCGGTGCCGGAACAGGTGCCGCCGATGCCGCCGGTGCAGGCCGGACCCGCCGTGCATGTGGTGTATTGGCACAGCCAGTCGATGGAGACGCCGGCGTTCTTCCAACTGACGTGGCAGTTGTCCCGGATGATGGCCTGGTCGGCGTTCGAGATCACCAGCATCTCGGCGTTGCCGTCGCCGTCGACGTCGGCCACCAGGCTGTACTCGGCGTCGGTGCGCGAGGAGCTCGGGATGACCGGGCTGACCAGCTCGGCGCCCGTCTGGCCGTCGAAGACGTGGAAGAAGCACTCGTCGTTGTAGAGCACCTCGGCGATGCCGTCGCCCTGGAAGTCGAACACCGAGGAGCCGGTCTGCGAGGAGCTCAGGTCCTGGGTGGGGGTCTGCCACAGGATGAAGTTCACCGCGCCCGAGGCGCACAGCCCGCCGGTCCGCAGCGGCGGATCCCAGCAGTCGGGGTCGTACACGACGTAGTAGGCGTTGCCGGCCGTGGAGATCTCGGGGAGGCCGTCGCCGTCGAAGTCGGCCACCGTGGGTGCGCCGCCGTTGCCGCCGCCGGGGATGGCCACGTTCGTGGAGACCAGGGAGCCCCCCGCGCCCACCAGGACGGCGCCGGTGAGCCCGTTGATCACGTAGACGTAGGTCCGCACGAAGATCACCTCGGGGCCGGGCACGTCCGGGAAGAGGTCGGCCACCGCGATGAAGCCGGCGGTCTGCGTGAGCGCGTTGGTCCACAGGGTGACGCCGCCGGGGGTGCCGGGGTCGATGGTGACGGCCTTCTTCACGTCGACGAGCTCGGGGAGGCCGTCCTCGTTCAGGTCGGCCACCGTGGTGTTGATGGCGCAGCCGGTGACCGCGGCGAGGTCCAGGGCGGCGTTGGAGATGTCGTGGCCGTTGAGCGCGCTGCACCGTACGATCACGTCGGGCATGCCGTCCGCGTCGAGGTCGGCCACGTGGGGACCCCCGGTGATGTTCACGGCCACGCCGGTGGTGCGGCGGCCGGCGCAGGCGGGGTACAGGGTGCGGTCGCAGACCTCGGTGACGCCGTCGCCCTTGACGATGCGGATGCCGCCGCCGTGGATGTTGTAGACGATCTCGAGGGCGGGATCGTCGTCGAAGTTGGCCAGCGCGACCGACGCGCTGCGGTAGGGCTTGGGCCCGACGGGGTCGGCGGCCGACGGGATCGTGAACAGCAGGCGCGAGTTCCCCGAACCGTCGCCGTTGCCCGAGAGCGCGACGAGCAGGGTGTTGTTCATGTCCGCGCCAGCGTAGACGGGGAAGACGATGTCGGGCGTGCCGTCGCCGTCCACGTCCCCCACGGCCGGGCTCGCGATGATGTTTCCGTAGAACGTCGCGTTGTAGGTCACGCCGGGCCAGTACCACTCGATCACCGGCTCGATGGGCCAGAACTCGGGCTCCCCGGAGCAGATCTCCCCGGTCCCCAGGGGCAGGCAGCGCCACACGCTCGTGTCGCAGTAGTAACTGTCGTCGGGGCAGTCGTAGTTGTCCTGGCACGGGTTCGACGGGGTGACGCAGGCGTTGTTCAGGCACAGGTCGCCGATGGGACAGCAGGTGTCCAGGCCCTCGCCGCACACGGTCTCGCCCAGGGCGCACTCCCGGACGCAGACCACGCCGTCGAGGCAGCGCTGGCCGTCGGTGCAGCAGTCCGTGAGGTTGTCGCCGCAGCGCTCGTTGGGGCACACGGGCAGGCACTGCATCTCGTTGACGCACTCCTCTCCCTCGCCGCAGCAGGTCAGGCGGCACCGCTCGAACTCACATGGGGGGAGGCACTGGTTGAACACGCACTCGTCCCCGGGGGCGCAGCAGGACTCGCCGCAGACCTGCTCGGTCGGGCAGGGCACGTCCGGCACGTCGGCGCCCTGGTCGTCGGGCACGTCGGCGTCAGTGACGTAAAAGCCGGACTCGCCGTGGCAGGCGGCCAGGAACCACAGGGAGAAGAGGAGAACGGGGACCATCAACTTGAATGAATGTGGGCGCATCGGAGGCTCCCTTCGCGGGGAAGAGTGTACCACAGGACGCGGCCGGTGGCACCTATGCCGAAGAAACCGGGCCAGGCGGCGAAGCTACTCCCCGAAGAGCCACCGATCCAGGTTCATCCGACGCTCCACCACGGCCCCGAAGATCAGAAGAGCACACGTCTGAACTCCAGTCACCGAATACGATCTCGT
>CALKWH010000248.1 GCA_938004375.1 uncultured Pseudomonadota bacterium
ATCGTATTCGGTGACTGGAGTTCAGACGTGTGCTCTTCCGATCTCCTCGGCGAGTCGGTCCAGGCGCTCGAGACACACGGCGATGTTGAAGAGCAGGAAGTCGCGGGGCTCGAGCTGGTGGGCACGGCGGAAGTGGCCGAGGGCGCCCTCGTAGTCCCGGGCCAGATAGAGCCTGCGCGCCTCTCGATAGTGACCGGCGGCCGTGGTCGGCTCGGCGGCGGGGGGCTGCGTCGCGGGGGAGGGCACCGGGGACCTGGGCGGCGCCGGAGCGCCGGTGGTCGGCCACAGGACCAGCAACAGCGGAACCAGCGACCGGAGCCAGATCCCGGGGTTCAGGAGTCGTCGGCTACGGAAGGCCATGGGAGAAGACGATCAGGGCATCGCCCAGGCCGGCGCTGGTGTTTTGGGGAAACTGACCCAAGGTGTAGCCCACGCCGATCACGCGCGCCGTGGCGTCGGAGGCGACGGCCAGCAGGCGGTCCTCGGCCGGTGTCCCCCACTTGCGGCTCCAGGTCGGAGTGCCGTCGAGCGCCCACTTCGAAATGAAGGCGTCGCCGGAGCCGGCCGGGGGGGCGCCGTCCAACGGGCCGTCGGTGCGGCCGACGACGTAGAGGACGCCCGCGGACACGAGGAGCCCGTTGCCGTAGTCGTTCTCCGTGGTGCCGTGCTGGCGGATCCAGGCGGTGTCGCCGGTCGCCGAGAAGCGGGCCACGAAGGCGTCGTAGCCGCCCAGGCTGCCCTGGCCCCACAGGTCACCCACCGTGTAGCCGACGAGCATCACGGCGCCGTCGGCCGGGTCGACGGCCACGCCGTTGGCGCCGTCGTTGCCCGAGGTGCCGAGCTGGCGGGTCCACAGTCGCAGTCCGTCGGTGTCGTGCTTGGTGACGAACACGTCGTTGTTGCCCTGGTGCTGGTTGCCGTGGAGGGCGCCGAAGGTGTTGCCGCCCACGAACACCGCATTGGCCGCGTCCACGGCGACCCCGTAGGCATAGTCGTTGCCGGTGGTGCCCCACTGGCGCGTCCAGGACTTGGCGCCTTCGGCGGTCCACTTCACCAGGAACACGTCCACGGCACCGGCGTTGACGTTGCCGTCCATGCCGCCGTAGGTGTACCCGGCGACCAGGACCTGGCCGTTGCCGTCCACAGCCACGGAGGTGCCGTAGTCGCCCACGGGAGTGCCCCACTGCCGGATCCACTGGAGCTGGCCCAGCGAGTTGTACTTCGCCAGGAAGGCGTCGTCGTTGCCCGCCGAGGTGGCGCCGGGGAGGGCGCCCCGGGTCGTCCCCGTGACGTAGAGGTTGCCGGCGGCGTCCAGGGCCACACCGTTGGCCTCGTCGTCCGAGGCGGTGCCCAGAAGGCGCGTCCAGGCGCGATCGCCGGTGGCGGGGTTGACGCGGGCGACGAAGGCGTCGAGGCCGCCGCCGGCCGTCTCGCCGTCCAGGGTGCCCGAGACCGCCCCGACGACGACGACCTGGTGATCGGCGGTCATGGCCGCGTCGGTGGCGCGGTCCTCGCCGGCGGTGCCGAACTGGCGCAACACGTTGCAGTTGGCGGTCTCGTACTGGCAGGTGCTCTTGCAGGACAGCGTGCCCGGCGGGAGTCCCAGGGTGGCGCAGGTGTTGGTGCCCATCGCGGACAGGTCGCACACCTCGCCGTGGTCGGTCTGGATGACCCCGTCTCCGCAGCGCTCGCAGGCGGCCGCGTCGAAGGCGCAGGCTTCGGTGCAGGCGAGCTCGCCGCCGTAATGCCCGAGGGTCAGGCAGGTCACGTTGTCGGGGATCGAGCCGTCGCAGTCTTCATGCTCGGCGTCCAGCTCCCCGTCGCCGCAGCGGCCGGAGGCGGCGCAGCCGGCGTCGTCGAGCCGGCAGGTCTCGGTGCAGGCGAGCTCGCCGCCGTGATAGCCCAGTTGCTCGCATGTGGCGCCGGCGAGGGCCTCCCCGTCGCACTCCTCGTTGGACGAGCCCTGGACGATCCCGTCACCGCAGCGCCCGACGCAGCCGCTGGTGTTGAACTCGCACTCGGCGTTGCAGGCCAGGGTGCCGCCGTAGAAACCCAGATCGGTGCACGCCGCCGCGCCCAGGTCGGCGCCCTCGCAGATCTCGACCCCGTTCTTGATGCCGTCCCCGCAGGCGGCGGCCCCTGTGGAGTTCTTCGCGCAGCCGAACGACGTCACGAACCAAATACACGACATCCAAAGTGCAGCCTTGCCCAGGCGTGTCATGACCAACCTCCGCTGGTGAAATAAGGGTCGCCGATGTCCGAAGGTGGCCTCGGCAACACACTAAAATAGCATGAATCTCCTGCCAGGGAAGCAAATTTTCCGGTATTGGGCGAGACTCCTGTTGCATCCATGCGCCGGTTTGAGTATTTTCGCGCAGTGGAGGTCCAATGATTATGAGCCACGAGGATAACCCGACCACGCCAGAGCTGCCCGCGCGGGATCCAGTCTCTCCGGGAACCGCCCCGGCCGAGGAGGCGCCCGCCAACACCGCCCCCGTGCCCCAGGTCATGGAGGAGGAAATCACCGGCGTCGTCGCCGAAGCGATCCCCGGCAAAGAGCCGTCCCCGAGTGCAGGTGCCGCCACGGACATCCCCATGGAGGTGGGCACCCCGCCTCCGGTGGCTCCGGGGACGGGTCCGACCGGCGCGGGCGGGTTCGAACCGGCCGGCTAGTTCGACCCCGACGACGTCGTCGAGGAGCCCACCGCGACGGGGACCGTGTACGACGCGTTGTCGCGCCGCGTGGTTGAGCTCGAGCACTCCCTCGCCGAGGAGAAGTCCCACCGGCTGCGGGCCCTGGCCGACCTGGACAACTGGCGAAAACGCTCGGCCCGGGATCAGGCCGTGGCCGTGGGAAAGGCCCAGGCCGACGTGGTGATAGAGTTCCTCCCGGTGCTCGACCATCTGGAGCTGGCCCTCGAGCACGTGCGCGAGGGCGCCCCCGTCGACGGAATGCGAGAGGGCGTTTCGATGGTGCTCCGGCAGTTCCGCACCTCCCTGGCCAAGTTCGGCATCCAGGAAATCGATGCGGCCGGCAAGCCGTTCGATCCCACCTTCCACGAGGCCATGGCACAAAGCCCCAGCGAGGATCTGCCGGCCGGCTTCGTGGTCAAGCAGTGGCAGAAGGGCTTCATGCTGGGCGACCGGCTGATTCGTCCCTGCCGGGTGGTGGTCTCCTCCGGCCCCGGACCCGCGTCCGAGAACACGCCGGTGGACCCCACGGAGGATTAACCGAGGACCGCGCTCACCCGGGCGGTCGCACTGTCGGCGCGCCAGGGCCAGGAAGGCACGATGGGCAAACTCATTGGCATCGATCTGGGAACCACGAACTCCTGCGTGGCCGTGATGCAGCAGGACCAGCCGCTGGTCATCCCCAATTCCGAGGGCAGCCGCACCACGCCCTCCATGGTCAGTTTCACCGGCGCCGAAACGCTGATCGGCCAGCTGGCCAAGCGCGCGCACATCGCCAACGCCCAGAACACGGTCTACGCCGTCAAGCGCCTCATGGGGCGCAAGTTCCAGGACCCCGAGGTGCAGAAGATGAAGGCGCACAGCGCCTACGCCATCATCGAGGCCGACAACGGGGACGCCTGGGTCTCGGTGCAGGGGAAGAAGATGAGCGCGGTCGAGGTCTCCTCGCTGGTCCTGCGCAAGATGAAGCAGGTGGCCGAGGAGTACCTGGGCGAGGAGGTGACCGAGGCAGTCATCACCGTCCCCGCCTATTTCGACGACGCCCAGCGCCAGGCCACCCGAGACGCGGGCAAGATCGCCGGCCTCGAGGTCCGGCGCATCGTGAACGAGCCCACCGCGGCAGCGCTCGCCTACGGCTTCGCCAAGGACCAGGCCGACGAGATCATCGCGGTCTACGATCTCGGAGGCGGCACCTTCGACATCAGCATCCTGGAGTTGTCCACGGGCATGTTCCAGGTGCGCTCCACGGCGGGCAACACCTTCCTGGGCGGCGAGGACTTCGACCGCCGCCTCATGGAGCACCTGATCCACGGGTTCCGTGAGGCCACCGGGGTCGACATCTCCGGGGATCAGATGGCGCTGCAGCGGGTGAAGGAGGCTGCCGAGAAGGCCAAGATGGAGTTGTCGGCCGGTCCGGAGACCGACGTGAACCTGCCGTTCCTCGCGGTGAACGAGGCCGGCCCCCAGCACCTGGTGGCCACCCTCGCCCGCGAGGAGTTCGAGTTGATGGTCATGGATCTGGTCAACGAGACCCTCGAACCGTGTCGCCAGGCGCTCAAGGACGCGGGGCTCACCCCGGCCGACATCGACCACGTGGTCCTCGTGGGCGGCCAGACCCGCATGCCGCTGGTCCAGCGCAAGGTCGAGGCGTTTTTCGGCAAGAAGCCCTACAAAGGGGTGAACCCCGACGAGATCGTCGCCATGGGCGCCTGCCTCCAGGGCGGCATCATCGAGGGCACGGTCGAGGACGTGCTGCTGCTCGATGTCGTCCCCCTTAGCATCGGCGTCGAGACCTCGGGCGGCATCTTCACCCGAGTCATCGGCCGCAACACGCCGGTACCCACCCGCAAGGCCGTCGTGTTTACCACGGCGGTGGACAACCAGCCCTTCGTCAACATCCATGTGGTGCAGGGCGAGCGCGAGATGGTCGTCGACGACAAGAGCCTGGCGAACTTCCAGCTCCTGGGGATCCCCCCGGCGCCCCGCGGCGTGCCGCAGATCGAGGTCACCTTCGAGCTGGACGCCAATGGCATCCTGAGCGTCACGGCCAAGGACCTGGGCACGGGCAAAGCCCAGTCCGTCAAGGTCACCCCCACCCACGGGCTCACCCAGGAGAACATCGACCGCATCCGGGCCGAGGGCGAGCTCCACGCCGACGAGGACCGCCGCAAGCGTGCGGGCGCCGAGATGCGCAACCAGGCCGAGACCCTGATCTACACGACCGAGCGCGCCATCGAAGAATACGCCTCCATGCTCCAGCCCAACGAGCTCGAGGAGATCCAGGCCGACCTGAAGTGGTGCAAGAACAAGTTGAACTCGTCCGACGACGAGGTCCTCGCCGACGCCATCCGCCGCCTCGAGCTCTCCGCCCACCTCTTCTCCGAGGTCATCTACCGCGACTTCCTCGACAAATGAAGTTTCATCCACCTATGCAACCCCAGATTCGATGGTTGAGAGTGGCATGAACACACAGTCGTTTTTGGGTAATCGGCGGTTCGAGGTGATTTCCATGCTTGGACGGGGCGGCATGGGAGTGGTCTACCAGGTACTGGACCGTGAACGGCAGACGAGGGTGGCGATCAAGACCCTCAATCAGGGGGGGGCTTCCGAACTATTGCGTCTCAAGCGGGAGTTCCGTGCTCTGCAGGAGCTCGAACACCCCAACCTGATTCAACTTGGGGAGCTCTTCGAAGAGGAGGGGCGCTGGTTTTTCACGATGGAGCTGGTCGACGGAGAGGACTTCCTGTCCCATGTACGCAGGCCTGATCATGCGGTCCCGTATCATGAGGAGCGCCTTCGCGGGTGTATGGCCCAGCTTGTGGATGCGCTGGATTTCCTGCACGACTCTGGTCGGGTTCACCGAGACATCAAACCGGAGAATGTCCTCGTCGAGAGCTCCGGTCGGGTCGTTGTGCTGGATTTCGGGCTGGTTTTCCAGGATGAACCCGGACAACTGAGCCAGGCTGGTTATTACCCGGTCGGGACTGCCGGCTACATGGCCCCTGAGCAGGCAGCCTCGTTGCCGGTGGGACCCGAGGCGGACTGGTATGCCATCGGAGTCATGCTCTTCGAGTCATTGACAGGGGTGCAGCCGTTCACGGGGGCGTTCACCCAGGTGCTGGTGGCCAAAAGCACTCAGACCGCACCCCGGGTGAGGGAGCTATTGCCGACCGCACCGAAGGACCTGGATGAATTGTGCGCCGGGCTCCTCGAGCCAGAGCCCGGAAAAAGACCAACCGCGCCTGAGATCCTTCGGGTTCTGAGAAAGGGGTCCGTGGCCGCGACGCGCGCAGATGTCTCGATGTCCAGGAAACTGCCCCTCTTCGTGGGGCGGGATCGGGAGCTCTCCTGGATCGTGGAGGGTCAGGCTTCCGTGTCGCAGGAAGGGTTCAAGGCTCGACTCGTACATGGGTCTTCAGGGGTTGGCAAGAGTGAACTGTTCCGCTCGGCGGCACGGGAAATCTTGTCCAGGGAACCCAGCGCATTGTTGCTGTCGGGGCGCTGCAACGAGCGTGAGTCGCTCTCATACAAGGCGTTCGACGGTGTGGTGGACGGACTCGGGCGGTTCCTGGAAAAACTGTCTCCGGTCGAGCTCGCTTCCCTGCTCCCGAGGAACCTCGAGCCGCTCGTACGTGTGTTTCCGGTGTTGTCCATGCTGAAGGATTTTCCAGGCGGCGCAGGGTGCGCTCGGTTATCTGGAGACCTGCAGGAGGTACGGTCCCAGGCCTTCGGCGCGCTTCGCGAGTTGCTGACGAGAATCTCCGACCGCAGACCGGTCATGATCATCCTGGACGACATCCAATGGGTCGACGAGGACAGTTTCAAACTGCTGCGGGCGCTGATGCATCCGCCCGGAGCACCGGCGATCTTTCTGATGATGGGCATGCGTACACCAACGGAGTCGGTGGAAGCAAGAGACCTGGTGGATCGCTTTTGCAGCCATCTTCCGTTCGTGCCGGATTGTCTGGAATTGGGGCTCCTGCCACCGACCGCGGCCGATGAGCTTGTGCGGGAGTTGTTGTCTTGCCATGAGGCGCTGGTCCGGGTCGACTCGGGTCAGGTGAAGTCAATATCAGAAGAGTCTGCGGGTCATCCGCTCTTCATCCACGAGCTGGTTCGTCATCTCCATTCAGGCGATGCAGGCCGGATCCATGCGGAACTACGTCTCGATGATGTTCTCTGGAGTCGCATCTGTACCCTCGATGAGGCGTCGCGCCGGCTGGTCGAGCTCGTCTCGGTCTCGTTCGGTCCCTTGCGCATGGCCCTGGCTGCCGACGTTCTGGGATTGAACCCGGCCGAGGTCTTTCGGCTGGCGTCCCGCCTCAAGATCCTTCACCTGCTGCGGACCAGCGGACCGAAGGCCCAGGATTGGTTGGAACCGTATCACGACAGGGTGCGGGAGGCTGTTCTGACACGGTCGGATCCCCAGGTCAAGTTGGACTGGCATCGCCGTGTGGTGGTGGTACTGAGGATGGTCTCTCCCGTCGAACCGGAGCGAATCGCTTCCCACCTGGAGGCGATCGGCGCGAACAAGGAAGCATCCCGATATTTCGCGCTGGCTGCCGAGAACGCGATCGCGGCTCTGGCTTTCGATCGCGCGGCCGGGCTTCTCGCACAGGCCATCGGGTTGCTCTCGGCCTCGGATGTGGACGAGGAAAGCGATGTTTTGCATGCACTGCGGATACGAATGGGTGACGCTCTCAGTGTTGCCGGACGCGGTCGGGAGGCGGCCGAGGCCCTGCTGTCGGCAGTTCCGGGATCTGGACCTTCCGAGGCGATGGAATTGAGGCGGAGAGCTGCCGAGCAGATGTTGATCTCCGGCTTCCTCGACGAAGGATTCAAGTTGAGCGCCCAGGTGCTGGGCTCCCTCGGAATGAAGCTGCCTCGCACGACCTGGGGGGCAGTATTGTCTCTGGCCTGGAGAAGATTTCTGGTGCGTCTGCGCGGAACGAAATACCGTCAGAGGGACGAGACGCAGATCGCACGCTCCGAGCTCGTTCGAGTCGACATCCTGCATTCGATTTCCCGTGGCTTGACCATGACCGATCACATCCGCGGTGCCGACTTCAACACGCGCTTTTTGCTCGCCGCGCTTCGGCTCGGGGAGCCGAGCAGGATCCTCACGGCCATGACCATCGAGGCGAACTGCGCATCCGGAATGTCCCCAGGATCTCCCTATTCCGTGCGGATCCTGAAATCTTGTGACCACATGCTCGCGAAGTGTCCAAGCGAGGTCGCCTCCGTGTATCTGGACGCAGCTCATGGGATTCATCACTTCATGCTGGGGGAGTGGTCCGTCGCACGGGATCATTTCGAGACGTGCATTGATCGATCTGCCGGACTCACAGGCATGTCCTGGGAACGGGGTATGGTGCATTTCCAGTTGATGTGGTCACTGTTTTACATGGGGGAGTTCGCCGAAATGCAGCGTCGCATTCCTCCGCTGCTCCAAGACGCGAGGGACCGTGGGGATTTGTTCACCGTGTCGGGGTTGATTCTGGGGCTCTACAACATGGTGATTCTGGATAAGGACGGACCACGATGCGCGCAGATGGAGATAGATGAGGTGCTGGAACGCTGGACGGTCCAGGGATACCATCTGCAACATTACTGGGCCTTGCTTTCACGGGTTCCCGCCAGGCTGCACGAAGGCCGTGGATCCGCTATTGTCGGGTTCATCCGGAACGAATGGAAGTCACTGAAGCGATCCTTTCTCATCCACGTTCCGGCGATCCGGGTCGAGAGCCTGATTTTGTTGGGTCGGAGCATCCTGGCGAGCGCCCTCGCCACCCGCGGCGTGGCCCGGCGAGACTGGTTGGCCCAGATCCCCTCTCTGATTTCACCGCTCATTCATGGAAAGGGAGAGTGGAGTCAGTCCCTCGGCGCGCTCATCGCAGCGGGATGGGAGTATCAGTCTGGACGAGAGGCGCAGGCCATGGAGAGCCTCTCCAAGGCCATCGAGAAGCTGGATTCGGCGGGGATGGGACTTTACTCCGCTGCCGCGCGGATTCGCCTGGGACGGCTCGAAGGTGGGGATTCCGGTGCGGGGTTGGTGGATCGTGGTTTCGGTTTCTTCCAGAGGCAGGGGGTTCGTGATCCGGCCGGCATGTTGCGTGTGTTGGCCCCGGGGTTCGATCACGAATGAGGCACCCTTGACTTTCTACCCGTTCGGATCACCTCGTCCCAGCGTGTCTCTACCACCGCTCGGGTCGGTTTCGTGAACGCCCGGATACACGTGTGTTGCAAAGTTCACGGATTTTCTCTGACGTGAGCTGAATCACGGGGCATCGCGAGCTGTATGCACGGCAGGCGAACCCGCGCCGCGATGATGCGAGGCGGGCGAGCCGGCAACCCGCTCCCTGCCGGAGGTGCATCATGAAACGCTTTTCCTCACTCGTCCTGGGCGTGGCCCTGTTCACCGGGATCACGCTCGCCACCCCGAACGCGGCCCTGGCCCAGTATTCCGGCGATTGCTCCGAGGAGCTCATGAGCGAGCTCGAGGAGGCCGCCTCCGAAGGCTGGACCCCGCTGTTCTATGACGGCTTCCTGGTCTTCTTCGACGTGAACGGGGTGCCGTACTACTACCTGGACGGGAAGCCGGTGTTCGTCCCGCAGTTGTGGGAAGGCTACGCAGCCGCGGTGGTGCAGTACCGGACCCACGCGCCCCGCTACCGCGCCTTCCACCAGCGCTTCGAGGCGCCGCGCTACCGGGTCCGCGTCCGTCACGTCGTCCGTCCGACCGTGGTCGTGCAACGTCCCCGGGTCGTGCAGCGCCCCGTGGTGGTGCATCGTCCGGCCCCGCGTCCCGTGGTGGTGCGCGCCCCGTCCCGGCCCCGCCAGGTGAGCACGCCGGTCAGCCGGCCCCGCCACCAGCCCGTCCGCCACACCGCCCCCTCCCGTCCCCGCCACGGCCGCCGGTAAATCAACAGTACGTGCAGGCAAAACTCTTGCGCCCGTGGTCGGGGCATGCTACATCGGAAGACATGAATTTACGTTGTTATTCAAGGAATTTCCAACGTAAATGGCGGTCCGTCGAGGCGGCTGGATGACCCGGTCGCTGCGCCTGACGGACTGGCGGACCCCGATCGTGCTGTTCGGGCTCACCGTGGCCACCACCACGCTGGCCGGCGCCGCCTATGTCGGTGCGGGCGCGGATCGCTGGTGGGAAGGCCTGCCCTTCTCGCTGCCTCTTTTGGCGATCCTGCTCACCCACGAACTGGGGCACTTCCTCGTCGCGCGCCGCCACGACGTGGACGTGAGCCCGCCCTATTTCATCCCGCTGCCGCCCATGCTGGGCATCGGCACCCTGGGCGCGGTCATCCGCATCCGCGAGCCCATCGCGTCGCGCAACGCGCTGCTGCGCATTGGCGCCGCCGGCCCGCTCTCGGGGTTCGTCGTTGCCCTGGGTGTGCTCGTGACCGGGATCATCCTGTCGCCAGTGGAGACGCTGCCCCCGGACAACGCCGCCGGGCTGCTCACCGAGGGGAACTCGGTGCTCTACGCGGGCCTGAAGTATGTCGTGCACGGCGAATGGCTGCCCGGTGCCCGCCGCGACCTGATGATGCACCCCATGGCCTTCGCGGGCTGGATCGGGCTGTTCATCACGATGATCAATCTCATCCCGGTGGGCCAGCTCGACGGCGGCCACGTGGCCTTCGCCTGGTTCGGCGAACGTTATCGGCGCGTCTCCGGGAAGATCCACGCCCTGCTGCCCGCGTTCGGCCTGGTGGTGTTCACTTGGGTGACCCTCGACGAGGTCGCCCGGATGCGGGATCGGGCGCTGCTGGCCGCATTGGGCACCGGACCCGTCCCGGGTGTCTCCTGGTTGGCCGCCCTGGCCACCGGGTTCGGTTCGGCCATGCCCTGGTTCCTGTGGCCCCTGCTTCTGTGGCTGTTGCAGCGGCTTTCGGGCGGCGAGGCCCACCCACCAGTGGGTGAGGATGCCCTGACCCGCTGGTCCCGGCGGGTCGCCTGGGCGGTCGCCCTGCTGTTCCTGCTGATCTTCATGCCGGTGCCCATGCGGGTGTCGTCATGAGGATTCTGCTCGAATGTTCGGCGTGCAAAAAGATCACGGCGGTGGAGCGGCTGGAGCTCGTGGACGGTCGCTGGATGGCCGCCTGCGGCGAATGCGGTCTGCGGGTCCCCGCTCCCATGGGTGACGGTAAGGGCATCGGTGACGGAGACGGAGACGGTGACCGTGACGGTGAAGGCGTGACCCCGTCGTCACGCGGGGGAGCGGGCTCGGACGCCGTGGCCGGGGTGCCCGACGAGGGCTGTCCGAAGTGCGGCCGTCCCCGTGACGCCGGGTCCGACAACTGCCCGCGCTGCGGACTGGTCTTCGCGCGCTGGGTGGCCCCCGAGGCGCCCTTCACCACACACCCCGAGTTGAAGGCGCGCTGGGCGGAGCTGGCCGAGGTGTCGCCCGAGGATTCGCGCCACGACCGCTTCCTGGAGGCCTGCTTCCGGGCCGGCGCGCTCCCGGACGCCGCACGGGCCTACCGGTCGATGGAAGGGGAAGGACGTCCTGAGCCGATCGCGCGCATCAGGCAGATCCAGCTCCTCTCCCAGATGCAGTTCACCCCCTCGGCGCCGGTGAACCGCCACTGGTCCCGAGTCATCCTGTGGGTGCTCCTCGGCCTGATCGTGGTCGCCGCCCTGTACCTGTGGACGATCACCCCCGACGATCTGATGCGGTAGTCGTCTCCATCTCCAACTCCAACTACATCGAAATCGAAATCGAAATCGCACGCACCGGTCCGCCCGCGGTCAGTCCCCCCGCGGCGGCGGCGGCGGGATGTCCAGCGGTCCCTGCGTCATGGGTGGGCCCGGCCGCCGACGGGACTTGGCCTCGTCCAGGGCGCGCTGCTGCTGCGGAGTGAGGATCGCCCGGATCTCTCGCTCGACCTGGTCCTGGATGGCCCGGATGCGGGGGAAGTTCTCGTGCAGGATGGCCTCGAGGGCCGGGTTGTGCTTGTCGTAGATGGCGCGCACCTGCCGGTCCTGCTCCGGGGTGAGGTTCAACTCGTCGATCATCTGAGGTGGCCGTCCATGGTGGGGGTGCGGCGGCGGATCGCCGGGCCCGCGGGAGGACTGCAGCCAACGGGTCAGCCCCACGCCGGTGGCCAAGCCCAGGGCGTACAGCAGCACCAGCAGCAGGCCGGAGATCCACTGGAACCGCCGGGGATTTGGCGGGTTCATGGAGCACCTCCGATCCACTCCAGGATCTCGGCCGAGGTCGGCGCTTCGGACCCGGGAGTCCATTGTACTTCAGGCTGTCCGGTCTGCGGTGTCTCCTCGGCCGGCGCCTCGCGTCGCGGGGCCAGGCCCTGCAGCGTCAGGACCACGCAGGCGGCGGCAGCCGCGAAGATCGCGGCGGTGCGGGCCCGCAGGTACAGGCCGCGCCACAAGGAAAGGTCCAGCGCTCGGGCAGCCAGGATCTCGGCAGTGAGCGCGTCGGCCTCGCGGTCGAACTGGCCCGGATCCGGGAACGGGTCCAGGCAGCTCAGGTCGATCTTGGGATCATTCATGAGAATCCTCCCCGTCATCGGGCGCCAGCTGCGCCCGCAGCCTGCGGCGGGCCTCGAACAGGAGCTGGCGGGACATGACCTCGGAGACCTCCAGCACGGCCGAGATCTCCCCGTGGGTCCAACCCTCCAGGTCGTGCAGCAGCAGAACCTGGGTCTGCGCCTCGCTCAGGCAGGTCACCGCCCGCAGGAGCTGGTCACGCAGCAGACAGTCCGGGTCCCGGTAGGCCGACTCTCCGGCCGCCCGGGCCTGGGCCTCCCGGGCCAGCCGCGCCCGGCCCTGGCAAGTGAGGGCCCGGTTGCGGACGATGCGCAGCAGCCATCCGGAGAAGCGCACGGGTTCGCGGCAGCCCTCGATCCCGGAGAAGGCCGACAAGAGCGCGTCCTGGACCACGTCGCGGGCCTCCTCGGGGGACCGCACGATCGAGAGCGCGCAGTAATAGGCCGCCCGCCAGTGTGCCCGGACCAGCCTGGAGAAGGCCTCGGCGTCCCCGCCCTTCGCGCGGATCACCAGTTCTTCCACCTCGACTCCGGTCAGCACGCCACGACTCCAGTCCGCACCCGCGAAGACACCTGCGGACCGCAGAGTGTTATGCACCAACGGAAAAAAATCAACGGTCAGCTTCTCAATTACATGAGCTGTGCTAGACTCCGAGTACCAACTGGGGGCATTGTCATGAAGAACCTCACCCACGCGTTGTTGATCCTGTCCTTCATGTCCGTCGCCTGCACCGGCGTCTCGGGGTTGTCCGAGCTCAACGGCGTGAACAACGTGAACAACGCCAACAACAGCAACAACGTGAACAACGACCCCGACGGGACCGTGCCGGACATCACCCAGGACGGCGGGGACGGCATGGTGGGCTGCGATCCGAAGAACTTCATCCTGCAGGCCAGCCCCCCCGCCGAGGTCTACCTGGTCATCGACCGCAGCGGCTCCATGCTCGAGCCGGGGGCCACCCCGGGGATGACCCGCTGGGACGAGGTCATCGCCGCCATGAACACTGCGCTCACGCAGTTCGAAAACTCGGTGCGCTTCGGCCTCGTGCTGTACCCGGCCAATGAAGAGTGCGCCACGGCCGGTCCCCTGGTGCCCGTGAACCTGAACAACCGGGACGAGATCCTGTTCGAACTGAACCGGGCCGTCCCCGCGGGGGGCACGCCGACCGCAGCCGCCCTGCGCAACGCCGCCGCCAGCCTGGTCGACTTCCAGACCCCCGGCTCCCCGCAGTTCGTGGTCCTGGCCACCGACGGCGGTCCCAACTGCAACTACATCCTGAACCCGACCCCTGCCTGCGGGTGCACCTACAGCGCGGCCGAGTACTGTTGCACGAACTTTCCCGGGTCCTGCTTCTTCGGTTCCAATTGTCTCGACGACGCCAACACTCTCGACGTCATCTCCGAGAACCGCCAGATCCACGGCATCGATACGTTCGTCATCGGCCTATCCGGCACCAACGCCTACATTGATTTGCTCAACGCCATGGCGGTCACGGGCGGGCGTCCCCAGACCGGCGGGGCCACCGACTACTACTCTGCGGAGAGCGAGGCGGAGTTGACCGCCGCGCTGCAGTCCATCGCCGTCTCGGTCATCTCATGCACCATTGAGCTCGATGAACCACCCCTGTATCCGAACTTCGTGCACATCTACATCGACGGGGCCGAGGTTGGCCGCGACGGCACCAAGACCGACGGGTGGGATTACTCCAACTCCGAGTTGACCGCCATCGAACTGTACGGACCGCCTTGCGACCTGCTGCGCGACGGCGACACCCACAACCTCACCGCCACCTTCGCCTGTACGGTCGAATAGGCGGCCCCGGAGAGACCCATGCGCCATCATCTCACCCTGCTGCTCGCCTGTTGCGCGTTCCCCGGGTTCCTCGCCTGCGACGGCGTGAGCTACTCCAACCGCTCCGGAACGAACACGAACAACGTCAACAACGCGAACAACACCAACAACGTCAACAACACCAACAACCAGACCGACCCGGACGTGGACGACGACCTGGACGGGTACACGGAGAACCAGGGGGACTGCAACGACCGCAACCCGGACGTGCGCCCCGGGGTTCCCGAGGTGTGCGACGACGGCATCGACAACAACTGCAACGGGGCCAGGGACGGTGCCGAGCCCGATCTGGACCTGGACGGCTACGGCCCCTGCGGCGGGGACTGCGACGACCAGAACCCCGAGGTGAACCCGTCGCGCCCGGAGCTGCCCGACGACGGCGTCGACAACAACTGCGACGGGATCACCGACGCGGACTTCGACGGCGACGGCTGGACGGTCGAGGCGGGAGACTGCGACGACGCCAATGCGGCCGTGCATCCCGGGGTCCCCGAGGACTGCTTCGACGGGCTCGACAACGATTGCAACGGTTATACGGACAGTGCCGAGCCTGACTTCGACGGCGACGGGGCGGGGCCGTGCAACGGGGACTGCGCAGAGAACAACCTGGCCATCGGGCCCTACGCCACCGAGATCCCCGGGGACGGAATCGACAACAACTGTGACTGGCTCATCGACGCCGACCTGGACGAGGACGGCTGGACGGTGGAGAACGGCGACTGCGACGATCTGAACGCGGCACGGAACCCGGCGATCCTCGAGACCTGCGGGGACGGGGTCGACAACGACTGCGACGGCACAGTGGACACCGACTGTCTGACCCCCTGCCAGCTGGCCGAGCTCACGCGCTCCTCGGTGGGCTGCGTCTATTACGCCCTCGACCTCGACAACTATCCCGGGTTCGACGACATGCAGTACGCGGTGGGTATCTCGAACACCCACGCCACCATCGCCGCCAACGTCCAGATCCAGACCCGTTCGGGGGGCGTGTGGAACACCATCGAGACCAGGTCGGTTCCGCCCCGGACCCTGGCGCAGTTCAACCTGCCCGACCGGCACGTGGACAACACCAACCTGCTGGGCGCCGGCGCGTACAAGGTCGTCTCGGACCTGCCCGTGATCGCCTACCAGTTCCAGCCGGTGGACGGCGTGACCTCGTACACCTCCGATGCCTCCCTGCTCTTACCGACGAGCTCCCTCGATCGCTATTATTATGTGCTCAACTGGGGGGTGGGGCATGGACGAGGCCAATTGAACATCGTGCCTGCCCGGGACAACACTTCCGTCACCATTACCCCCACGGTCAACACCTCCTCCGGGGGAAGTGTCCCGGCACTCACTGCAAATGTTCCCTACACCTTCAATGGCCTCAATGAGGGTGACTCGCTTCAGATCGAGACTCCCTCGGACGCGGGTTTCAACGGGACCTACATATCAGCGACAGGGCCGATCGCTGTCTTTTCCGGTCATTCATGTTCCAATATTCCGGCCCTATCCTACGGATACTGCGACCACCTGGAAGAGCAGCTCATCGGCCTGCAGAGCTGGGGCAGGCAGTACGTCGCAGCGCGCATGCCGGTGCGCTCGACTGGCACACCCGAGGTCACGGTATGGCAGGTGTTTGCCTCCCAGAACGCTACGACAGTCACCTTCCATGCCAATGCTGCGGTCACCGGGTTGCCTGCCTCCCCTCAGGTTATGAACGCCGGTCAGGTGCTGCAGTTCTCGGTCTCTGGCAACATGGCTCATCCAGGGGATTTTATTGTCACAGGAGACAAGCCGATTCATGTGATGGCTTATTTGACGGGTTCTGATACCTGCAATGTCTCGCCCGCCCAGGCCGGTGATCCCGCCATGACCCAGATGGTGCCGGTGGCCCAGTACCTGGACAATTACATCGTGCTGGTGCCGGTGAACTGGATCTACGACTACGCCATCCTGGTGAAGCCGGTCGGTTCCACCGTGAACATGGACGGGAACCCGGTCGCCCAGGGGGCGTTCATCCCCACGGGGGACGGGCTGGCCTGGGAGGTCGCGCGGATCTCGGTGCCCGACGGCGTGCACACTTTCACGGGCACGGCGCCCTTCGGCATCGTGATCGTCGGCTACGACTCGTACGACTCGTACGCGTACCCAGGCGGTCTGAACATGCAGATCCTGAACCCGATCAACTGACGGCGCCTCTTCCTGCGTCGCGCCGGTCCCGGAGGTGCTCCATGTCCCGCCCCGTCCTGCCGCTTCTGCTCCTGCTCCTGTTGATTGGTGCCACCCTCGCCTGGTCCGGCTGCCAGAGAAAGCCGAAGGTCGACGCCTCCCCAGGTCGCGCCTGCTTCAAGATGTACAAACTCGACGCCCAGGGCGCCCGGGTCGAGCCCCCCGGCTCGGTGAAGGTCGGCGAAGAGGTGGGGGTCGACACGACCTGCGCCGATCCCTGCCGTCACAACTACGACGTGAATTGGGGGGACGGGGACTACGGCACCTCCCAGACGCACAAATATCGGGCCGCAGGGACCTACACGATCAAATACGAATGCGAGATCAAGCGCACGTCCACCAGGACCAGGAACCACAAGCCCACCAAGAGGAATAGGACCTCACGGTACATGTCCACCCAGTCGATTGTCGTGGTGCAGTAAAGGTCTGAAGCCGGTCGGCGATTTCGATTTCGATTTCGATCCGGATCGGGGTCGTGACCCGGCTCTCTAGAAGTCGCCCATCGTCACCGTGAGGCCGCAGTTGGTGCAGCGGCAGTTGGGGAGCTCGATCGGGGGCCTGCCGGGCAGGGTGAGGCGGGCGCGGCTGTTCTTCAGTTTCGCCATGTCCACGTCGATCTGGTAGGTGGTGACCTCGCGCACGCCGGCCTCGGAGACGGTGGCGCGGACCTGGGCGGTGGCGATGCCGTAGGGCCCCAGGAACGGGTGGTCGAAGCGCTCCTCGAGCTCGAGGGTGAGCTTCTGGTTCACGAACACCTTGCGGCCCGTGGGGCGGCCGGCCTCGTCGTAGGAGAACTCGGAGCGGGTGATCTTCTTCAGGGGTTCATGGAGCAGCGTGGCGCTTACGATCTGGGAGCGGGCGTTGTAGGTGGACACCAGGCTGGTGTACTGGTTCTCGAAGATGTCCTGGGCGACGGCGGGCTTCCCCTGCTCGTTCGTGCTCTTCTCCTCGATCACCAGGCCGGCGGGGTTGCGGATCAACTGCACGGCGACGGTGCCCTCCTTCGGGGTGGTCACCCGGCGCTCGACCATGCGGCCCTTCTCGTAGCGGCGCTCGACGCGGCGCTCGAGCTGGCCGTTCTTGAACTTCTCCACGCTCAGGAGCAGGGCGCGGTCGAACCGGCGCGTCTCGCGGGAGACCTCGCGGCCGTCCTGCTCGGTCACGAGCTCGGTGGTCTGCACCCAGCCGCCGGGGGCGTAGGTGGTGGCCAGCCGGGTGGTGCGCCGCTCGCGGGGCCACTTGACCGTGTGGGTGAGCTCGCGGCCCTTGGCGTCATAAGTGGAGACGGACTCGAACAGGGGCTCGGGGCCGTCTCCGAAGTCCTGCTTCTGGACGAGCTGGCCCGCGTCGTTGAACTTCCAGACGATGCGGGAGACGGCGTTCTTCCGGTCGGCACCCGAGCAAGCGTCGCAGCCGGTGCTGCGGGTGGTGAGCGCGGGACTGCCGTCGGCGTGGGACCAGCGCTCCTCGGTGAGCTTGCCCTGCCCGTCGTAGAAGTACTGCACCACCGAGCCGTCGGGCCACTCCTGGGCCGTGGGCGGGGTCCCGTCGCCCTTGAACAGGGACTGCTTCACCAGCAGGCCCGAGGCGCCGTACTCGTAGCGCAGGAGCTCGGTGCGGTTCTTCCCCTGGAATATCTCGGCCTTGAGGAGGTTGCCCACCGCGTCGTACTCGTACTCGGTGCGCAGCGGCTCGGGCTCGTCGGAGATGCGCAGCTCGCGGGAGACGACCACGCCGTTGCGGCCGTAGACGACGGTCTCGGTGTCCACCGGCTGGTGCAGGTAGTGTCGCTCGAGGCGGGTGACGCGGCCCAGGGCGTCGTACTGCACCCGGGCCTTCTCGAGGGCCGGCAGCTTGGTGGAGACCCGCTGCTCCGGCGCGCTCGCGGCTCCGGCGGGGCCGGCCGGAAGCGGCGTGCACTCGAGGGTGTGCAGGTTGCCGCGGTACTTCTCGTACTCGGTGACCAGGCCGGCGGCGTCCCGGGTCCAGCGCTCGGACTGCTGCAGGATCTGGTTTTCGTCGAGCACGCGCCGCGACATCGGGCGGCCGGCGTCGTCGTAGGCGCTCTGTTCCTCTGCCACCAGGCGGGGTCCGTCGAAGCGGCGCTCCAGGATACGGTGCCCGTGGCGGTCGAGCTTCACCTCGAGGGTGAGCTCGGTGCCCTCGACCGTGAGGGCCCGGCCGGTGGCCGAGAACGGGCTCTGGTACTCGTAGGTGGTCTGAGACTTGAGGGTGCCGTCCTCGTACTTCTCGGCTAAAAGCACCAGGCGGCCGGCGGCGTCGAAGCGGCTTTCCTGCCACGCCTCCACCGCGCCCTGGGGGGCCAGTTTCTGATACTTCATGGAAATGTGGTCGGGGTGGACCAGGACCTGCTGCAGCTCCACCTGCTGGAGCAGGCCTTGTCGGGAGTGAGTCACCACGCGCCGCACCAGGCCCTGGGGATCCACTTCGAGGCGCTTCTTTTGCACCGTCACCTGGTGGGGATTGAGTACCACCTGTTCCACCTTGCCGGGGGCCGAGGTGGTGAAGCAGGAGCGCTCGATTTGGCGGCCCTGGGGGCCGAACGCGTTTACGCAGACCTTGGGCTCCAGGTGCTCCAACGCTAGGCGGCCCAGCACGGTCCCATGTTCGTCCCGGTGGGTCAGTTCGGTGAGCAGGCCGGCGCCCTCCCAGGTGTAGACCCAGCTCTCGAGCTCGCGGCGTTCGGTGTCCAGTCTTCGGATGCGCTCGACCCGGCCGTCGGGGAGCGCCTGTACCTCGATGGGCGCCGCCGGGTCGTCGGGGCGCTCGAGGAGGGCGACCGGGACCCCCCGATAGTCGGCGGTGAGGAAGGCGTACCGCTTCAGCACCGTCTTGGGGACCGTCGGCTGGGCGGCGGCCATGTCGGCGGGCGCCTCCCCGGCGCCGGCGGCCGGATCCCGGGGCGTCTCCCGGCAGGAGGTCCACAACAGGGCAATGAGCAGGACTCGAATCGTCTTCGCCATCATGCGGTCACCTTTTCCCAGTCAATCGACATATTGCATCTGGCCGGGAAGTTCAAGGGTCACGTCTTCGGAGAGCAAGCGGGCGGCCTCCCGCTGCTCGGTTGTGATACGTGCGGGGAGCTGGATTTTCAGTTGGATGATGAGGTCACCGGCGGACTCCGTCCCGCAGGCCTGCACGCCATGGCCGGGGACACGCAACTGGGTGCCCTGGGAGGAGCCGGGGGGCACCGTGAGCCGGATGGTCTTGCCCAGGGGCGTCTCGAGCTTGAGCCGCGCGCCCTCGAGGGCCTTATCGAGGGTGATGGGTACCGTGACCAGCACGTCCCGGTCGCGGCGGGTGTAGAAGGGGTGCGGGGCCACCCGGATGGTGAGCACGAGGTCGCCCGGGGAACCCCCGGGGCCGGCCGCCGAGCCCTGACCGCGGATACGCAGCTTGCGGCCGTCTTCGGCGCCGGGGGGGATGCGGACCTTCAGGGTGCGGTCGATGATCTGCGTGCCCTGTCCGCCGCAGGCGGTGCAGACGCCTGAGCTGCGCCGGCCCCCGCGCCCCCCGCAGGAGGGACACCGGTCCTGGTAGCGCAGGCGGATCTCCACCTGGTCACCGCGCACGGCCTGTAAAAATTCCAGGGTGAGCTCCTGCTGCAAGTCGCGGGCACGACCGGTGGAGCCGAAGAGATCGCCGGCGGATCCGAACCCGGCGGGTCCAAACCCGGCGGATCCGAAGCCGGGTCCGGCAGATCCGAAATCCGCCCCCCGGCCGAACATGTCGCCGAAGATGAACTTCAGGAAGTCGTCGGCGGAGCCCACGCCGCCGCCCTGGCCCGGGTTCCAGCGGAAGCCGCCACCGGTGGCCTCCCGGGCGTGGACATACTGGCGGGCCTGCTCGGGATCGAACCCCGGGCGGGTGGCCATCTCGCCGAACTCGTCGTAGAGCTTGCGTTTGTCGGGATCGCCGAGCACGTCGAACGCGGCGGTGATCTCCTTGAAACGCTCGGATTTTTTCGGGTCGTTGTCGGTCCGGTCGGGGTGGAACTTCATGGCCAGCTTGCGATAGGCCTTCTTGATCTCATCGGGGCTGGCCGAACGTTCTACGCCGAGGATCATGTACAGGTCGCGCATCGTGCGGCTCCGTCGCCCGGGCTTCGGGGAGAATGCGGCCCGGCACCGGCGTGGGGCATTCTAATCATGGATATGGATGGGTCAAGAACGATGGGATATCAATACTTTGAGGCTTCCTTTTTCAGGGCATTGGCGTATAACTATGGCGATGCCGTTCCAATGGATTTGCCGATTGCGAGGTACACCATGAGCAGACACGCTGTTTCTCTCTTTGTTCCGGTTTTCATTTTCTCTCTGGCCGTCGGGTGCGCCAAGACGCCGGCCGAGATGTACCAACTGGGCGTGAAAAACGAGAAGGGCATCGGCGTCCCCGCCAACGACCTCAAGGCCGCCGGCTGGTACGAGAAGGCCGCCGAGAAGGGGCACCGTGACTCCCAGTTTGCCCTGGCCTTCCTCTACGAGAAAGGGCGCGGCGTGGCCAAGGACCTGAACAAGGCCGCCCATTGGTACGAGAAGGCGGCCGCGGCCGGTCACCCCGAGGCGCCGTTTCGCCTGGCCATATCCCTGGAAGAGTCCGGCACGCCGGCCAACCTAGTGAAGGCCCAGCAGTGGTACCAGAAGGCCTCCGAGGCCGGCGAGGTCCAGGCGATGTTCCGGCTGGCCGAGATGCACTTTCACGGGCGCGGCACCTCCAAGAACCCCGCCGAGGCGCTGACCTGGTACCGCAAGGCCGCGGAGAAGAACCACGCGCGCTCCCAGTTGCGCATCGGCGACCTGTACAACGAGGGCGTGGGCGTCCCCCAGGATCACGAGGAGGCGGCCAGCTGGTACAAGAAGGCCGCCGAGCAGGACCTCCCCGAGGCCCAGCACGTGCTCGGAAATTATTATCTCGACGGCAAGGGGTTGCAGCAGAACTACGAGAAGGCGTTGTTCTGGCTGAAAAAGGCCGTGGATCAGGGCCTGCCCATGGCCTTCTTCGACCTCGCCTACATGTACCGGCGCGGGCTCGGGGTCATGGCCAACGACCAGGAGGCCATCCGCCTGTACCGGGCCTGCATCGAGAAGCTCGGGTTGGCCGCCGAGGCCGGCGACATCGACTCCATGTACAACCTGGCGACCATGCACGACGCCAACGTCCACAACCTGCTGCCCAACGACCAACTGGCCTACAAGTGGTACTACAACGCCGCGCTCAAGGGACACCTGAAGTCCCAGAACGACGTCGCCATCATGTACCTCAACGGCCGCGGCACCGAGAAAAACCTGGCCGAGGCGGTGAACTGGTTCCGCAAGGCGGCCGAGGGCGGACTCGCGGTATCGCAATACAATCTGGGGCGCCTCTACCTCTCCGGAAACGGCGTGGATAAGAACATCGTCGAGGCCCTGAACTGGATCCGCAAGGCGGCCGCGCAGAACTACTCCTCCGCGCTCTACCAGCTGGGGACTATGTATGAATATGGTGAAGGGGTGAACTCCGACCCCGCCGAGGCCCTCAAATACTACAAGAAGGCGGCTGACCAGGGGCACAGCAACGCGCTCAACGAGTATGGTCGCATGTTCTACCTCGGCAAGGGTGTCCCCGAGAACAAGCCCGAGGCCTTCAAATGGTACATGAAGGCCGCCGAAAAGGGGAACATGTACTCCCAGTTCAACGTGGCGTACATGTACCTCAACGCCGAGGGCGTGGCCGAGAACCTGCCCGAGGCCATCCACTGGTTCACCAAGGCCGCGCTGCAGGGCTTCGACACCGCCCAGTACTACCTGGCCATGATGTACTACCGCGGCATCGGCGTGGCCGCCAACGCGAAGGAGGCGGAGAAGTGGTTCCGCAAGGCCGCCTTGCAGAATCACGTGCGCGCCGCCTACTTCATGGCCGTCATCCTGGACAAGGGCGAGGGCGGCGTCCCGGTGGACGCCCCGCTGGCGGCCCGGCTGTATCAGATTCTCATGGAGAAGGGGATGACCGAGGTCATCGTGCCGCTGGCCCAGATGTACAAGGACGGCCGCGGTGTCGAGAAGAACTACGCCAAGGCCCTCGAGCTGCTCAACAAGGCGGCGGCCATCAAGCAGCCAGAGGCCTTCCATGAGTTGGGCAACCTGCACCGCGACGGCCTGGGCGTGGAGTCGAACCTGACCACGGCCTTCGACTTCTACAAGAAGGCGGCCGAGTTGGGCTACGTCCCCGCCATGAACAACCTGGGACAGATGTACAAGGAAGGCGTGGGCGTGGCCAAGAACGACAAGGAGGCGGAGGTCTGGTTGAAGAAGGCCGCGCAGAAGGGCAACGTCAAGGCCCAGCGCGCCCTCGAGGAGCTCCAGAAGGAGATTCAGCAGCAGCCGGGCGCCCCGGGCGCCCCGGGCACCCCGCCCCCTCCGGGCAAGTGACCGCGACGGTCGTTATTCAGGTCGAAATCGAAATCGAAATCGAAATCGGGAAAAGAAGTGGGATCCTCGCCTCGACGATGGCCCGGCGCTTCATCGACCTGCGGGGGCGGTCGCCTCGAGGTTGATCACGAACTGCCAGACGCCGAGGAAGGTGAGGTTTCCCCGCTCGATGGTCTTGCGCATGGGCTCTGGCACCTGCACGCGATGGCCGGGGATGGCATCGCCTTGCTCGTCGAGGAGGGTGACACCGATGTGGCAGGCGCCCTCGGGGATGGTGAAGGTAGTGACCCCGCGCAGCGTGTCCCCGGCGCGGTCGGAGTCGCAGGTGAAGTCACAGTTGGAGACCGTGCCGTCGGCGCAGTAATCGATGGAGAGATTGGAGACGGGGCGGATGGTCAGGCGGACCGTGCGGATGGCGTCGTCTCCCAGCTCTTCGGCGTTGCAGCCGTAGGCTCGGAAGTCGGTGCCGCGGATGACCCAGGCCAGCTCCACCGCGCCCCCAGTCCGGTCCTCACATCCGGACAGGCTGGCAAAGAACGAGCAAAGCGTCAGGACGAACCACCGTCGTGTCATTCGATCACCCGGACGGTCTTGAAGCGCGTGATGCCGGCCTTGCCGGCGGTCACGAGGATGTACTTCGTGATCTCGGGGTCGGCCTCGAGGGTGAGGTGCAGCACGGGGACCCGATCCTGCGGCAGGCGGGACAGGCGCGATGAGAGGGCCTGGAGCAGCGGCGGGCAGATGATACCGTCGGAGTCCAGGGAACCCTCGGGCATCCGGCCCTCGGCGAGGGTGAGGATGATCTCTCCGTTGACCAGGATGCGGTCCTTCTCCTGGCGCACCAGCAGCCCGTCGACGGGGGCAGGAGAGACGGCGGTGGTCGGCTGATCCGGGCGCTTGTCGCAGGTCGTGCGCACGAAGTTGACAGGCAGCAGGATCACGGGTGCCAGGTGGGTGCTGGCGGCGGTCTGATAGACGAGGTTCACGAGGGCGCGCGGGTGCTTCTCGTGGATGTGCACGAGGATCTCGGTGTAGGGGTCGGAGCCGCGCCGGGAGAACTCCTGGTAGATGGATTCCAGAAGCGGGGGGTACACGGCCCGGTCGGAGGCGTCGGTGAAGCGACCGTCCTCTATCTTCCCCACCGGGGCTCCGTTGACCAGCAGCAGGGTGTCGGTGACGAAGATGTCGAGGCGATTATCCGGGCTCTTGGCCTGGATTTCCCGCACCAGTTCACGGGTCGGCACGCGCGGGCAGGCGGGGCGCTGATGGCAGCCGGCCAGGGTCGGCAGGGCGAGCAGGAAGAAGAGGAGGCCGCGGAAGATCATGGTGAACCATTCTACCGGATTTCCCGGGCAAATCAACGCGGGAAAGTTGACTCACCCGAGGGAGCCGGCAAGGTCCAGCAGGGTGCAGACGGGGCGGCACTGGGCGCGGGCCCGGTCGAGGACGCGGTCCAGCGTCCGCAGTCGTCGGGCAAGTGGCAGGCGCAGGGTAAAGTCGGGGCCGGCGAGGGCCAGCCTGGGCGCGTCAGGCGTGAAATCGGTCAGGTGGAGGTTCATGATCCACGGCCGGGCGGCGGGCGTGTCGAACAGTCGGAGCGGAGCGCCGGCGTGGAGCAGCGCGCCCACGGTGGGGAGGCCCCAGCGGCCGGCCGCGATGGGGAGCTCCCAGACGGGGGAGCTCCCGGGCCGGTGGGGGGCCGACGGGTCGGGGTGGTAGGGCACAGGGGGCGTCCACCAGTCGGTGATCGGGTGTCGCACGGTCCGCGTCGCGCGGCCCCGCAGGCGCAGGCCCAGCGCGGTCAACCACTTGGCGACCGGGTAGATCCAGCCCGTGATCTGGGAGGAGGAGTAGACATATCCTTGCGCTTCGACGGCGACGAGGGCGAAAGGGGACAGGTGGTAGCCGGGGGCCCGAAAGCCGCGGCACACGAGCCCGGCGTCGGCCAGCGCCCGGTGGTTGCGCTCCAACTCGGCGCGCACGTCCATGGGGGAACGGCGCGACAGGTCATAGGGATGGGAGTAGGTGTGGTTGCCGGGCTCGTGGCCGGCCGCAGCGAGCCCGACCAGGCGACGGAGCACCGGCGGGGTCAGGTGCTCCGCGGTGACGAAGAACGTGGCGGGCACCGCCTGCTCCGAGAGCCACGCTCTGGCGACGTCCAGCGCCCGCAGGAAGAAGGCCTCGACCTCTCCCGTGGCGGGCGCCGGCAGCCCCCAGACCGCGTGATGGGAGACGAGGCTGTCGCAATCGATGGTGACGAGAAACGGGGCCGTCATGAGGCGGAAAGGTCGAGGCTGGTGAGCACCATCCGCACCACGTCCTTCAATTCCCGGTAGTTGTAAGGCTTCTGGATGAAGGCATCGAAGCCCCGGGTCTGGAAGTTGGCGGCCACATCGCGCTCGGAGTAGCCCGTGGAGAGGACGATTTTGACGTCCGGGCGGATCTTGCGGATGTGCTCGAGGGCCTCGCGGCCGTCCATGCGCGGCATGGTCATGTCCAGAATCACCAGCCCGATGGTCTGGCCATAGCGGGCGAAGGCTTCCACCGCCTCGACGCCGTCGTTGGCCAGGATGACCTCGAAGCCCATGCGTTTGAGCAGGCGCTTGCCCACGCTGCGGACCGTCTCCTCGTCGTCGACGAAGAGCACGATGCCCGAGCCGTTCCAGGTGGCGCGGAAGCGGGAGGTCTCGTCAGTGCGAACCGGCGAGGCGGCCGCCTCGGCGGGGAAGAACAACTCGAAGCGGGTCCCCTGCCCGGGGCTGGAGGTGACGCGCAGCGTGCCGCCGTGGGCCCGGACGATGCCCAGCACGGCTGCCAGCCCGAGGCCGCGTCCCGTGAACCGGGTCGAGAAGAAAGGGTCGAAGATCCGCGACAGCGTGTGCTCGTCCATGCCCGAACCCGTGTCGATCACGCGAATGAGCGTGAAGGTGCCCGGAGAGAGGTTCTCGCTCAGGTAGCATTGGGCGAGCTCGGCGGCGCTGAGCGTGGTCTCGCGTGTGGCGATGCGGATGAACCCCTCCCCCTCGATGGCCTCGCTGGCGTTGAGGATGACGTTCATCAGGGCCTGGTGAATCTGGGTGCTGTCCCCGGAGAAGGGGGGGCAGCCGGGATCAAGCTCGTACTCGACCGTGATCGTGCGGGGGAGGCTCGCCTTGAGCAGGCTCCCCATCTCCTGGATCAACTGGGTGGCGTCGACCTGGTCCACCACGAATTTGCCGCGCCCGGAGTAGGCCAGCATCTGGGAGGACAGGTCGGCAGCCCGTTTGGCCGCCTGTTCGATGTCCACCATGCACTGGTACGAGGTGCTGTCGGCCGGGATATCCATCATGGCCAGGCTCACGTTGCCGAGGATGCCCAACAGCAGGTTGTTGAAGTCGTGGGCGATCCCGCCGGCCAGCACGCCCAGGCTCTCGAGCTTCTGAGCGTGGCGCAGCTTCTCCATGAAGGCCTTGTTCTCGCGCTCCTGGATAAAGGACCGGGTCTGGTCCTGGGCATACAGGAAGAAGCCGGCCGTCGCCGGGTAGACCGTGATCTGCAGGTACAATTCCCGGGAGCCCTGGCGGATCGTCTGGAGGAAGGAGGAATGGTGGCGCGTGGTCTCGGTTTCGATGAGCGCCGTCTCGAGCTCGGGGGTCTGGAACTCGGGCAGTACCTCCCACAGGTTGTGGTGCAGCGCCTGCTCGGCGCTGAGCCCGCTGTAGTTCTCGGCGGCCGGGTTCCAGGAGGTGATGTGGAAGGACCGGTCCACGGAGATGACCATGTCGCTGATCCCGTCCATGAACTCGCGCTGGCTGACCTCCAGGCTGGCCATCTGCTTGCGCTGGATGTCGATCTTCTCGACGAAGGTGCGCTGCTGCTCCCGCACCAGGGCGAGCTCGGCGCGCAGGCAGAGCAGGGAGGAGAGCAGGTGGGTGGAGTTCGCGAGGTGGATCTGCACCTCCATGGGGAGGTGGTTGACGGCTCCGGCGAGCTGGAGTGTGTCGAACTCGAAGCGGCCGCAGCCCAGGCGGAACTGGTGATCCCGCTCGGGTTCTCCGGGACCCACGCGCACGAGCCGCACCTCGCCGAGGCGGGGATTGACGTCACGTATGAACGCCTCGATGAGGTCGGTGTCCGGGGGGCTTCCGGCCAAGTTGGTCAGCAACAGGAAAAGGTCGTTTCCCGTGAGCCGCGCGGTCATGTCGCTACGCCCCTTGCCCCAGCAGGCTGGCCAGATACTGCTCCTCCTGCTCCTCGAGGGGATCGAGCCGGATGCCGGCGCTGAAGCGGCCGGCCTCGAGCAGGCGGCCCCAGGCGACGGTGCCGGTGAGGCCCAGGATGGGGACGGCATCGTCCTCGAAGCCGTCGACCACGTTGATGACCCCGATCTGGACCTCTTCGTTGTCGTAGATGGGTCCGTCGAGCTCGACGGCCATGCCACCCCGGGACAGGTCGATGGTGCTTCCCGTGTAGATGGCCTCGGGCGTGACGATCTCGACGGCCAGGTGCACTTCTTTGCGCAGGAACTGTCTCCGGTTATCCATGGTCACCTCCGAGCGAATCATTGTAATGTCTTTTTCCTGCCGAAAGCAAGCCTCACTTTGCGAGCGGCTCCGTCGCGTCCATGAGCCAGCCGGCCGTGGCGGCGTCGAGGTGCGGCAGCAGGGTGGCGCGCACCAGCCGGTGGTAGTCGTCGAGGGCGGCGAGCTGGGCCGGGGTGAGCCAGCGCGGATCGACGAGGGTCCGATCGATGGGGCACAGGGTCAGATTGTCGAACATGTAGAAGGACAACTCCGGGCGCGTGCGCTCCGGATCGGGCACCACCACCAGCACGTTCTCGATGCGGATGCCGTACTGGCCGGGCAGGTACAACCCGGGCTCGTTGGACGTGACCATGCCGGGCAGAAGCGCCTGGCCCCGGCAGCGGTAGTAGGAAATGGCGTGGGGCCCCTCGTGCACCCCGAGGAAGGCGCCGATCCCGTGGCCGGTGCCGTGGCCGTACTGCAGGCCGGCCTCCCAGAGCTTCTCGCGGGCGATGGTGTCGAGCTGCTTGCCGGCCGTGCCCTGGGGGAAGGAGGTGATCGAGAGCTGGAGGTGTCCGGCCAGCACCCGGGTGAAGTGCTCCCGCATCTTCGCGTCGGGCCGTCCGAAGCAGACGGTGCGCGTGATGTCGGTGGTGCCGTCGAGGTACTGTCCGCCCGAGTCGATCAGGTACAGGTTGTCGGTGCCGACGGCCACGTCGGAGGCCGCGTCGGGCGCGTAGTGCACGATGGCGCCGTGGGGGCCGTAGGCGGAGATCGTCTCGAAACTGGGTCCCACGAAGCGCTCGCCCTCGCGGCGCAGCTCGAGGAGCCTGGCGGCGGCCGACAGTTCGGTCACGCGGCCCGTGGGCACGTGCTCCTCCATCCATTTCAGGAAGCGCACCATCGCCACGCCGTCCCGGATGTGGCAGCGGCGCATGCCGTCGAGCTCGGCGGTGTTCTTGATGGCCTTGAACAGCGTGATCGGGCTGGGTTTCTCCAGAAGGCGGGCGCCTTCGGAAAGGCGGTCCACCGTGGCCCAGGAGGCGGTCTCGGTGTCGACCCAGACCCGGGCGCCGCGCTGGGAGTCCCCGCCGCCGCCGAAGCGGCGTTCGAGTTGCGTGAGGAAGTCCCCGTAGGGGGCCAGGGTCACCCCCTGGGCGCCGAGGCCGGCGGCCACGTCGTCCGGGAGCTTGCCCTCGGGGATGAACAGGACCGCTTCGTCCCGGGTCACCAGCGCGTGGGCGGTCACCAGCGGGTTGTAGGCGATGTCGGCGCCCCGGAGGTTCATGAGCCAGGCGACGGCGTCGAGCTGGGAGACGACGTGGGCGTCGGCGCGCTCGGTCTCGAGGAATTCGCGCAGGTGGGCGAGCTTCCCGGCGACGTCCTGGCCGGCCAGGGTTTGGGGGTGGGCGAATGCCGGCGCCGCGGAGGGGGCGGGGCGTCCGGGCCACAGGTCGTCGATGACGTCCTCGGAGATCGGGTGCAGCTCGACGCCGCGCTCGGCCAGCGCTTCTCGCTGGCGGGTGATCTCGGCGTGGGCGTGCAGCTGGCCGAAGAAGGCCACGCGGGAACCCGGCGGGCACCACGTGGCAGCTTGGGTCCAGATCGAGGGCGTGCCGGGCACGCCCAGGCGGAACAACTCGATGCCGGAGCCGGCCAGCTGGGTCTCGGCCTGCAGGTAGTAGCGGCTGTCGGTCCACAGCCCGGCGTGGTCGGCGGTGACCAGCAGTTCCCCGGCCGAGCCGGTGAAGCCCGAACAGGCCTCCCGGAGCTTCCAGTGGTCCGGCAGGTACTCGCTGGCGTGGGGATCCGCGGACGGGATCACGATGGCGGCCTCGCCGTGGGCGGCCAGGAACCGGCGGAGGTTGGCAAGGATGGTCTTGGACATGTCCTCTCCTGTCGTGGGAACGTGGTCGGTGCGCGGGCGGGTCACTTCTTGGCCAGTTGGAGCGTCAGTTGGAGCTGCATGGAGGCGCGCCAGAACATCTCGAGGGCCTTGACCTTCAGAGCGGTCTCGCCGTCCTTCATCTTCATGCCCACGGAGTAGAAGAACCGGGCGGGGACGGGGATGGTGCCCAGCGTCTTCTGAACGAGGGCGGCGTGGATGCGGACGTTCTTCTCGGCGTGCTCGAGCATGTTCACCAGGGCTTTCTCCATCTTGACGCTCTCCACGCTGCCCTCCTCCTTGCGCACGCCCAGGCTGTAGTGGTGCATCAGGAACATGGAGGAGTTGTAGTAGCTGCCCATGGACCCGGCGATCTGGGCATAGAAGGTCTCGGGGGCCTTCTCGCCCCACTTCTCCTTGATCACCGACTGGGGGAAGCGCAGGCTGGTCATCGCGATGAGGTACTGGTTGTTGTTGCGCATCAGCCGGCTGCGGATGGAGTCCTCGTCGGTCTGGGCCGAGCGCGCGAAGTCCGGGATGAAGATCTGATCGATGTAGTTCAGGTTGGCCTGGGCGACCGCGATGTAGAGCTTGGCGGTCTCCTCGAGCTTCTCGGGGGTGAGCTGGATCGGCACGGCGGCGGGATCCTTGAGCTCGATGAAGTCCCTGGCCTTCTCGATCTTCAGGAGCGCGATGCCGTAGCGCAGCGAGGAGTTCAGTAGTTGGTTGATGATCTCGGACTTGATCTCGTTGATGGAGACCTTCTTGGCCATCAGCGCCATCGCGTTGTCCATGAGGTTGCGGGCGGCGTCGGCGCTGCGGGCGGCGTCCTGGGTGTAGCCCAGGGCGCCCACCGCCTGCTCCACGGCGGAGATGAAGGAGTTGAGGTCGCCCACGGTCTTGGGCTTGAACTTCTTGACGATCTCGAACATGTCGTCGAGGCCGCCGCCCACGGGGGTGAACATGCTGGAGACCTCGTTGAGCAGGTCCCGGAACCGCTGCTGCATGACCAGGGCCACGAAGCGCCCGTAGGCATAGGCAGTGAAGGCGTTGCCGCCGGCGCGCTGTGCGTAGTCGTAGGCGGTGGGGAAGGCCCCGGACTTGATCAGGTCCGACGCGGTCTGGAAGTAGAGGCGGGCGACCTCGAGCTTCTTGGCCGAGTCGTACAGATCCTGGAGCTTCTCATCGTAAAACAGTTTGGAGTAATGGCTGTACCGGTCGTTCCACTTGCCCGCGCGCTCCTGCAGGAACTTCAGGGTGGTGTCGGGCAGCGCCATGGCGGCGGCGTCCAGCGGCTGCGGGCGGGGGAACTCGACGCCGGTGAGCAGGCGGTAGGAGTCGAAGATGGTGAACATCTCGACGGCCTGGACGCCGTTCTCCTTGGCGAACTCCTCGAGGTCGATGACCTTCTGGGTGGCGAGATCGGTGGAGTACCGCTGGCCCACCGGGTAGCCCAGGACCTTCTTGCCGGCCTTCACGGCGGCGCGGAACTTGTTCGGGATGCCGCCCACCGGGCCGACGGTGCCGTCGGGGTTCACCGTGCCGGTCATCGTGACGTCGGAGCGCACGGGCTGCCCCGTCATGGCGGCCATGATCCCGGCGGTGAACAGCGCGCCGGCCGAGGGACCGTCGATGTAGCCCTGTCCGCGCACCATGATCGCGTATTCGGCGAGGTCGCGCCCCACGGCCGAGGCGGCCTGGAAGGCGGCGATCCACACGGCGGCCTGCCACTGCCCGCCGAGGCCGCCCGAGAGATCCTGGGCGATGCCCACGTTCAGGGTGCGATCCGAGTTGGGGCTGATCTGGATGGTCGTGGGGTGGATGTTGCCGTCCTGCTTGCCCTGGGAGAACGTCAGGAAGTTGATCACGACCGAGTTCGTCCGGGCCAGTTTCGCGACCGGGTAGGTCAGCGTGGGCGGTCCGTTCTTGGCCGGGCAGGCCGTGAGCCAAAAGAGGGGAACGAACATCAAAATGGGCAGCAGGGTACGGCGCATGCGGGACTCCTTGTGTTTCGGGTCCATCCCGGGGATGGCTTCTCCCGGTGTGGGCGAAACGCCGCATATTCTATTGCGAATCCCGACCGGTTGGCAACAGGTTTATGGGCGTCCCGGGCAGGGAACGGGGGTAGGCCGGGTGGCTACTTCTGGATCCGGACGCGGGCGTCCACGGCGAAGACGCCGTCGGGGGAGGCCAAAAGCGGGTTCAGATCGAGCTCGGCGAGCTCCGGGGCCGCCTGGCACAGTTCGCCCACTCGGCGGATGGCGTCGGCGAAGGCGGCCGCGTTCAGGCCGGGTTTGCCGCGAACGCCCCTGAAGAGCGGGTACGAGCGCAGGCGGCGGATCATGTCGTCGGCCTCGGCCGCGCAGATCGGCGCCAGGGCTTCGGAGACGTCGCGGAACACCTCGATGTAGATGCCCCCCATACCGCACAGCACCAGGTGGCCGAAGCGGCCCTCCCGGGTGGCGCCGATGAACAACTCGGTGCCCGAGAGCTGGGGCTGGAAGAGCACGCCGGTGGCCTGCGGGATCGCCATCAGGCGGTCGAAGTGCGCGCGGGCTTCGGCAGCCGTGGCGACGTTCAGTACCACGCCGCTCACTTCGGTCTTGTGGACGGGGCCGACGACCTTCATCACCAGTGGGAACCCGCAGGCCTCACAGGCGGACTGCACGCCGGTGGGCTTGGCGGTCACGACCTCGGCGGCGCGGGGGATCCCGGCGGCGTCCAGCAGGCGGGCCACGTCCGCCGGCGGCAGGTAGCCGTCCCCGACGGCGTCGATCACCGCCCGGATCGCGGCGCGGTCCACGGTCAGGCCGTCGTCGGCGCAGGTCTTCTCGTAGGTCCGCACGCGGGCGGCGCGGTTGAGGGTGTAGCCGAAGAGCACCTCGTCGGTGAAGTTGAAGCCGCCCCAGGACTGGTAGTTCAGGATGGCCTCGTGGGCGCTCATGACCGAGGGGAGCACGGCGTACACGGGCCACCGGCTGGTCCGCTGCTTTTCGTGGATGACGCGGTACACGGGGGTGACGTCGGCCAGCCCCGGGGTGCCGAAGATGACCACGACGCCGTCGAGTTGGTCGGAGAAGTGGGTCTCCAGGCCGTCGAGGATGTGGCGCAACTGGTCGGCGGTGCCCGTGGCCAGGAAGTCGATGGGGTTCTGCACCGAGGAGCCGGGGAACAGGCCGTCCAGGATGGCCTGGGCGCCCGGGCCGGTGAGCTGGGGCACCTGGAAGCCGCCCTTGGAGAGGCTGTCCGAGAGCAGCACGCCGGGGCCGCCGGCGTGGGTGACGATGGCCAGGCGCTTCCCTAAAAGCGGCTTGTGCCGGAAGACGGCGGCGGTGAGCATCAGATCCTCGCGGCCGCGGCAGCGCACCACCCCGGCCTTGCGGAACAGGGCCTCCACGGCGCCGTCGGAGCTGGCCATGGCCCCGGTGTGGGAGGACGCGGCGCGGTTGCCGGCCTCGGAGGCGCCGGCCTTGATGCCCGCGATGCGGCAGCCCTTGGCGATCAGGGAGGACGCGTGCCGCAGGAACTTCTCCGGCTGGTCGACCTTTTCCATATACAACAATTTCACCCGCGGGCTCGTGGCGGGATCGAAGGTCTCATCCCACCAGGCCAGGATGTCCTCGACCCCGAGCTGGGCGCTGTTGCCCACCGAGAACATGGATGAGAACGACATGCCCATCTCCATGCCCGCCTCCATGATGAAGGCGGCGGTGGCGCCCGAGCCGCTGGCGAAGTCCACGCCGTCGGGGCGCAGTTGCGGGATGGGGCCGGCGAAGGTGCCGCGGTAGGTCGTGGTGAGCACGCCCATGCAATTGGGGCCGATCATGCAGGCGCCGTGGCGGTCGACGAGCTCCACGAGCCGGTGCTGCAGGGCGGCGCCGTCGGGTCCCATCTCCGAGAAGCCGGCCGAGAGCACGATGAACGCGCGGCACCCGGCCTTCAGGATGAGCTCCTCCACGGCGCGGGCCACGTGGGGCGCCGGGATCGACACGATGGCCAGGTCCACGGGACCGGGGAGCTCCGCCGCCGAGGGATGGCATTCGACCCCCTGGACCAGCCGCTCCTTGGGGTTGATGCCCCAGAGCTGGCCGGCGAAGGCGCCGTCGAGGAGGTTCTTCAGGACCTTGCCGCCGGGCTTGGTGACGTCGTTGGACGCGCCCACCACCACGATGCTGCGGGGATTGGACAGGGCTTCATGGATCATCGGATGCGCTCCTTTCGCGCCCTCTTCCTAGAACGAACCCGCGGGCAAATACAAGCTGAAAAACTAGTTGTTCATCGCGTCCTGGCGACCGTAAGACCGGTCTCTTGGAATCGGGGCGATTCCCACGGCGCTCAATCGGTGTTCCTCTGGTACTAGTTGTTCATCGCGTCCTGGCGACCGGAGGGACCGGTCGCTTGGAATCGGGGCGATTCCCACGGCGCTCAATCGGTGTTCATCTGGTACTAGTTGTTCATCGCGTCCCAGCGGTCGTGCTTGGAGGCGGCGTCCATGAGGGCCTCGAGCACGGAGCCCAGGCGCTTGAGACCGAGGATGAGGTGGCCCGGCGCGCCGAGGACCTCGTCGATGATCTGGGCGACGTTGCGTCGGCTGACCTCGGTCCAGCGGAGCCGGTGCTCGAGCTCGGCGATGCCCGGGCTGTCGGCCAGGAAGTCGCCGTAGATGCGCACCGAGGAGAACTGCATCTGGGCGTTGAAGGTCACCGCCGCGTGGACGAACCCGATGTAGTCCTCGTGAGGGCGGGACATCAGTTCGGGCCCGCTGGTGGCCGGCGACGCGGGGGCCGCCTCGGCCTCGACGAACCGCTGGCGCAGGCCCTCGATCCGCGTGCGCTCGAGCCAGGAGAACTCGCGCTCGCGCACCTCGAACTTCTCGCGGAACAGCCCCTCGGCCACGCTCGTGGCGAAGGGCGTCTGGAAAGACGGCAGATCCCGCGTCTCGAGGAGCTCGGCCAGGTTCCGGGTGCGCCGCGGGAAGGCCTCCTCGGAGAGGGCGGGGTAGCCGTTGTGCTCCTCGGGCAGCGCCACGGACTCGGTCATGCCCAGCTCCAGCTCGACCACCACCGTGGAGTCGACGACGTCGAAGCCCATGCGCCCCACTTCGAAGCCGCGCTTGGTGACGGAGTCCGCGGCCGACATGGACAGCGAGAAACCGTCCTTGCGCAGCGCGCCCAGCACCAGGTCATGGACCAGTTTGGGCAGGCCCCGGACCCCGGCGGACGGAAACCACAGGGGCCAGTTGGGGATCATCAGGGACACGTAGACCGATCCGGCGCCCATCCAGGTGGCGGGTCCGCCGGTCAGGCGTCGGACCACGGGCACGGGCAGACCGGCGGCGGCGTTGAGGGCCACGTGGGGATGCTGGAAGCGCCCCAGGCTGATCGCCGGTTCCTTCAGACGGAACACCGCCAGCGCGGGGTGGGCCCGCTCGGCCGGCCGCGCCGCGGAGGTGACGAGGTGCGAGGTGGCCGCCACGGCGTCCTCGAGGGAGGTCTCGGCGGGCGGATGGTAGAGCAGCACCCGATCCCCCGAGAGGGGATAGTCGGCGTTGTACAGGACACGCATGGGCATCAGTGATGGGCCGGCTTGCCTGTGGAGCGGGCGGTCGGGGCGCCAGTACCGGGCACCGGAATGCGCAGGGCCCGCCCGGTGCCGGGACCCTGGGGGCAGAAGACGAGATAGGGCTTCTCGACCACCACCGGCCGGCCATATTTCATTTCATGGCAGGTGGCATCTGCGGCGACCTGCATGTGCATCTTCCCGGAGAGCAGCATGAGGACCTCGGGTCCGTCAGGCGTGATCTTCAACTGGGGAGAGAGACCCGCAGGGGCGATGATTTCACAAGGCGGGATAGCGGAATTCGACCGGGCGGCTGTCTTTCGCACGTTCTCACCTCCGACAATCGCGGATTTTACTGAGGCCAGACGCATTTTTCCAGTGTTCCGTCGAAAAAGCGTCATGGGGGTGGAAAAATCCAGTGTAAGTGGAAAAAAGATCTCCAATTCTTTACAACTCGGCCTTGATGACCTTGGCCAGGCGGCGGACGCCCTCGGTGATCTGCTCCTTGGAGCTGAACGAGAAGTTCATGCGCATGGTGTTGTGGCCCGAGCCGTCGGGATAGAACGCCGACCCGATGACGTAGGCGACCTTCTCGGCGATGGCCTTGGGGAACATCTTCGTGCAGTCGATGGACTCGGGGGCGCGCAGGAACAGGAACAGGCCGCCCTGAGGCTTGACCCAGGTGACGCCGGGGGGCATGTACTGCTCGAAGGCGTTGATCATGGCGTCGCGCTTCTCGCGGTACAAATCCACGGTCTGGGCGATACGGGCGTTCATGTAGCCCTTCTGCATGTAGCGCGCGGCGATGCGCTGGGTGAACGCCGAGGTACAAAGATCGGCGCTCTGCTTGGCGACGACGATCTTGTCCACGAGCTCCTCGCAGGCCACCACCCAGCCGATGCGGAACGACGGGCAAAGTATTTTAGACATGGTCCCAAGCAGCACGACATTGCCGGGCTTGGCCATAGAGTAGATTGTGGGGACGCTCTGGCCCTCGAAGCGCAGTTCGCGATATGGGCTATCTTCGATGATAAGCAGGTTGTGGGCCTCAGCGATGTCCACGAGCTCCCGCCGGCGTCTCTCGCTCATGGTGATGCCGGTGGGGTTCTGGAAGTCCGGCACGCAGTACAGGAACTTGGCGCGTCGGCCTTCCTTTTTCATGGTGTCGAGCACCTGGGCCAGCCGGTCTGCGCGCATGCCCTCGTCGTCGAGCTCGACGGAGCGGAAGCGGGCGCCGTAGGCGGCGAACGCGTTGATGCCGCCCAGATAGGTGGGCGCGCCGCACACGATCTCGTCGCCCGGGTCGATGAAGATTTTGCCGATGAGATCCAGCGCCTGCTGGGAGGCGGTGGTGATCACGAGGTTGTCGGTCGTGATCTTCATGTTTTCCTGGGTGACGTAGTGCTTCTCGACGAGATGCCGGCGCAGCTCGAGGTCCCCCTCGGTGGTGCCGTACTGCAGCACCGGGTAGGGCTCGTTGTCCATGATCTCGTTCATGACCTGCTTGAGCTCCTGCACGGGGAACGACTCCGGCGATGGAAGCCCGCCGGCGAAGGAGATGATGTCCGGTTGCGCCGTGAGCTTGAGGAGCTCGCGGATGACCGAACGCTTCATGTTCCGGATGTTCACCGAATAGGTCTCTTCGATCTGGGAAATCATTCCAACCTCCAGGTGGTGTGCCCGTGGCCCGGGCCGGCCGTCCCCCGAAGGTGGGGGACTTTCCCGGACAATAACCACGAGCCGGAGCGTTTGTCCAAGGGAAAATTGTGGAAAAATTCACGGTTCAGAAACCGGCCGGAATGGACTCGTCCGGCGTCACCTGGCGGGATCGGCGTCCGCGTCCGTCGCGTCGTCCGGCGAGCGAAACCTCGGATTGAAAATTCTTGCGTACCTGCTAAATTTGCTGACCTGGTCGTCAGCCCGCCAGCATCGGGCAGGGATCGGCATTTGGAGATTTCATGAAAGTAGCGCTACTCACCGCAAAACCGAACTGGCTTCGTCGCGTCGGCGGCCGGAAACTCTATGTCGGAGAAAAACGCCCTCCCCACGGTCTTGGCTTCCTGTATACGATTCTCCGGAACGCCGGATGCCAGGTCGATCTGTACGACAGGTACTGCGGAGACCTGACCTGGCCCAAGGACAACTTTGCGTCGTACGATTTCCTGGGACTCTACACCACCTCCGTTTGCAGCACCGACATCGAGCACATCGTCACGAAGGCGAGGGCGGCGCGCATCGCGGTCGGCGGCCCTCACGCACATTTATTCCCCGAGTCCATCCCAGATTGCGTGCATCACGTCGTGCGGGGTGAGTCCGAGAAAATCATCGTCGACCTGGTCAACGGCCGTGTCTCCGAACGGATCATCACCACCGCGCGGCTGACGGACGAGGAGCTCGACGCCGTGCCCAGGTTCCCGTGGGAGTTCTTCTTTCACGAAAAGCGCGCCAACTACGACTGGGGTTTTCATTTCAACGACGTCAAGCCGGTGTTCACCATGAACACTTCTCGGGGATGTCCGTTTCAGTGCTCGTTTTGCTCGGTGAAGAACATCTGGGGTCGCAAGTTGACCGCCATGAGCGCGGAGCGGGTGTTCGACGACATCCGGTACGTCCATTCCCTGGGAGCCAGGGGGCTGTATTTCCGTGAGGACAACTTCACCGCCCGCAAGGCCAGACTGAGAAAGCTCTGCGAGCTGCTCGCCGGGAGCGGGCTGGATCTCCGGTGGGCCTGCGAGACCCGCGTGGACACTGTCGACGACGAGACGATGGCGCTCATGCACAAAGCCGGCTGCATCGGCTTCTACATCGGCGTCGAATCGCTCTCCCAGCACATGCTGGATGTCTTCCACAAGCAGATCCAGGTCGGACAGGTTGTCAAATTTTTTGAAAGCGCAAACAAGTACGGGATGTTCACCCATGCGTCCTTCATCGTCGAGCACCCCGAGGAGACCAAGCAGGATCGCAATGAGACGGAACGGCTCATGGAAGTGATCAAACCCAGCTTCATCGTGCGCAACCGGTATCGCCCGGACGGCTGACCTGCTGCCGCCCGTGGTGGGAAATCCACGTTTTTACCGGAATAATCCGGTTCTCATTTCGAACTGTCATTGATTGAATCTGGAAATCTTCAGCGCGCGGGCGGCCAGTCTCAGGGCCATTCCCGTGAGGTCACGAGCAGGGAGCGCCAGCAGCCGCTCATGATAACACGCACGGATGAGATTCCGGTTCGCGATCTGGGCCTGGGTCATGGAGGCGCCGATGCTGTCGCCGTGCACGCGGCGCGAGAGCCCGGGTTCGCGCAGGTTGGCCAGCTTCCACCCGAGCGCCAGCCGGCACCACAGGTCGTAGTCCTGCGCGGTGCGCAGCCGCTCGTCGTAGCCCCCGACGGACCGAACCGCGTCGCACCGGGCCATGACGCTGGAATGGGCGATGACGTTGTGGGTCAGAAGGGCGAACCGGATGGCCAGGTCGGAGAGCGGGACCCGTGAGAAGCCGATGTCGGCACCTTCGGCGTCGATCCTGCGGTAGCGGGTTCCCACCGCGGCGCATCCGGGATGGGCGTCGAGCCAGGCCACCTGGGCCGCAAAGCGACCTGGGAGGCTCACGTCGTCGCAGTCCTGTCTGGCGAAGTACCGACCACGGGCGCGCCGGAGCGAATCGTTGAGGGTCTTGGTGAGACCTTGGTTCGGTTGATGATGCACGAGGATCCGGGAATCCTCCGTGGCGAGCTGCTCGATCAGATCCGCGGAGCCGTCCGAGGAGCCGTCATTCGTGATCAGCAATTCGAAATCCCCGAAGCTTTGATTCAGCACGGATTCTATCGACTCTCGAAGGAAACGCTCACCGTTGAAGACCGAGCAGATCACGGAGACTGAGGGTATGGCCATGGGACACCTGGTTCCGCGTCGGAAGGATCCATCCCGAGGGGTTTCGAGCGCCGCAGAGCGGATGGGAAGAATCGCCCGGGGCGCTTCTTGGTCGGGTACTATCCCCGAGGGTGGGGGAGGATGTCAAGCGCGCTGCGGCACATGCGGCGCATTGTCGGGGCGCTTGTCCGGGGCGGTCGCAAGATGTCCGCCCCGACATCGACGTTCGTGCCACGGCAGGGAGCCGTCGCGCTAGGAGTAGGGTGACGATTCCCTTCCGTCCGTGCGATTTTTAAGGAAGGACTTCGACAGGGGACAACTTCAGGACGTAGGTCCCGTCCCCCAGTTGGCCGAAGGCGTTGCCGCCCCAGCAATGGACGATCCCCGTGTCGAGCAGCGCGCAGGTGGATTCGTCGCCGCCGCGGATGAGGGACACGTTGGTGAAGGAGCCGATCTGCACCGGGGTGAGGCGGTTGGTGGTCGTCCCGTCCCCGAGCTTGCCGTTGGCGTTGTTACCCCAACAGCGGAGGGTGCCGTTGGATATGACCGCGCAGGTGTGCGATCCTCCCGCCGAGATCGAGACGGCGCCGGTCAGGCCGGACACGGTCACGGGTGAGTATCTCCTGGTCATGGTCCCGTCCCCCAGTTGGCCGTGGGTGTTGTCTCCCCAGCAAGAGGCGCCGCCGGAGGTGAGCCGCACGCAGGTGTGGTGCCCGCCGGCGGTGACCATGGTCGCTGCGGCCACGGTCACGGTGGTGGGAGTGTGGGTCTCGGTGGTGGTGCCGAGACCGAGCTGGCCGTTGTCGTTGCGGCCCCAGCACTTGACAGTGCCATCCGAGAGCACGGCGCAGGTGTGATCGCCTCCCAGGGCCGTACTGACTGCGCCGGTGATCCCGATCACGGTGGTCGGCACCCAGCGGTCGGTGGTGGTGCCGTCCCCGAGCTTGCCGAAGTAGTTGCGCCCCCAGCAGCGCATCGTGCCGTCGCTGAGGATCGCGCAACTGTGGGTGTAGCCGGCGCCCACGGCCACCGCGTTGTTCAAGGTGCCCGCGCGCACCGGCAGCATGCTGTTGTTCGTGCTGTTGTCGCCGAGCTGGCCACCGTTGTTGAAACCCCAGCACCAGACGGCGCCGCTGGAGAGCCGCGCGCAGGTGTGGAGCTGGCCGCCGGCCACCTCCACCACGCCCATCAGGTTGAGGACCTCCACCGGCGAAGTGGCGTGGACGGCCGAGCCGTTGCCGAGCTGGCCATAGTCGTTGCGTCCCCAGCACCGGAGGACACCGCTGCCGTTGAGCGGGACACAGGCGTGAAAGTAGCCGACCCCGAGGGCGGTCGCGTCCTGGCACTGGGTCTCGTTGAAGTCGACGCACCCGGGCTGGCAGGTGAGCGGCCCGGTGAACCAGCCCCGGCTGCGACAGGACGCCTGTCCCAGATCGTCTCCGTCGCAGCTCTCGTAGGTTGTCTGCACCGTGCCGTCTCCGCAGCGCCCGGCGGCCTCGCAGGCGCTCAGGTCCAGTGCCCGGCAGTCCGCGCCACAGGTGAGGGTTCCGCCCCAGTAGCCAAGCCCCGTGCAGGTCTGGCCTCCGGTGTCGCCGTCGCACACCTCGGAAAAAGCCGGCTGGATCAAGCCGTCGCCGCAACGACCGTTCGCCTCGCAGTCGGTCAGGTCGAGCCGGCAGTCCGTCCCGCACGTGAGCGTGCCGGCGTGGTAGCCCAGGGTGAGGCACGTCCGGCCGGTCAGGTTCGCGCCCTCACACTCTTCCCCATACAAATCCTGGATCTGGTTGTCGCCGCACTGGCCGTGGCTCTGGCACGAACCCAGGTTGAAGTTGCAGTTCAGGTTGCACGAGAGCGTCCCTCCGTAATAGCCGAGGCTCTCGCAGGTCTGGCCGTCCAGATCTTCTCCTTCGCATTGCTCGAAGGGCGATGAGACGACGTGATCGCCGCACACGGCCTGGGTCTCACAGCCGCTGATGTCGAACGTGCATGAGTCATTGCAGGCCAGGGTGCCGGCACCCAGGCCGCGGCTCGCGCAGGTCTCGCCGTTGAGGTTCTCTCCGTCGCAGGTCTCGCCGTGAATGCTCGAAATGATGCCGTCGCCACAGGACAGCGAGCACGCGGAGAGATCGAGCTTGCATTTGGAGGTGCAGCCCAGGTTGCCGTCCTGTTCGTAATAGCCGAGCTGCTGGCAGTTCTGGAAGGGGATCTGGTCCCGATCGCACTCCTCTCCGGGGTCCAGGAAGGAATCCCCACAGTTGTCTTGGGCGGTGACCTCGGTGTTGCACGCAACGGGGGCAAAGATTGCAATACAAACGAGAAGGGAACGTGAGAATGTTTCAAATGTGACCGGTTGCATTATTTTTCTCCTGCCAAAAGTTGCATTCAGTGTACGTGCGAATCAATCAAGAGTCAAACGCCATTTCGCCAGAAAACGTCACGTTTGATGGTCGGCAATTTTCCATGACGGGAGTACGCTGGCCCCATCGGGCGGGAAGCAACCCAAGACAGGAGGCGCGATCATGTTCCGCGAAACAATATCTTTGTTTTATGTCCCTTTGCTGGCAGTCCTGGCCGCGTGTGACGGCATGCTGGTCAACCACAACGCCGTCAAACCCTTGCGTGATCATGCATGATCATCCCCGTGGAAGATTGACCGGGTTGTGACTGTCGGACCGAAGCGTGGTCAGGCCGGCCTATTTCATGTCTTCGGCGGGGGCGGGTTCAGCGGGCATGTCGGTGGGGGCGGGCATGTCGCCGTCGACCGGCTTCTCTTCGACCTGCTTGCCGAATTTGCGGGAGAGGTCCTTGCAGTCCAGCTTCATCCACTCCATGGCTTCCTTGTGATGCTCCTTGCACTCCTTCACGAATTTGTCTTTGTCGGCATACTTGTCTTTGGGAGCCATCTTGGTCTCCGTGACGCACTTCATGCCCTTCTCGTAAAGTTTGGCGCAGTCCTTGCCTTTGCTGTCACAGCCGGTGAACATCACCACAGAGAACACCATCATGGACACGAAAACGATCATCTGTTTCATAGCGGTAGAGCTCCTTTCCATTCGGATAGCCTTCTATCCTGGGTTGATTCGGCGGTGGGAGTATGACAAATCCAAGCGGGATTGTCGAGCCCCGATTAGACAGCCCCGATTAGACAGCCCCGATTAGACCCCTGTCAAGGCACATGCCCGTCGTTGACTTTCGCCGCGAACCGGAGATACTTTGACCGGAGTTGAATAATCTCCCGGGAGGTCTCCAATGCGCGGACAGGGATTCATCGGATCGAACAGGCTGGCGGCGTGGGCGATGACGGCGGGGCTCCTCGCGCTGGGCGCGTGCGACGACTCGACGGGGTCGAAGAACAACGCGAACAACGTGAACAACGTCAACAACGTGAACAACGTCAACAACGTGAACAACGTCAACAACGTCAACAACGTCAACAACGTCAACAACGTGAACAACGTCAACAACGTCAACAACGTCAACAACGGCCTGTGCGGTGCCGCCGCGGGCCAGCTCTTCGGCGCGGACCATCCCTGGAACCAGCGGGTGGACGCCGTGGCCATCGACGCAGAAAGCGACGACATCATCACCTACCTCGAGGGGAACCACGCGGCCGCCTGGGCCCAGTTCCGCATCGACGGACCCAGCGACGAGCCGGACAATCTGTATGGCATCACCATCCTCACGAGCGACGGGACCGCGACGCCGGCGGCGTTCATCCCCACCGACGACCACTGGTCACCCGACTGCGACACGGCGCCGGTGCCGCTGCCCGCCGGTGGCGCCATCGAGGGCGAGTCCGGCTACACCTGCGACAACGACGGCGACTGCCACCTGATCGTGGTGGACACGACCGCCTGCCGGCTCTACGAGATGTGGCGGGCCAACGTCGAGGAGGACACCTTCTTCGGCGGCTGCCTCGCGGTGTGGGATCTCGAGGAGACGTACTCGCCCGCCCTGCGCGGGGAGTGCTGCACCAGCGCCGACGCCGCCGGGCTGCCCATCGCCGCCCACATGTTCGGCCCCGACGAGATCACCGCCGGCGAGATCCGCCACGCGCTGCGGTTCATCCTCCCCAACGAGAACATGCGCGAGCGCATCTACGTTCGGCCTGCCACCCACAGCACCCAGGCCACCTCCGGCCCCGCCACCGCGCCCCCCTACGGCGCCCGCCTGCGTCTGCGCGCCGACTTCGACCTGCAGACCCTCAACCCCGCCGCCCAGGTCGTGGCCGTCGCCCTGCAGCGCTACGGCATGATCCTCTCCGACGGCGGGAACCTCACCTTCACCGCGCTCAACGATCGCTTCACCGCCCACACCTGGGCCGAGGTGGGCCTGGGCCCACAGGACCTCACCTCCCTCTCGTGGACGGACTTCGAGGTGGTCGAACTGGGCGAGCGCTTCGCCTGGGACGAGGCCTGCTCCTGCGAACGCACCCCGTCGACGAACTGAAAGGAACGACCCATGAGATATCCGGTCCTGCTTCCCCTGTTGCTGTCCATGCTCCTTTTCGGTTGCGGGAGCTCCGGCGGCGGCGGCGGCGACCGCAACCCCAGCACCCCTGACGCGACCTCCGAGCCCGCGAACCAGAAGGACTCGCTGCCCGGCGGCAGTGGGAGTTTCCTGGGCATGCCCCCCGTGGACCTCGCCTGCGCGACCGACGCGGACTGCACCTTCGGCGCCTCGGCGCGCTTGATCGAAGGCGCCTGCTGTCACGACTGTCCCTCGTTCCCGGTCAACCTCACTTGGCGCCGGGAGCTGGTGAAGCGCTGCAACGCCCACAACGGCGACAGGACCGGGCTCCCCTGCCCCAAGCTCGACTGTCGTCCCATGCTGAAGGTGGGCTGCCGCGACCGTCGATGCGTCGTCGTGGAGTGACATCGCCAAATCGGGAAAAACCTGAAATCGGCTCATTTTCGACGCTCCGAACAGGAGTTTTTCACTGTATGGACGGGGTATCCTGGGATCCCGGTTGGACGGTGTCGTTGCGTAGAAGTCATTAACTATAATTAAATAATTGACAAGAGCGGAAGCATCGGCTATTGTTTTGGTCGCGCAGAAGAGATTTTTATATTATTTGCGCTAACATGGAGGTTCAAAATGTTTGGAAAAATCATGACGATCATTGCGCTGTTTTCTTTGATGGGTTGTGACGACGGAGGAGATTCGAAGAGCTCCTGCGAAAACGCCATGGGAAAGTTGGATGCCTGTGGCCTGTTGAGTGACGGTCCCTACGACTGCCGGGACTTCTCGAACTCGTCCGAGGATCGGTGCATCGCCAACTGCATCATGCAAGCGAATTGCACGGTCATCGAGGACGCCATATGCAATCAGGTTCAGGACACCACCCTGGCGCAGTGCATGAACGCCTGCGATTCGACCGAAGAGGAATTCATCTGCGACAACGGCGACGAGATCCCCATGGACTGGAAGTGCGATGGGGCGTACGACTGCGATGACGAGAGTGATGAGCGTGATTGCCCGGAGCCCGAGATGTTCGCCTGCGGGGATGGGGAAGAGGTCCCGTTGAGTTGGAAGTGTGACGGCGAAGAGGATTGCGCGAACGGCGCCGACGAGGTGGGTTGTCCGACCTATGCAGAGCTCACCTGTCCCTGATCCTCCAATTGATTACGCGGGTTCATCGTGACAATTGTTCGGGGTTTGCAATGACATGGAGGTTCCCCATGCGGTTTCGTTCTATTGTTGGTCTCCCGGTCTGGATGTGGTTTTTCTCGTTGTTCGTGGCTTTCGCCGGGTTCTTCGCCTGCGAAAGTGACCAGAAGTCCGGGTGCGTGCCCGGAAAGGTCGAGAGTTGTCCATGCGTCGGAGGCGCCCAGGGCGTCCAGGTCTGCCTGGAGAGCGAGACCTGGGGCGCCTGTGATTGCGGAGGCGAGGACCCCGACGGCGGCGTGGACGGGGACGTCGAGCCCGACGGAGACGAGGACGGGGAGGTCGACCCCGACGCGGACGCGGAGCCCGACGGGGATCTGCCGCCCGGCGCCTGCGAGGGCGAGCACGAGTGCACGGCGCCCGCGGCCTGCGTGGGCGGCGGCTGCGTGGATCCCGTCGCCGACCCGGAGGCGTACGTGACGGCGGCTGCGGCCCGCTGCACCTCCTGGGTCTGGACCCTCCAGCTCCCCGCGTTCTTCCCAGGGAACGAGCGCTGCTGCTTCGACTTCAGCGGGGACGGGATGCCCGATGACGCCTATGGTTCCGTGATGAAGGCGATGTCCTCCTTCCAGGGTGAAGGCCAATCGCCCGAGGTCATGGTGCAGGACTCCATCGGGTCCTTCTCGCAGCTGCTGGTCCTGGACTGGGTCATGCTGCCCCAGACCGGGGACGGGGACGTGCGGATCTCCGTCTTCACGGGGGCGCCCAACGCGGACGGGAGCGTGGGGACCGCCGATCCGGATCAATGGAAGAGCGGCCTGGGGACGGCCTTCCTGGACCCCGCCGGCTTCGGCACCCACGGCTCCCTCTGGCAGATCAACCAGTCCCAAATCCTGGACCACGTGGTGTCCGGCGCGGGTGGACCCCTGCGGCTGATGCTGCCGGGGCTCTTCGGCGCCGGCCTGCAGCCGACGGTCCTCCACGACGTGCGCGTGCTGATCACGCTGCCCGCTGACCCGGATGGTTGCCGGGGCGCCTTCTCCGAGGATGTGCTGGTGGTGGTGGAGGAGGGCGTGGACTACGTCGCCGGCGGCATGCTCCTGGGGGGGCTGATCCGGTTCGACGAATCCATGACCGCGCTCGATGATGCTCTGCGCACCTGCGCCTGCGCCGGGGTGGATCCCGGCCAGCCGGTGGTCCAATGGGAGATCACGGACGGACACCTCGAGATCGCCTGCAACGAGGCGAACCTGCCCGACGACGGCAGCGCCTGCACGGAGCTCGACGATCCCATCTGCGTCTCGGCCCAGATGCAATGCAATTACATCGGCGTGATGCCGCAGTTCTACGACGTGGACCAGGACGGGGACGGGTTCGAGGAAGCGATGTCCGTGGGGCTGCGGCTCGGGTTCTCGGGCGTCGCCCTGGGCGGCCTGATGGATTGACTGGTCAAAAGTATAAAATATTACTCCCCGCCGGCATGGCCGGCATGATCACCTTCGTCCAGTGTCCGTGACCGGCGCGCTCAGCCCGCGCGCGGGGTGAGGCGCAGGGCCTCGCGGGAGGGATCCACGTCGGCCACCCAGCGCACGCCGGGGGCGTTGCCCCCCGAGAGGCGGGCCTGGGCCAGCGGCGTGACCACGTGGCGCTGGATCGCGCGTTTGAGCGGCCGGGCTCCGTAGCGTACGTCGGTGCCGCGGGCGACCAGGAAGGCCAGGGCGTCGTCGGTCCACTCGAGGGAACTCCCGTCGGGGGCGAGCCACCCGTTCACCCGGCTCAGTTGGAGCTCGGCGATGGCCCGCAGCTCGTTCGTGGTGAGCGGGTCGAACACGACGAGCTCATCGACGCGGTTGAGGAACTCGGGACGGAAGTGCGCGCGCAGGGCGCCGTCCACCCGCTCCCGGGCCGCCTTCGGATCGTCGCGTCCCAGCTCGGGATCCCAGCCCAGGTTGGTGGTCATGATCACCACCGTGTTGCGGAAGTCGACGACCTTTCCGTGGCCGTCGGTGAGCCGTCCGTCGTCGAGCAGCTGGAGGAACAGGTGGAACACGTCCGGGTGGGCCTTCTCGATCTCGTCGAGGAGCACCACCGAGTACGGGTGCCGCGCCACGGCCTTCGTGAGCTGGCCGCCCTCGTCGTAGCCCACGTACCCCGGCGGGGCGCCGATGAGCCGGCTCACCGCGTGCTTCTCCATGTACTCGCTCATGTCGACGCGGATCATGCGCGAGACGTCGTCGAAGAGGACCTCGGCGAGGGTGCGGGCCAGCTCGGTCTTGCCCACGCCCGTGGGTCCGGCGAACAGGAACGAGCCCAGGGGGCGGTCGGGATCCTGCAGGCCGGCGCGGGCGCGCAGGATGGTGTCGGCCACCGCCTGCACCGCGGGATCCTGTCCGATGACGCGCTCGTGGAGGCGCTCGGCGAGCTTCAGGAGCTTGCCGTGCTCGCCCTCGAGCATGCGCTCCACGGGGATGCCGGTCCAGCGGGCGACCACCCCCGCGACGTCGTCCTCGGTCACCTCCTCGCGCAGGAACGACCCGCCCGCGGTGATGGCCTTGAGCTCCGCGTCCAGCTCG
>CALKWH010000249.1 GCA_938004375.1 uncultured Pseudomonadota bacterium
TGTTGGTTTTGTTCCAGCGGAGAGCGGCATAAGAGTTAGTATGCGTTGACTGGAGTTCAGACGTGTGCTCTTCCGATCTCAGCAGTTTCGCCAGCAGCGCGACGCCGTCGCCGGTCTTCAGTTCCTCGAGGCGGTTCAGCGCGAGCAGGGCGTAGTAGGTCACCGGTGCGGTGGCCACGGCCTCGGTGTAGAAGCCCTTCGCCTTGGCGTCGTCCCCGGTCAACTGGGCGCACCGCCCCTGCCAGTACAGCAGGCGGCCCCAGTCCTCGAAGGGCGCCACGGGCACCTGGCTCGCCCGCACTACGGCCAGATCCCGCGAGGCGTCGGCCCACTTCCCGCCCTCGAGGTCGTGCAGCACGATGCGCCAGCGCGCCTCGTCCGCCATGTCGCCGCGGGGGTAGCGCTTCACCAGGTCGCGCAGGATGGTGATCGCGCGGCCGGGGTTTTTCTTCGCGAACCACGCCAGGGCCTCGTGGTAGAGCCCGTCGTCGGCGTAGGTGTGGTCGGGGTGCTCCTTGTGGACGCGCTTGAAATATGCTGCCGCCAGGTCCACCTTGCCGGCGCGCCGGGCGTTGCGGCCCGACAGGAACTTGGTGCGCACCCGCAGATCGAAGTTCTTCGTCTTCTCGCAGGCGTTCACGGCGCGGAACAGCACGCCCTCGGCCTCCTTGCGCTTTTTCTGGAACGACAGGGCGCGGCCCTGCAGGTACAGCATCTGGCACTGCTCGTCCCGGGAGCAGGTCTTCACCCCGGTGAGGGTTTCGAGCACGGCGTCGTGCAACTGGAGCTCCGCGAGGACCTCCGCGCGGGTGACCTTCTGCGCGCAGGTGGCCCGCGTCGCCAGCTCCTTGCCCGTGACCGCGCGCGCCAGGGCGTCGGCGGCGCGGGACGAGGCCGACAGCGGCGCCTGGCTCCACACCCACATCAGGTGCGGCAGCCACTGCGCGGCCGGCGCCTTGCGCCGGTGCATCCAGGTCGCGAGCTCCAGGTAGAAGGCGGCCTTCTCCGATCGCGCCACCGCGGGAGATTCGACGATCTTGATCAGTAGGCGCTCCAGGGCGGGGCCGTCCTCCTTCTCGCGGGCCAGCAGGATCTGGAGCGCGAGCCCCTCATGGGCGTACGGACCGGTCTCGACCACCTGGGCCAGGGAGAGGGCGGCCTCGCGGTTGCGGCCCTTGAAGTGCATCCAGGCGGCCTTGAGCACCAGATAGTCCTTCAGATCCGGGAACGCCGGCTTCAACAGCGGGATCGCGCCCAGCACGTCCTCGGCGCGGCCGGCCTCGGCGTCGAGGGCGAACAGCCACAACCGGGCGGCCGGGTGCGCCCCGGCGAGGGCGCCGAGGAGCTCACGGGCGGCGGCCTGACCGCCAAAGAAGGCCGCCTGGGCTTTCTCGAGAGCCGCGGTCCCGCCGGCGAACGGGGTGAAGCGCGAGATCGACAGCCTCCCGCCCGTGAGTGCCGGCAGCACGGGTGCCGCGGGAGTGACGTCGGGTGACGTCGGGGACCCGTCGGGCGATGTGGGGGACCCGTCGGGCGACGTCGGGGGCTGGGTCGCAGGCGTCTCGGGGGGCGTGCCGGCCCGCGTGCTGGCGGGGAGCGTGATCCAGAACACGAGCGTGAACCCAATAAATACGGGCGACAGGCGGGCGGACGAAGGGGCGATGTGGGGTGAATGCATGCAGGGCTCCGCGACAGGAAAGACACGCCGGATCGCGCGAATGATTCAAGTTGAATACCGCGGGCGCGCGAAAGTCGCAAAAATTTCCCCCGAAATGGCCGATATAGCGTTACTATCGGTCCGGGGCGCCCCCACGGTCGACGTCCATTTCGCCGCCCCGTCATCGGAAACGAGGAAAATCATGGAAGAGTTGCGCGCCATTCGGGATCGTCTGCTGGTAGAACTGCTCCCCGGAGTGATCCACGAGATCAACAATCCGCTGGGGGCCATCATCATGAACATCTCCATCGCCAAGGAGGACCTGATTCAATGGAAGGAGCAGGGGAAGATCGGAAGAGCGTCGTGTAGGGAAAGAGTGTAGATCTCGGTGG
>CALKWH010000250.1 GCA_938004375.1 uncultured Pseudomonadota bacterium
GCGGCCAGGGCGACCATCCCCTGACAGATCGCGGCCCAGAAGAGCACGGCCACGACGAGCGCCATGCCCGAGGCGCCGCGGAAGGCCCACTCCACGGCCAGGGTCAGGATCACGGCGGCCGCCGCGAGGGTGGTGACGCGCTTGCTCATACGGCCTCCCCGGTGTCCTCGCGGATGATGAACTCCGGCCCGCACTCGGTGCCGGCGACGATGGCGGGAATGTCCGGGAACCGGCTCAGGAACAGGAAGCCGAGGAACGAGATCACGCCGCCGAACAGGATGGTGAGCTCGAACGCCACGATGATGTAGGTGGGCAGGGCCACGATGGGCTTGCCGCCCGTGCGCAGGGGCCAGTCGAGCGCGGTGCCGATGGTGAAGGCGAATCCGGCGGTGAGCCCGGCCGCCGCGCCGAACAGCGTGAACAGCTTGAGCCAGCTCGGCCGGAGGTGGAGGATGTGTTCCACCTCGTGAACGTGGAACGGCGTGGTCACGGTCAGCCGGCGGGGGTGCACGCCGGAGCGGACGAGCTCCTCGAGCTGATGGAGGAACGCCGCCTTGTCGTCGAACTTGTACTCGCGGATCATGACGCATGCTCCTTGACTTCGGCGATGGCCAGCACCGGCAGCATCTTGGTGAAGATCAGGAACAGCATGAAGAACATGCCGAAGCTGCCGATGGTGACGCCGATCTCGACGAACCGGGGGGCGTAGTTGCCCCAGTTGTACGGGTCGAAATCGCGGGCCAGCGACGAGACGATGATGACGAAGCGCTCCAGCCACATGCCGACGTTGACGAACAGCGACAGCACGAAGAGGTATTTCAGGTTCCGGCGCAGCCGCTTCACGAACAGGGTGAGGGGCAGGAGCCCGTTGCAGAAGAGCATCAGCCAGTACAGGTACCTGTAGTCGCCCACGGCGCGGAAGGAGAAGTGGGCGATCTCGAAGGGATTGCCGCTGTACCAGGCCAGGACGAACTCCACGATGTAGGAGTAGGACACGATGAGCGAGGTGAAGAGCAGGATCTTGGCGATGGCCTCGAAATGGTCCACGGTGATGTAGTTGTCCAGGCCGAGGATGCGGCGCATGGGCACCACCAGGGTGATCACCATGGCCGTGCCGGAGAAGATGGCCCCGGCGACGAAGTACGGGGCGAAGATGGTGGTGTGCCAGCCGGGGATCACGCTCATGGCGAAGTCCCACGAGACCACCGAGTGGACCGAGATCACCAGCGGCGTGGCGAACGCGGCGAGGAACATGTACAGCCAGGCGTAATGCTTCCACTGTTCGGCCGTCCCCTGCCAGCCCAGCGACAGGATGCGGAACACCCAGTGCCGCCAGCCGGTGAAGCGCCGCCGGGCGATGGCCAGGTCGGGGATCAGGCCGACGAAGAAGAACACCGCGCTGATGGTGAAGTAGGTGCTGACGGCAAACACGTCCCAGATGAGCGGCGAGCGGAAGTTCACCCAGAGGTGGCGCTGGTTGGGGTAGGGCATGAGCCAGTAGAAGAACCAGCACCGGCCGAGGTGGATGAGCGGGAACAGGCCGGCGGTCATCACCGCGATCACGGTCATGGCCTCCGCCGAGCGGTTGAAGCTGCAGCGGAACTTGGCCCGGAACAGGAACAGCACGGCGGAGATGAGGGTGCCGGAGTGGGCGATGCCCACCCAGAAGACGAAGTCGGTGATGTACACCCCCCAGCCCACCGGCGAGCGGATGCCGGCCACACCCAGTCCCTCGTAGATCTGCCATCCCCAGCAGCCCAGGCCCAGGGCGAAGGCGGCGGCCGAAACGACCAGGGCGATCCAGTAGAGCTTCGATGGCTTCCGCATGGCGGCGAGGACGTCGTGTTCCAACTGGTCGAAGTAGGTGCCGAGGCTCATGTCACTTCACCTTTTTGCTCAGGTAGTAGACGGCCGGTTCGGTGCCCAGCATTTCCAGCAGGCGGTAGGCCCGGCCGGAATGGGCCAACTGGTAGACCCGGGAGTTCTCGTCCAGGATGTTGCCGAACGTGATGGCGCTGGCGGGGCAGGTCTGGGCGCAGGCGGGCACGATCTCGCCGTCGCGAACCTTGCGGCGGCCGTCGTCCTTGGCCCTGTCCTTGGCGTGGGTGATGCGCTGGATGCAGAACGTGCATTTCTCCATGACCCCCTTGGGCCGCACCGACACGTCGGGATTTTTCAGCCGGTCCAGCGGCGCGGGCGCGTCGTACTCGAACCAGTTGAAGCGGCGCGCCTTGTAGGGGCAGTTGTTGTTGCAGTAGCGCGTGCCCACGCAGCGGTTGTAAACCTGGACGTTGAGGCCTTCCTCGTTGTGGTAGGTGGCGTAGACGGGGCAGACGGTCTCGCAGGGGGCGGCGTCGCAGTGCTGGCACATGACCGGGATGAAGACGGGCGCTTCGCCGTCGCGGACGTACGGCTGCACCCGGAGCCACGACATCTCGCGGCCGCGGAGGTGCTCCTCTGGGCCGGCGACGGGGATGTTGTTCTCCATGTAGCAGGCGGCCACGCAAGCGGAGCAGCCGATGCAGCGGTCCAGGTCCACGGCCATGGCCCAGCGGTAGTCCACGTACTCGTACGGTTCGTACAGCGAGTGCTTCTCGTGGTGGTGGTGAGGGCCTTTGTCGCCGGGGAGGATGCCGCGGTGCGTCGCGTCCATGCCGCCGGACAGGAAGGGGAGGGGAATGCGGCGGCCGGTCTTGACCGTCGCTATGCCCCCATGGC
>CALKWH010000251.1 GCA_938004375.1 uncultured Pseudomonadota bacterium
AGATCGTATTCGGTGACTGGAGTTCAGACGTGTGCTCTTCCGATCTGTCAGTCCACGACGATGCGGCAGTCCGAGGTGCAGCCGTCGCCGTCGAGGGTGTTGCCGTCGTCGCATTGCTCGCCGTTGGCGGGCTGCAGCACGCCGTCGCCGCAGCGGGCGCCCAGGGACCGGCAGCCGGGAGCGCAGGCCGAGGCGTTGCCGCCGAGGTTGATGCCATCATCGCAGATCTCGCCTTCGGTGGCGTCGAGGTTGCCGTCGCCGCAGGAGGGGGCGAAGGAGCAGTCGGGGTTGCAGGTGCCGTAGCTGCCGTCGTTGGTCCCGTCGTCGCAGGCCTCGTCCGAGGCGACCAGGCCGTCACCGCAATCCGAGGCGCAGGAGGACGGCGCGCGGTTGAAGTTGGTGAGCGTGAGCATGTAATTGGAGCCGTCGGTGTGCCGCTCGGCGTGGAACACGACCACCTCGTAGATGCCGCCGATCGTCAGGTCGAGGCGCGTCGCCTCGGCCGGGTCGCCCAGGTCGATCGAGCCGCTCTCGGGCGCGTGCATGCCGCCCACGTCCACGGCCAGTCGCCCGTTGATGAAGACCCATACGTCATCGTCGCCGGTGAAGTCCAGCACCTCGTTCCCGCCGTACTGGAACCAGTATCGGGCCTCGGTGGTGAAGGAGAAGTTGTGTCCGATGCGGACGGGCTCGCACATCTGGCCGCCGCCGCAGTCCTCGGTGACGAAGCCCATGCCGTCGAGGGGGAAGAACGTGGAGCTCTGGAACCGGTAGACTCCGTTGCCGAGGTGGTTGAACGGGAGCATCATGGAGAACGTGCGGTTGTAGTCGCTGTCATCACGGAACCAGGTGTAAAAGCTGGCATCGCTGAAGGTGACGGAGTTGGGCACGCGGATGGGTTTGCCGTCGGTGGACAGTTCGTTCTCGACGTTGCCCGCCATGATCCCCACGCCGGTGTAGCACTCGAAATCCTGATGGCCGAACGGGGCCACGGCGCCGCCCGCCTGGTCGGTTGGCCGGGCGCCCGTGCCGCAAGCCGGCAGGAAGTCCCGCAGGGTCACGGGGATGTGGATGGTGGCGGGCGGCGTGGCCGGGATCTCGACGCACCCGAAGCCGAACTCGATGGTGCAGGTGGACGAACATCCGTCGCCGTCCCGCGTGTTGCCGTCGTCGCACGCCTCGGGGGCCCACACGATGCCGTCTCCGCAGAGCGCGACGCAGACGCCGTCGGTGCAGTCGGGTTCCTTCCGGCAGGTTGGGGAGCAGTCGTCCCCCACGGCCTGGTTGCCGTCGTCGCACTCCTCGGTGACGTCCACGACCCCGTCGCCACAGACGGTCGGCGTGCAGGTGGTGCCCACGCACTCCCAGCCGTCCTCGAGGTGGCAGTGCTCGTCGCAGCCGTCACCGGGGGCGGCGTCGCCGTCGTCACAGGTCTCGAAGCCAGCCACGATGCCGTCACCGCAGCGTTCGGCCACGCAGGCCGCGCCCACGACCGGACAGATCCAGCCCGGCTCGAGGTGGCAGTCCGCGTCACAGCCGTCCGTGGGCGCGCCGTTGCGGTCGTCGCAGGTCTCGTCGCCCTCGATGCGGGCGTTGCCGCACACCACGATGAGTACGCAGGCCTCCCCGGGCTCGGGGCAGGCGTAGTCAGGGTCCACCGCCGAGCAGTCGGCCGGGCAGCCGTCCACTTCGGAATCGAGGTCACCGTCGTCGCAGGCCTCGTCGCCTTCGAGCTGGCCGTTGCCGCAGATGGGGTTCTGCGAGTTGTTGGTGTTGTTGAGGTTGTTGATGTTGTTGACGTTGTTCAGATTATTTAGGTTATTGGTGTTGTTGAGGTTGTTCACGTTGTCGTTGTTGCTCTTTTTGTCGTCGGGCGTGCAGCCCGGCGAGGCGAGCAAGAAGGACAGGACGGCGAAGAACATGATGGAGTGCAAAGAACGAAAAATCATGGGGTACCTGCGCTTTCGATAAGGACCGCGTCAGTATGCCTTGGGATGGGGTGAAGTCAAGGGGGTGGGGGGGAGTTGTCTCGAGGACGGCGGAATTTTCCAGGCTGGTTGCAATTTCGAAATTGTCATTTGATTTTTGTACCGGGCAAACTACACTTCGGACATCAGGAGGCGGACATGCTTCATATTTGTTTCACGACCTTCTCCAGGTACCAGGTCCTTGTGGCCGGTGCCTTGCTGGCGTGCTCGCTGGCGGCGTGTGACACATCGACCGGCGCTGGCAACAACGTCAACAACGTCAACAACGCCAACAACGCCAACAACGCCAACAACGCCAACAACGCCAACAACGCCAACAACGTCAACAACCTGGATCCGCTGCAGGCAGCCATCCTCACGCCGGCGCCGGACGCCGAGCTCCTCGAAGGAAAAACGTTGCACCTGTCCGCAACGATCTCCGGCGGCGTCCCGCCGTACGTCGCCGGCTGGGACCTGGACGGCGTCTCCCTGGCCGCGGGGGAGAACCCCGGCGACACCGTGATCCCCGAGTGCGGCGACCGAACGCTCACCCTCACGGTTACCGACGCGGCCGGCGACGTGGCCACCGACGAAATCCCGCTGCGCGTGCTCGACCTCAACGCCGGCTTGCGACCCTACTTCGGGCACCTGCACAGCCACAGCGGCATCTCCGACGGAGAGGGCACGCCCGACGAGGTGCTGACCTGGGCCCGCGATGTCGTGGGCGTGGACTTCTACGGCATGGCCGACCACGCCGAGCAGATGAGCGACTCCGAGTGGGCGCTCGTGGCCCAGAAGACGGCCGAATATTCCCAGCCGGGGGTCTTCGTCGCCCTGCGCGGCTTCGAGTGGAGCCACCCTTGGAACGGGCACATGTGCATCTATGGCACAGCGGATTTCACCTCGGCCATCTCGGACATCTGGATTAGTTACATCTACGACTGGCTCGTCGAGCACCAGGGGCTCGCACAGTTCAACCACCCGGGCCGCGAGAATGGCGTCTTCGACGACCTCGACTACGAGGCGTCGGTCGCCCCGAACATGTTCGCCATCGAGACCGGAAACCGCGGCAACGGCAACGCCGAGGGCGAGTTCCTGCCCTACTACATTCAGGCGCTGGACAACGGCTGGCGCCTCGCCCCCACCAGCAACCAGGACAACCACAGCCTCAGTTTCAACTCCCACCGCACGGCCTACTGGGCGGCCGAGCTCTCCCAGGACAGCCTGCTGCAGGCGATGCGCGACCGCGCCTTCTACTCCTCGGACGATCCCAACGCCGAGGTCATGCTCCGCGTCGGCGGGGTCACCATGGGCGGCCTCCTCACACCCGCGGCCCAGGGCCCCCTCGAGTTCCAGGTCAAGGTCGTCGACGACGAGCCGATCCAGCGCCTCGAGCTGGTCACCCGCGCCGGCGTCGTGGCCGCCATGACCGAGCCCCCGGCGGGGACCACGCGCTTTCTGTGGTACCCCGTGGTGAACGTCAGTTCCGACGGCTGGTACTTTCTGAAGGTGACCCTCGAGGACACCCTCGACGGCGAGGGGCCGATCCAGGTCGTCGTTACCGCTCCGATCTACATCCGGTTTTGATCAGTCGGGCCGCGGTCAGCGGGGGAGGGGAAGCCGTTTTGCGGTCAGATCCCCTTCACCACCACGGTGTCGAGGAGCCAGTAGTAGTCGTAGTTGCCGATGTAGCGGAAGCGGATGCGGACCGTGGCATGACCGGCCGCCAGGGCGGAGAGGTCGTGTCTGGCCACGGCGCCGTCGGCGGTGTCGGCAATGTAGGTGACCACGTTGGTCCAGGTGTTGCCGTCGTCAATGCTGACGTCCACGGCGCCGCTGTCGGTGTCGTACCAGTTGTAGTAATGCACGTACGTGAGGGTGACGGTGGTCAGGCCGGTGCAGTCCACGACGGGGGAGACCAGGGAGTCGTCGAAGTTGACGGTGGTGCCGGCGTCATCGGAGTCCACGACGGCGAAGTTGCCCGTGGCTCCGGTCAGCGTGTGATAGGTCGAGCTTGAGCTCATCCAGGTGTAGCCGGCGGTGCCGCCGTCCTGGATGGTCCAGTCGGCAGGCGGCCAGGTGTCGAAGGACTGGGACATGATGACGGCGGGGCAGGTGCCCAGGCCGTCGCAGTCGGAGTCGTTGCAGTCGAGGGAGCCGTCGCCGTCGTTGTCGACGCCGTCGGCGCAGCGGGCCTCCGTATCCTCGGGGCCGCAGGGCTCGAGGCCGTCGCAGTCGGAATCCTGGCAGTCCCACAGACCGTCGCCGTCGTTGTCGAAGCCGTCGCCGCAGCGGGCCTCGGTGTTCTCTGCGCCGCAGGGTTCGACGCCGGCGCAGTCGGGATCCTCGCAATCCCACAGGCCGTCGCCGTCATTGTCGAAATAATCGTCGCAGGTGAGCTCGGCCGGGTCCTCGTAGGCGTAGATGGCGATGCCATAGGTGGTGGGGGTCGGGGTCGTGCTCCAGGACTTCACGATGAAGTAGTACGTACCGTCGGCGGGCGCCGTGAAAATGATGGATTCGACGTCTTCGTCGTAACCGGAATCGGCGATTTCGAGGCACGCGCCGGCCTCGTCGCAGGTTCCTTGGATGAAGAGCTGGCCGTCCACGCCCAGGCCCTGGATGAAGACCACCGCCTCACCCGCCAGCATCTCGTGGGAGAAGACCGCCTCGGGGCCGTCCCCCAGGAAGATGCCGGTGGTGCAGGAGGTGTGCGTGAAGGCCATGTCCATGGTGGTGTAGTCTGCGGTGAAGTCCTCGCCCTCGGTGTAGAAGGGGAATGGGATTTCGAACACGTCGGAGCAGGACTCGCCCGAGCCGTTGGTGTACAGGCAGGTGGGCACGCCGCCGAGGTCCTGGCAGTCGGGGGTGGCCGGTGCGCAGGCCGCGTTGGACCATTCGGCGCACCCGTTGGCGCCCGTGATGCAGGTCTCGATGCCGTCGGCGCCGGCGTTGCAGCGCACGGCGTCGAGGGTGCAATCGTCCAGGCAGTTCTCGAGGCAGCTCGGGGCACCGTCGACGAGCTCGCAGAACGGCGTGGCGACTTCGCAGGGGGTGTTCACCACCTCGGGGCAGCCGTCGGCGTCGGCCACGCAGGTCACGATGGCGCTGCCGCCCGCATTGCATGAGGTCTGGCCGACGGTGCAGGGGGGCGGGCCGCAGTCCACGACGCAGGTGGGCGCTCCCACGCGCAGCTCGCACAGCGGGGTGTCGATGCCGCAGGGGTCGTTCTCCCAGGCTGTGCAGCCGGTCACTCCGGTGACACAGGTCTCGATGCCGTCACCGCTCTCGTTGCAGCGCACGGCGTCGGCGGTGCACGCGTCGACGCAGTTGTTGACGCAGACCGCGCCGCCGCCCTGGATGACGCAGTCCGGGGTCTCGGGTGCGCAGTCTGCGGCCTGCCACTCGCCGCAGGTGTCGGCGCCGGCGACACAGGACTCGACGCCGTCGAACCCGGCGGTGCAGCGGGTGGATCCGATGGTGCAGGCGCCGGTGCAGTCGACGACGCAGACCGGCAGACCGCCGTCGATGCGGCACAGGAGCGTGTCTCCCGAACAGGCCTGGTTCTGCCACTCGGTGCAGCCGGAGGCACCGTTTCCGCAGGTCTCGATGCCGTTTCCGGCGGTGTTGCAGCGGGAGGCGCCCACGGTGCACTCGTTGGTGCAGTTGGTCGTGCAGGCCGAGGTGTCGAGCAGATCGGAAGAGCACACGTCTGAACTCCAGTCACCGAATACGAT
>CALKWH010000252.1 GCA_938004375.1 uncultured Pseudomonadota bacterium
CCACCGAGATCTACACTCTTTCCCTACACGACGCTCTTCCGATCTGTGATGATTTTAAATATGTTCCGAGGTATGGTAGATTGGGAAATAGTTTTATTATTTTCTATAAATATAAATATATTTTACCTGAGGAAGAATTGGCCTCTTGTGATGTGATTGTCCAGTTTTTTTCCACCGAAGAGCAGTTGACCATCAGAGAAAACTTATCCACGACAGATTGTCTTTTCCCTTCGATGACAACGAATGGAAATCTGGCTGCGTGGTGCGAACCGCTCACCTCGGACCCTGCACGCTGGGGGCTGAAAGTGTTCGACAGCCTCACGCGGGAGACCCGGGAGTGGTCCCTGGGACCCGAACTGCAGTGCGTGGGGGTCTCCTCCATCGACGCGGACAACGTACTGACGATGGTGGGGAAGAGGCATCGTTTCCTCTACGAAGGGACCGTCTACGAGGACGACCAGTACACGGAGGTCGTCGTGAACGCCGTCTCCGGAGAAATCGCGCCGATCGGCACGGACCTGTTTTACGACCGGGCCTATGGCGTGCTGCGTGGACACCTGCTGGTGGAGCGGGACTATGGCGCGTTCTGCATGGGTTCGTTGGAGTCGAGCTGGGAGCTGGCCTACCTGGTCCTCGAGGATCTCGAGACCGGCGTGCGGCGTCCCATCGGGATTCCGGGTCAGGCCGCGGTCCCGGAGGATCTGCAGGAGTTGTTCCCCCTGGAGCTCGTGCCTAATCCGTGGCGGTTGATCTTCACCGACAACGGTTCCTGGACGGGCGGCACCTACGACACCCGCATCTACGTCCTCGATCTGGAGCTCTCCGGCTACGTGGACGGGCTCGGCCACGTCCTCCCCGCGCCATGACCCTTGTTCAGCGGTTGATGGGGGAACGTCGAGCGCCGAAGCTGCCTCAGGGGATGGGCAGGTTCAGGATGATGTAGTACGAGTCGAAGTAGAGCTGGAAGGCGTGGACGAAGCGGGGGAACAGGTCGAAGCCCATGATCGTCAGGCTGCCGAGGATGGCGGCCATGAGCAGCGAGTATTCGACCATGCTCTGGCCGGAGGCGTCGCGGAGCTGGAGCTTCTTCATGCGATCACCGGCCCTTTCCGCGCACCCGGGTCATGTGGACGCGGGTGAGCTGGCTCTCCTCGAGCGGGGAGATGGAGATGGTGACCTCCTCGCCCTCGCGGGAGAAGATCATGACCGTGATCCCGGTGCCCAGTTCGGCGGCCAGGGTCTTGAGCTTCTCGGCGTCGCCCGAGAGCCGGTAGCCGCGCGCGGCCATCTCCTTCTGGTAGAAGACCACGTTGTCCTCGATGGCCTCGCGGTTCAGGTAGGCGATCACCGAGGTGTTCGCCAGGGGATCGCGGGAGCCCATCTGGGTCACGCCCTCGGCGCCGGCCATCATCGGTAGCGCCGGATCGCCGGCCCCGCCGCTCATCAATTGGGACGGGGAGCCCATGATCAGGGAGACGTAGACCGAGGTCTGGTCGCCCTCCCGGGTCATGACGACCTGGCGCAGCAGGTTGGCCTTGAGGTCCAGCGCGGCGACCTTGCCTCCGTGGGGGTGCACCTCGCGGGTGACGTAGTACCCGGCGGTCTCCCAGATGCCCTCGTAGAAGCGGGCGACCTGGAGGGGCTCGTCGGCGGTGCGGAACCAGGCCATCTTCATGCGCGCCTGGCCCATGACCATGTCCTCGGACATGGGCATCTCCTTGGCCATCGGGTAGGCCGGCATGGGGGCGGGCCAGAAGCGGTGCATGCTCCGCGGCTGGCGGCCCGCCGAGGCGTCCGAGGAGCGCGCGGAGAGCGCCCAGGCCGTCGCGGACACGGCGACCAGCGCCAGGAACAGGATGGAAAAGCGGGTGAGCCGTTTCATGACGCCGTACCTCCGTTACTCGAGCTCCTCGGGGATGATGTAGTCCCCGAAGGGGTTGTCCTGGGACAGCGACGACGTGCAACCCAGGGACTCCACCTGCGGACAGGCCATGTAGTTGTTGCCGCGGGTGGAGCGGCTCTCCTCGTACATCTTGACGTTGGCCTTGCTCGAGGCCTTGTCCATCATGGGGCTGGTGTCGTAGGTCTTCTTGCCGCCGTCCTCGTCGATCTCGATCTGGCCGCTCTCCCGGCCGCCGCTGCCCCCCTCGTAGTTCTTGGAGACCAGGCCGACCTGGGTGAGATCGGACATGCCCAGCGTGGGCTGGAAGGCCATGTAGGCCACGAGGTCGGTCCCGTACTTCAGGATGTCGGTGAAGGTCTTCACCGCGGTGCGGGTGCGGCTCTTGATGAACGCCATGCGCGAGATCTGCTTGTAGTAGGCCGTGCCCGAGGACGAGGGTCCGAGCACGTCGTCGGGCTGGTGCAGCTCCCACTGGTCGGCGAGCAGGTAGTAGGTCTCGGTGAAGCGCAGGCGCCGGATGCTGTTGCGCATCTCGCCCTTGCCCGCGTTGTCCTGGCTCCAGAACTTGGAGTCGGAGATGGCCTCGAACCGGTTGAGCCACAGGTTCTCGAAGTTGACGCGCACCTGGGTCCGGATGTAGCCGCGGGTGTTCAGTTTCCACTCCCCGGGCGGGTTGAACCGGTTGAGCGAGCCGCCGCCGAAGACGTCCTCGCGGTCGAACTGGTACAGGGCCATGATGGCCGCCCAGTAGATGTTGGGGTGCTGGGCGATGGAGGCCAGGCGGATGATGTCGAGGGCGTAGCCGGCGATCTGGAAGATCTGGGTGATGTTGATCGGGATGCCGCCGATGGACAGGACGTTGCCCCCCGGCAGGAGCGGCTCGGCGCCGTTCTGGGTGGTCGGCGTGTTGACCGTCCACTTGCCCGCCAGGGCCTTGTCCGCGTCGTTGCGCAGGTCGGTGGACCGCAGGTTCGAGAAGCGGGCGGCGGCGTCGTTCTTGATCTCACCGCTGGCGTCGGAGTATTTGAACGACCCGTCATCGTAGTCGTGCAGGGCGTGGCCGGTGAACTCCCAGGCCATGTAGCGCGCCATCTCCTGGGTCTTGAGCTTGACCTGGATGGCCTCGTAGAAGAACTGGGAGAACAGGAAGATCAGAACCATCGTGGGGACGGCCACGACGAACTCCACGAGGGCCTGGCCGCGGGTGTTCCGGAAGAAGAAGGCGAAGCGTCTGGTCATGGTGCCCTCCTGGTCAGTGCGTCATCACCGAGGTGATGAAGCCGAAGAAGACGTCCCCGAGGAAGTTGCGGAACAGGTTGAGCACGTTCCGGATGATGGCCTGCGAGGTGGTCTCGTCGGCCGATCCGGGTTTGACGATGCCGCGGGTGAGGTTGTCCAGCCACTGGGCGAGCTTGGCGCCCACCGGCGCGAGCTTGGCGCGCCAGAAGGGGTTGAAGAAGTTCGGCGGCTCACCCCAATTGCCCATGCGGTGATAATAGACCATGCCGCGGGCGATGACGTTGAGACCCTCGAAGTTCATTCCGAACAGCGACAGGCTGTTGCGCTCGCCACCGATGGTGGTGTCAAGCTCGGCGCTATGGCCACCGTGCTCGCCGGCCTGTCCGCCGTTGAGGTTGTCGTTGGAGAACTGGTCGGTGCCGCCGTGGTTGAACTTGAACTTCCGGTGCCACGGCCGCCCGGCGACGCCGGTGCCGGTCTGGAACCGCTCGGGGGGCAGGTTCAGGAAGATCCAGGTGCTGGGCTGCCCATAGTCGCTGTTGTGGTCGGCGATGGGCTGGAACTTGAAGTACGGGGAGATGCCCACCCATTTGTGCTTCTCCATCAACTGGCAGTCGATGTTCTTCTCGATGCTCTTCTTGGCGCTCTTCCTCATGGGTGGGATGACGATCAGGCCGCTGTAGCCGCCCTTGGGGTGCGCGGGGTCGCCGTTGTTGTTCTTGTAGCCGTAGTGCTTGCGGTTGTCGTCGGTGTTGCCCTCGCCGTAGGCCGTGATGGCGTGGGCGATTCCCTTGATGGTGGAGGACTGCGCGAACACCACCGAGATGCCCACCGTGGCGATGCCCCAGCCGCGGGTGACGTAGTCGTCAGAGGCCAACACGTCGCCCATCTCGTAGTTGCCCTGGGAGCGGATCTTGCGGATGTCGGGGTTGGGCTTGGAGTTGCTGCCGGTGTTGATGAGCTTGGTGGCGCCCATCTTGTCGCCGAAGATGTTGGAGACGATCCACGACGCGAAGAAGCCGCGCTTGCGGTTGTAGATGGCCTGGTGGCTGCGCGTGGCGTTCGCGAGCTCGGTCATGATCGCCACGGCGTCCTTGTTGGGGTTGGTCTGGCGCTCCTTGAACTTGTTGTAGTCCGGGATGCCCATGATGAGCAGGTCGAAGGCGCTGGCGTTCACGCCCGAGCCGCGGTCGAAGGCCGCGCGGTACTCGAGGGTGTTCAGCGCCATGTTGAGCAGCATGAACGGCGTGATCCGGAACTGCCAGCGGGACTCCCCGGTCGTCGGGTGGATGTAGTTGTCCGACACGATCTGGTGCATGCCCGAGAGGATGTGGGCGTTGACCAGGGCGAGGCGGATCAACTGCATCTGCCAGAACATGTGCTTGTTCATGAGGCCCAAGGCGTCGGCCACCCCCGCCGAGAGACTGTGGAGCCCCACCACAGGAAGCTTGTTCACGATGTAGTCCACCACCCTCAAGATGGCGCTCACGATCTGGTTCACCGCCGTGAAGATGGCCTTCAAGATGCAGTACGCCGCGTTGAGCCATGGAGGCAACTTGATGAACGTGCACCCGAAGTCCAGCGAACTGACCATGCAGGCGAGCAGGTCGCGGACCGAGCCCAGCAGGAAGAGGCAGAAGCCCGCGTAGTTGTAGTAGCTCTGCACGGCCATCGCGGTGTTGTAGTTCACGAGCATCGTGCGGTTGAGCATGGCCACGAAGTTGAAGGCGCGCGCCTCCATGCTCGCCAGGCTGTAGGCCGCCGAGTCGGCCGCGCCCTGCAGCCTGATCTTCTCATGGATGGCCTGCCCGAGGTTCATGGTGGCGATGACCGACAGGGCCATGATGAACACGCCGATGGCCGCCAGCGGAAACGCCTGTCCCTTCTTGTCTTCGATGAGGTGTTTCATGGTTCGGGTCATGGTCGTATCTCCCTTACCGGATGGCCACGGAGCGGCGATAGGGGTTGGACTGCATGCGCATCGAGTAGGTGGCCCGCAGCGGGATCATGAAGACGCCGTGGGAGGCGGCCTGCCACAACTGGCGGGTCAACTGGGAGCCGCGTCCGGCGAGGTTCACCGGGGACACCGTGCGGAAGCCGGTCTCGCCGGCCTGCATCTGCGGATTCCACACGGCGCCGTACAGGTTCTGTCCCACCTGGCCGGCGATGAACGCTGTGTGGATGATGCGGTTGGCGAAGGGGATGCGCAGGGTGTACAGGTAGGTGACCCGGATGCTCAGGCGCGTCTTGTCCCGCCAGTCCGCGTCGTCGGACATCACGTCGTCGAAGGTGATCTCGGTGTCGTGCACGCCGCCGAAGTCCCCCAGTTTGGGTGAGACGATCTCGATCTCGACGATGTCCTGGGTGCCGAAGATGCCGTTGATGGCGTTTCGCAGGGCCGTGTCCGCCGCCGATTCGGCGGCGTTGAGCACAGCGTCGCGGAACTGCGTCGCTCCCCCCTGGATCGACGGTGACAAAAAGCCGATGATGGCATCGGTCCCGTTGCGGATGAAGTCCGAGGCCTGGGCCACGCGGCGGTGGGCCTGGTAGATCAGCGCGCGCTGCACGATCTGCATCATCATCTTCGCCGGGTCGCCCGCGGAGGTCTCGTTCACGAGGCCCTCCATCGTGGGCAGCAGCGAGATGATCGCCGCGTTCTGCATCACGAAGCGGTCGGCGTTCCACACGATGCCGGCGCGGGCCGCGTTGAACGCCGCGTATTCGGTCATCAGGCGGGCGTGCTGGATCATGCCCAGTTGGACCACGCCGAGGATGATGAACGTCATCAGGGGGATGACGATCGCGGACTCCACCAGGGCCTGGCCCTTGCGGTTGCGAATCAGGCGAGGGGTAAATCGGAGTGACATGGGCGCATGCTCCTTCGCATAGATTTTATGCCATGGCCGGCGCGGCGGGGACATCGGACAACTGGCCCCCCCAACAATATATGTCCGCGGGCATGGAGGTGGACTGCGGGCGGATCATGAAAAACAGCCTTGACGGGGAGGGGGGAAGTGACTACAAATCAGACTGCGATTCAAACCGGCGGTCTGAATGCCTCGACCGCCGTTCCCCGTCGGGAGGACACGTGCCGACGCCCCGCTTCTTCAAGCTCGCACCCGAGCGCCAGCGCCAGATCCTTGACGTCGCCCAGGCGGAGTTCGCCGCCCACGGCTTCGAGAAGGCGTCCCTCAACCACATCATCTACCTGGCCGACTTGAGTAAAGGCGCATTGTATTATTACTTTGACAATAAAGCCGATCTCTTCGTCGCCGTGGTGAACCGGTTGGTCGGTCGGTTTCCGGAGATCGTTCAGAAAATTTATAACATTGACGATCCCACCCGGTTCTGGGAAGTCGCCCATGACATTTTTTTGCAGTTTGTAAAAATGAAGATGGACCCATCCATGTTCCGCATCATGGGGGAATTGCTGGACCCCCGGATCTCGGCGATGGTCCCCGGACACCTGGCGGAGATGATGCGGTTCTCCATGACGACCCTGTCCCGCTTCCTCGAGACCGGCCAACGCCTGGGGCAGGTCCGGGCCGACCTGCCGGAGCTCCTGCTCGTGCACATGATCCAGGGGCTCCTGCTCGCGATCTCGAGTTGGATGCTCGAGACGATGCAACAGGGTCAAACAGTCGACCCCGAGGGGGTCACGCGCTTCCTCGTCGAGCTGGTCCGCCGGTTCCTCGACCCCGGGCAGGCCCTGTCCGGGTCGCTCACCGACTTTTTATCCCCGCGCATCGTCTCCGGGGAGGAAACAAAATCCCCTCTGCGTCGTCCATCCGATCTGAGCGTCTGGCTGCAATGGACGCACGTCGGTCGTGCCGCCGGCCAGGTGTCCGGCGGGCCGGCGCCGGAAGGAGTCTCCCGATGAAGATCATCAAGGTTTTATTTCTCTCCCTTGTCGCACTCCTCGCGGGTCCGGTGCCCCGCGCCGTGGCCCAGAACTGGGGAAAATGCCCGAAGGACACCCGGGATCTGGTGGACCGGGCGGACCGGATCATGTTCGCCAAGACCACGGCCGGCAAGATGACCATGACCGTGAAAAAGCCCGACCAGACGCAGACCATGAGCATGACCTTCTGGTCCTCCGGGCGCGAGAACATGCTGGTGCGCCTCACCGAGCCCAGCCGGCTCAAGGGCATGTCCACCCTGAAGGTGTCCGACAGCGTGTGGTACTACATGCCCCGGACCGACCGGATCGTGAAGGTGGGCAGCTCGATGATGGGGGACTCGTGGATGGGCAGCCACTTCACCAACGACGACCTGGTCAAGGAGACCCAGTTGTACCTCCATTACGAGTGCCAGGCCCGGGTCGACGAGAAGGACACGGTCACGGTGACGCTCGCGCCCAAGCCCACCGCGCCGGTGGTGTGGGGGAAGATCGTCATGAAGATCCGCCGCGCCGACTCCATTCCGGTGTCGGCCCAGTACTACTCGGACAAGGGCGTCCTCAAGCGCACGATGACCTTCGACCGCATCCAGGCGATGGACGGTCGCACCATCCCGACGCGCATGACCCTCACCGTCGCCGGCAAGAACGAGAGCACCGAGGTGGTGTACGAAAAGGTGCGCTTCGACGTGGCCATCCCCGAGCGGCTGTTCACGCTGCGCGGGCTGAAGATGTGACGCGGGAGGCGTAACACTTTCATGTATGATTTCCTGCTGCTCTGGAAGATGGCCTGGCGCAACCTGTGGCGCCAGCGCCGCCGGTCGCTGATCACCGTCTTCGCCATGAGCGCGGGGCTGGCGATGTGCATCCCCACCTACGGCATGGTGGAGTGGGTGAGCCGGGAGATGATCCGCGGCATCACCCGCACCCACCTGGGGCACGTGCAGGTGCACCACCCCGACTACCTCGAGGAGCGCCGGCTGGAGCTCGCCTTCCCCGAGGCGGCGGCCACCGAGGCGGTCGCCGCGGACCCGGCGGTCCTGCAGTCGGCGCCGCGCGTCTACACCGGCGGCATGGTGTCCTCGGAGCACGCGTTCGAGCTCGAGGTGCGGGCGGTCGCTGCGGGGTCGGAGCCGAAGGAGGCCCTCCTGCGTGGCGGTCCGCCGAAGGCGCCCTGCGAGGCCCTCGTCGACGAGGGGACCGCCAGGAGATGGCGGCTGGATCTGGGTAGTCACCTGCGGTTCTCCCCGTTGCCTCCGGCGCCGGCCTGCGAGGGCGTGTCGATCTCGGGCGTGACCCGCACCGAGGGTGGGCTGGCGCTGCTCGAGGTGGCGGGTGGCGACTTCGCGCGCCTGGTCGCCCCGCCGCCCCCCCCCGCCGAGGCTCCGGCCGCGGACCCCGATGACATCGACGCCCTCGAGAAGTTGACCCCGTCACCGACGCCGTCACCGACTCCGACTCCGACTCCGACTCCGACTCCGTCGCCACCGCCACCGTCACCGTCACCGTCACCACTGAAGCTGCAGGTCGTGCGCACCGCCTCGTCCCAGGTGGGGATCATCGCGGTCGATCCGACCCGGGAGGGACGCGTCACCACCATGCCGTCCAAGGTGGTCGCCGGGTCATATCTCGCCCAGGGCTACCGGAACGGTCAGGGGATCCCCCAGATCCTGATCGGGGACCAGCTCGCCCGCATCCTCATGGTGAAGCCCGGCGACCGGCTGGGCCTGGACATCCTCACCCGTGATGGTTTCCCCATGGACGAGATGGTCGAGGTCGCCGGGCTGTTCAACTCGGGCATGGACAACCTGGACCGCTCCCTGACGTTCGTCCACCTGGGCATGGCCTGGGATCCGCAGTTGATGAACCTCGTCGAACCCGCCTCGGGGACGCCTCTGATCCACGAGCTCGCGGTGCGGCTCGACGACGGCGCGGACAACGTGGCCGTCGCCGCCCGCCTGGAGCGGCGCCTCACCGCTCTGAGGCTCTCCGCCTGGCCGTGGCAGAAGGTGGAGCCGGCGATGGCCTCCATGGTGAAGCTGCAGGACGCCTCGGTGGCCATCCTCCTCGTGATCATCCTGGCCATCGCCGCCCTGGGCACCATGAACACGATGCTGATGTCGGTGTTCGAGCGCATCCGCGAGTTCGGCGTCCTCAAGTCCGTGGGCATGCGTCCCTGGTTCGTGGCCCGGCTCATCCTCCTCGAGACGCTGCTGATGACCCTCGTCTCCATGCTCCTGGGTGGGATCCTGGGTCTGCTGCTCACGGGCTGGCTGTATTACCACGGGCTGGACTTCTCGAGCCTCATGCCCGACGGTTTTTCCTATCAGGGCATCGTCATCGACCCCGTCTGGCGGGCGGTGCTGACGGTGGACACCTTGCTGGTTCCCCTGGCGCTGATGTCGGTGGTGAGCCTGATCGTGGCCGTGTGGCCGGCCGTGCGCGCGGCCCGGATCAAGCCGGTCGAGGCCTTGCGCCAGTCCGGAGTGTGAGCGGGGGAAGATGGCGATGTTTTTCAAGATGGCCTTCCGCAACCTGTGGCGCCGGCGCTTCCGGACGGGGATCACTTTGGTCGCGATCGGCGGCAGCTTCTCATTGCTGCTGTTCTTCGTCGCCCTCACCGAGGGTTCCCATCAACTGATGATCGACCTGGCGATCCGCATGCAGGCCGGTCACGTCGTCATCCAGGCGCCCGAGTTCCAGAAGGAGCGCGCGTTGGAGCTCCGCGTCACGGATCCCGACGAGGTGATGCGTAGGATCGGACCGCTGCCCGAGGGCTGGACGGCGACCCGGCGCATCTTCACGACCGGCCTTCTGCGTTCGGCGGACGGCTCGGTCATGCTCGACAACCTGATGGCCGTGGATCTCGAGAACGAGCGGAAGGTCAGCGACGTCGGCCGCAAGCTCGTCCGGGGCGCGTGGCTGGACCCGGACGAGCCGGGGATCCTGATCGGCGAGAAGGCCGCCCGCCTCCTCAAGGTCGACGTGGGGGACAAGGTCGTGGTCTCGTGTTCGGGCCTGACGCAGAAGGTCGAGGAGCGGTTCCTGGTGGCCGGGGTCTTCCGGGTGGGTGGTGACGCGGATCGGGGCATGGCCATGATCGGTCTGGCGCGGGGACAGGCACTCCTGGGTATGGGGGACGCCGTCAGCCAGCTCGCCTTCTTCCTGCCCCCCGACGACAGCCAGGCCGCCGCCAGAGAGCTGCGTCGCAGGGTCCAGGGTCTGCCGGTGGCCGTGCTGCACTGGCAGGAGGCGCTGCCCGTGTTGACCCAATTGCTCTGGGTGGACGACATCTCGATGCAGGTGTTCATCTTCATCATTCTCGTGATCGTCGCCGCCGGCATCCTCAACACCGTGCTGATGTCGGTTATGGAACGCACGCGGGAGCTGGGCATCCTCAAGAGCCTGGGGATGCGCCCCTGGTCGCTGTTCCGGCTCATCGTGACGGAGTCCCTGCTGCTGGGCCTGCTCGCCGTGGCGGTGGGGGCCGCCCTGGGCCTGCCCCTGGTCCACCACTTCGGCCAGGTGGGGATCGACCCGCTGGCCCTGACCGGCGGCGAGGTGATGGAGATGGAGGGGATCGCCTTCACCGACCGGATCCATCCCGTGCTGTCGTGGGCCTCGGGGCTGATCCTGACGGCCGTCGTACTGGGAATGACGTTGCTGTCGGCCGTCTGGCCGGCCTTGCGGGCGAAGCGGATCCTGCCGGTGAAGGCGCTCCGGCAGATGTAGGAGGGTGATCATGGAATCGACCAAGACGCAGCCCATCGTGGAGCTGCAGCAGGTGCGCAAGGAGTACCGGCAGGGGCATCTGCAGGTGCAGGCGGTCAACGGAGTCGATCTGACGATCCAGGAGGGGGAGTTCACGGCCATCTGCGGTCCCTCGGGCTCGGGGAAGACCACGCTGCTGAACCTGATCGGTTGCCTGGACACCCCGACCGAGGGCCGGGTGCTGGTCGGCGGGCGGGACGTCTCCGCGCTCTCCGATTCGGCCTTGGCGGATCTGCGCCTGCGGCAGATCGGCTTCGTCTTCCAGGCCTACAACCTGGTGCCGGTGCTCACCGCCTTCGAGAACGTGGAGCTGGTCCTCGCCCTCCAGGGTGTCCCGGCCGCCCAGCGGAAGAAGCGCGTCCTCTCCATCCTCGAGGAGGTGGGGCTCCTCGAACTGCGGGATCGCCGCCCGATGGACATGAGCGGAGGCCAGCAGCAGCGGGTGGCCGTGGCCCGGGCGGTCGTCGCCAACCCCCGGCTGGTGCTCGCCGACGAGCCCACGGCGAACCTCGACTCGCACACCGGCGCCGCCCTGCTCCAGATGATGGCCGACCTCAACCGCGAGCATCGGGTGACCTTCCTGTTCTCCACCCACGACCCGATGGTCATGGACTACTCCCGCCGCATCGTGCGGGTCGTTGACGGCAAGATCGCCGCGGACGAGCTCAAGCCCCGTGGGGCAGGCGACCGGTCGCCGGCCGCGGGCGATCCGCCGGCCGCGGGAGAGGCGTGATCATGGGGCGCGGGTCCCAGCGTCGCTTCATGGCCAGGTTGCTCGGCCCGCTGGTCTGGCTGTCGTGCGCCCTGCTGACCCCGAACCCCGCGGGGGCCACCTCGGTCGTGGACGGTGACGCGTGGATCGTCGACGTCGACGGCGTGGTGAAGGGCTCGGGGACCGCGCTGCACCTGCCCTGGCCCTGGCCCATGGTGGTCGGCGATCCATCCCTGGGCGGGCTGGGCTGGACGTCCCGCGACGCCATCTTCGGCGCCGGCGAGCTGCGGCTCCGGTTTTCCGGCCGCTACCGCGAGGACCGGTTCAAGTGGGAGATCCAGGCCAGGACCGGCCTCTTCCTGTTCTCGGAACCGAACATGTTCTCTGCCTTCTCGGGCGGGGTCTCCTCGGCGGCCGAACCCCCCAGGTCCCTACCGTTGCAGTACACCGACGCCATCGCCGCGCGCCGGATCTGGAACGCCGCCTTCGACCGGCTGTACTTCCAGACCCGCCTGGGGCCGGTGGATGTCCTGGTGGGGCGGCAGCCGGTCTCGTTCGGCGTGGGCTTCATCTGGCAGCCGGCGGACCTGCTCGCGCCGTTCTCCCCGCTGGACATCGACAAGGAGTTCAAGCCCGGGGTCGACGCGGTGCGGCTCAACCTCAACTTGGGGGACTTCACCGAGCTCGCCCTCGTGGGGGTGGCCGGCGCCCCCGCCTGTCGGCACACCTCGGTTCCCACCGCCGCAGACCCCCTCGCGCCCTCCCGGTGGCAGACCCCGGACGGGGACGCCTGCTCCCCGGGACACCTGCGGTACGGCACCGATGCCTCCTCCCTGGCGGCGCGCCTGCGCACCACCGTGGGCGAGTTCGACCTGGGCGGCCTGGCCGGCTGGGTCCGCGGAGACTGGGTTCTCGGCGCCTTCGCCGCGGGCACCCTGGGTCGCTGGAAGCTGCGCTCCGAGGCGACCTTCACCTGGGACGCCGATCCCGGGGAGACCGGAGAGCCCGACTACTCCTTCCGCGAGCGCTTCGTCCGGGCGGTCGCCGGGGTCGACTACAGTTTCGACCTGTCCCGGCCGCTGCACCTGTTCTCCGAGCTCCACTACAACGGCTTCGGGAGCGATGACCCGGATGACTGGATGAAGATCCTGGCGTCGGCCCGGGTCGCCCAGTTCGCCGAGAGCGCCGCCCTCGGGAACTATTATTTCGGCGCCGGCGGCGTCTGGGAGTTGACCGATCGGCTCAAGTGGTCTGGGCTGGCCCTGGTCAACCTGGGCGATCCTTCGGCCCACCTGTCGATGTCGGTGGAGCTCCTGCTGTCATCCGAGAGCGTGCTCCAGGTGGGCGGCTTCGTGCCGGTTGGCCGTCGACCCGGCCTCGTCTATCTCGGAGGGAACCCGGTGGGGGTGGACCTGCGTTCGGAGTTCGGCATGTATCCGTCCATGATTTTCGTCCTGTTCAAGCGATATTATTGAAAATAGAAACTTGTTGATGAAACGGCCGGAAAATGCTATGTGCAGGGACTGATCCAGGAGGAATCCGATGCGTCGTTTTCTGACACTGTCCTTGGCCCTCTCACTGGCGTTGCCCCTGGCCTTCGGCTGCAAGCCCAAGGTGGACTGCGACAAACTCGAGACCCGCTTGATCTCCTGCATGAGGGAGAATTACAAGACGCTCAACCCCAAGGGCTGCCCGGCCGAGGCTGAAGAGTGCACCAAAGTCATGGAGAAGCTCACGGCCGACTACGCCAAGTTAGTCGACACCGAGATCGTCGGTCCCTGCCGCGCCAAGGACGGTCGCGACTCCCGAGCCTCCAGGATCAACCAGTGCCTGGATCAGAAGGGCTGCAAGGACGTGCATGACTGCCTCAAGAAAGAAGCCCAGTGACCTGAATCCGGTCCAGCCCGATTCGACGTCCGACCCCGGCGATCCCCAACCCGACTTCGGCCTTCCCCGCTCCGGTTCCCGTCTCTCCTGGTGGAAGCGGTTCCTGTTCATCGGCGTTCCGGTCCTGGTGACCGTGCTGCTGGCCGTGGGGGTCCACGTGTCCCGCATGGATCTCGACGGGTGGGTGCGGGTCTACGGGCTCGAGCACCTGCAGCCTGGGCAGCGTGCGGCCTTCCGGGTCCTCGTCCGTAAGGGCAAGCACTCCCGCCCTGCGTCCCCGGTCCGGGTCCGGGCCTATTTCATCGGCAAGGACGCGGCCGGCGGGGACGGAGGAAAGGTGTTCATCGGCGAAGGGGACGCCGGCGAGGGCGCCCAGGCCGTCGAGGTCAACACCGTGCTTCCCAAGGTCGCCCCGGGGCGATACCGTATCCGCATGGAGGTCACCAGTCCGGAGACCGACGAGACCCTGGCTTTCCCGGTGGAGTTGGTTGAGAAGCCGCCCCGGCTGGAGTGGACCCACGAGTTGACGTCCGATTCCGGGGACGGCAACTACACCTCCACCCAGACGACCCCCCCGAAGCCGGACGAGGATGGCGTCGTCGTGTCCATCAATCCCATCAACGGCCGCGGCTTCAAGATGCCCTTCCGGGACGTGCTGTTCTTTCGGGCGCACACCAAATCGGGGGAGCCCGTGCGGGCACGGGCCACCCTGAAACTTTTACGCGGGCGCATCCGTCTCCCGCGGCACGCCGACTGCAATCCGCCCTTCGCCAAGCCCGAGTTGGATCCTTGCATGCTCGAAGTCCAGCAGAACCAGAGCGTGCCCTTCGAGCTCGAGACCGACATCCTCGGACTGGCCTCCATGTCCCTCTACGTGATGAGTCCGGGCGTCTCCTTCCACGTCGGCTACCAGGTCCGGGACGCGACCGGCGCCTGGGGTCCGCGGCGTGAGACCGACCTGGATGTGGGGATCGTCGAGGACGACGTGTTTCTGGCCACCTTCCCGCGCATCCTGCCCCCGGGGACCAGTTTCGTCTTCCCGTTCCGTGGTCTAGGAAAAGGGCCCATGTACGTCGACGTCTTCAGCGAGACCGCCTGGCTGTATGCGACGCAGGTGCCCCTGGCCGATCTGTTCGGGCAGGCCCGCGTGGCCATCGACGACCCGCCGGGACTTCGCAAGATGCAACTGAGCCTGTTGTATATGCCGGTCGCCAACACGACGGTGAACTCCACGTATTGGGTGAACTCCCAGACGAACAACCCCCGCCTCCTCGAGCAGGCCGTCCAGTTGGCCCAGCGCAACGAGGCCTTGGATCCCCACACGCGCCAGTACCTGTCCGCGATCGTGGATCGCGGCCTGATCTGGCAGCCGGGCTACTCGATCGACAACGACATCCACTACTTCGCCGGCCTGCTCGATACCTTCCATTTCGCGCCGAAGGTGCTGGCCGACACGAAGCAGCACAAGGAGGCGCGGCTCTCGCGCATCAAACGCGGCTCCCAGACCACCGTGCTGGTCCTGGTTTCGGCGGCCGGCCTCCTGCTCATGATCGTCGTCTTCGTCGCCACCTACCTCGCCATGCGGCAGCGCACGCGCAGCCACGCGCAGATGTCCAGGATCCAGCAGGACGAGCACGGCAACGAGTCCTTCTGGAGCAACCTGGACAAGACCCCGGACGAGCGCAGGTTGCGCACCCAGGCCATCGTGTTCGGCACGCTCATCGCGCTGATCCTGGGCTTCGTCTTCGTCGCCTTCATGTGGGTCTTCTTCAACATCAAATGGGAGATGTGAGGTCATGCAGACGCCACGCGCGATGATCCTCGCGGCCGGCCACGGCACGAGGCTGGGACCGCTGGGACAGGACCGGCCAAAGCCCATGCTGCCCGTCGGTGCCAGACCCCTCGTGGAGCACGCCTTCGTGTTTCTGCGGCGCGCCGGCATCACCGAGGTGGTGCTCAACTCGTTCACCCACGCGGACGCCCTCGAGGCCCACGTGGGGGACGGCGTCCGGTTCGGGGTGCAGGCCGCCTGGAGCCGGGAGCTCGACCGCATCCTGGGCACCGGCGGTGGCGTTCGCCACGCGCGGAGGTTCCTTGGGGACGGCACCTGCGTCGTTATGAATGGTAAGATCGTCACCACCGCGGACCTGGGGGCCGCGCTCGCTTTTCATCGCGCCCATGGCGCCGGGGTCACCCTGGTGCTGCGCGAGGATCCCGAGGCCGGGCGCTGGGGCGGCTTCACGCTCGCGTCCGACGGGCGGGTCACCACCATGCTCGGCGCCCGGGCCGACGGTGCCTCCGCGCCGGTCCCGGCCACCCACATGTTCACCGGGATCAGCATCCTCGAACCGGCGTTTCTGGACACGCTGCCCGAGGGCCCCCACTGCCTGGTCCGGGAGGGGTTCGTCCCGTGGTTCCGGGGCCACGGCGCCCTCTTCGGATACGCGCTGCCCCAAGATGTCTACTGGTGGGACCACTCCACCCCGTCGCGCTACCTGCAGGGCAACCTGAACCTGTTCGAACCGGCGCTACGCGCCTTCTTCGCCGGCGAGCTGCCCTGGCACCCGTCCCGAGCCGGCGTCCTCGCCGCCCCCGGCGCCGCGCTGCCCGAGTCGGTCGAGACCGCCGGCGCCGTGGTGCTGGGCCCGGGCGCCTCCGTCGCGCCCGGCGTGCGTCTCGAGGACGTGGTGGTCTGGGAGGGCTGCCGCGTGGAGACGGACCTGACGTCGTCGGTCGTCACCCCCGGCGGGGTGGTCCCGGTGGATCTCGCCGACCCCGGCGCCCGCACGGGCCCCGCCCTGGCGAAATGACCCTCGCGCGTCCGTAAAAAATGATTGCCATTTCAGGCGGATCCGCGCATCATGACGCCCCATGAGCACCACCACCTCCCTTCGCAAGGCCGGCATCCTCCTCCACCCCACTTCGCTCCCCGGACCCCACGGCATCGGGGACATGGGTCCCATGGCCCACCGCTTCGTGCGCTGGCTCGCCGAGGCCGGCGCGCGGGTCTGGCAGGTCCTTCCGCTGGTGCCGCCGGGCGCGGGGCACAGCCCCTACGCCACCTGCGCTTCGCTGGCCTCCAACCCGTTGCTGATCAGCCTCGACTGGCTACAGGAGGACGGCCTGCTGCCGGATCGCCTGCCCACGCCGCCGCCGTTCTCGCCGGACCGCGTGGACTTCGAGGGCGCAGGTGCGTACAAGATGCCGCTGCTCAAGCTCGCCGCCCAGGCGGTTCCCCGCCACGAGACGTTGGGTCCCGCCCTCGCCCAGTTCCGGGCCGGCGCCCCCTGGATCGAGGACGCCGCGCTGTTCCTGGTGCTGCACCGCCGGTTCGAGCGGGCCTGGTGGGACTGGGACCCGCCGCTGCGTGACCGGCAGCCGCAGGCCCTCTCGGCCGCCCGAGAGGATCTCCGGGACGAGCTCGAGCTCGAGATCGCCCTGCAGTTCCTCTTCGACCGGCAGTGGACCGAGCTGCGCCAGCAGGCCAACGCGCTGGGCATCTCCATCATGGGCGACATCCCGATCTACGTCGATCAGGACAGCGTGGACACCTGGGTGAACCGGGACCTGTTCCTCTTCGACGCCGAGGGCCTCGCCGATCCGGTGGCAGGCGTCCCCCCGGACTACTTCAGTGTCACGGGCCAACTGTGGGGGAACCCGATCTACGACTGGACCCGCATGGCCGACGACCGCTACACCTGGTGGAAGGGGCGCCTGCGGCGCGCGCTGCACCTGTTCGACCTGGTGCGCCTGGACCACTTCCGCGCGTTCGCCGCCTTCTGGGCGGTCCCACGGGGTTCCGAGGACGCCCGTCCCGGCGAATGGCGCCCGGGACCGGGGGCCGATTTCTTCGCCGAGCTGGCCCGCGAGCTCGGGGAACTGCCGTTGGTGGCCGAGGATCTCGGCGACGTGGACGAGGACGTCCACGAGCTGCGCGACCGCTTCGGGCTGCCGGGCATGCGGATCCTCCAGTTCGCCTTCGGCGGCGGGCCGGGCCACCCCTTCTTGCCGCACAACTACCCCGAACACTGCGTCGTCTACACGGGCACCCACGACAACGACACCACCCTGGGCTGGTGGCGCACCGCCGGCTCGGAGATCCAGGACCACGCCCGACGCTACCTCGCGGTGGCCGGCCACGACATTGCCTGGGATCTCATCCGCGCCGCGCTCTTCTCCGTGGCCCGCACCGCCATCTTCCCGCTGCAGGACCTGCTCTCCCTGTCCACCGACGCCCGCATGAACGTGCCCGGCGTGGCCGAGAGCAACTGGGCCTGGCGCGTGCGCGCCGACGCCTTCAACACCTCGGTCTCCGGCCGTTTCTTCGAGCTGGTCTCCCTCTCCGGGCGCGCTCAGTCCCCCGAGAAGTAACCCCCGTCCGCCAGGCTGCAGTACCCGCCCTGACCCAGGATCAGATGGTCCACGATGGGCAGACCCAGCAGCCGGCCGGTCTGGACGATCCGCTCGGTCAGGATCAGGTCCGCCTCGGAGGGGCCGGGATCCCCCGAGGGGTGGGTGTGGCAGACCAGCCCGCGGGCGGCGCCGTGGTGTAAAAGCAGCCGGAAGACGTTGCCCACCGAGAGGCTCACCTGCTCGCAGGTCCCCTTGGCGGCCAGGCTCAGATGGAGCGGCTGCTGACGGATGTTGAAGCCCAGCACCCAGAACTCCTCGGTCTCGGGCCAGCCGATGCGCGGCGCCAGGTAGGCGAACACCTCCGAAGGGCCGCACAGGGCGGGCTGGGGGTCCTGCGGCTCGAGCAGCGCCTCCCGCCCCAGCCGGAACACGGCGTGGAGCCGGCGCGCGCGGCCCGGATCCAGCCCGAACAGGTCGGCGAGCTCCAATTCCGAGAAGCGGGACAGGCGTGCGAGGCCGCCGGCGCGCTGGAGCAGGTCCATCCAGCGGTCGCCGGGGTGCTCGCCGGTGGGGAACAGGCGGGCGAGGGTGGTTGCGGTCTCTTCCGGGGTCATGGGATCCTCCTGCCGGACCATTATCGCCCGGCCCCGGCGACGGTTGCCGGAACGGCCCGGATTTTTGACGGAACCCGGGATTCATGTTGAATTGGGCGGCGATGGGACGCTTCCGTTTCTCCAACCACGGCTGGATGCTCATCCTGGCGGCGCTCTCGCTTGCGGCGCTGGGCCTCGTCATGATTTTCAGCGTCACCGGCGGTCTTTTGCTCTCCAAGCACTACGCCAGCATGACGCGGGCGGCGACCACGACCGTGAACACGAGGGTCTTCCTGGTCAGCCAGGCGATGTACATCACCCTGGGACTCCTCGTCGCGGTGGTGGCCTCCCAGATCCCGGTATGGCTCACCCGCAAGCTCGTCAAGCCCGTCATCGTGACGGCCTTCGCACTCTTGGCGGGCGTGCTCTTCCTGGGTGTCAACGTCAACGGCGCCCACCGCTGGTTCCAGTTCATGGGCTTCTCGTTCCAGCCCATGGAGTTCGCCAAGGTGGCGCTTATTTTGTACTTAGCATACATCATTGAAAAACGGGTGGATCTCCTGGCCGATCCCTGGAAGGGCTTCGGACAGCCGCTGCTGATCACCGGCCTGATGATCGTCCTGCTCCTGATGCAGCCCGACTTCGGTTCGGCGGTCCTCTTCATCGTGGTGGCCACGCTCCTGCTGTTCGTCGCGGGCAGCCGCCTGTATTACTTTGCCCTGGCCGCGGCCGTCACCCTCCCGCTGCTGTGGTATTACATGGTGGCCGGCTGGCGGCTCTCCAAGCGAATCATCCCGTTCCTGCACCCGGAGTACTTCTCCCAGGGCGCCTCGTACCAGATCATCCGCTCTTTGGACGCCTTCGGGTCGGGCGGGACCTGGGGCTATGGGCTGGGCGAGGGTCCCTATAAACTGGACTTCCTGCCCGAAGCCCACACCGACTACATCGCCGCGATGATCGGCCAGGAACTGGGCTTCGCCGGGGTGGCCTTCCTGATCCTGCTCTACGGGCTGTTCCTCTATGCCGGCGTGCGCATCGCCTGGTCGCACCGGGGCAGCATGTTCCGCTTCCTGATGGGCCTTGGATTGACCCTGATGCTGGTGTTGCAGGCGCTGATCAACCTCTCCGTGGTCATGAACCTCATCCCCTCCAAGGGGATCACCCTGCCTTTTGTCTCCTTCGGCGGCACCTCGATGCTCGCCTCCTTCCTCTCGCTGGGTATGCTGCTGAGCCTGGACCGTGAGCGGGTCACCGCCGCCGCCCCCGCGCCCACCTCCGAGCCTGCGGTCCTGTCGTCGCCTGCTCCAGGCCCCGCCTAGGGAGGTCGTCGGGCACGCCCGTCCCCGCAGAAAAGACATGCTTTCAATCGGGGCTTCGACTATATTGCCGGCCATGCGCGCGCCGCTCCCGCTCCTTTTCCTGCTCACCCTCGTGACCCCGCTCGGGTCGGCCTGTTCCCTGGGGACCCGCCCGGATGCCCCGGGTCCCGGGGATCCCAGGACCGAGGCCTCCTGCCTGCCCGACCAACCCGATTGTCCGCGCGTGCTGCCCGGGGTCGGGACCTACCGGGCCACGATCCGCATCGAGGTGAAGGCCACCAGCGTCCCCCCCGCCCCCGCGGGTGGAACTCCGGACGAATGGACGCCCGCCGAGATGGAGTTGGTGCAGCAGGAATCCGTGGTGCTGCGTCGGGATGCGAAGGGCAATATTCAAGGAATACGCGAGCTCGCCGACGAGGACGGAATCCATTTCGTTTTTGTCGAACCGAAGTTCTGCATCGGTCTGCGGTACGAACCGGCGGTCTGCCGGGACGCCGACGAGGGCGAGGTGACGCGGCGGGTCGCCGAGTTGGCCGGAACCTGGCGGGAGGTCCTCGGGTGGGTGAAGGACCGGGTCCGCTGGGAGTCCGACGGCCGGGGCGGCCAGGTCCTGCGGGCGGTGAAGGGTGCACCCGAAGCCGGTCCTACCCGCGTCGTGGACGTGCAGGGGACCTTCCGCACGGATCCCGCCACCGGCGAACACCGGGTCCAAGTGCGCTATCTCCTGGCGGGGACCCGACCCGACGCCGTCGGCTACACCCTGCAGGTCCAATATGAGCATGTCGTCTCGGGGACCGCGGAGCCTGTCACCCTCCCTGCCGACGCGCTGCATCACGCCGGCCGGCTGCGACCCCTGATGGACCGCAAGGCCCTCCTGGGCGATCCCACCCCCACCTCCCTGAGGCACCTGTACCTGCACCGCACGGCGGACTGACGCCAGAGAGCCGGCAGATTCAGTTTTTCCCCTGTATCACTCCAAGTCCAGATCGATTTCGATTTCGACCGGAAAGAAGGGAGAGAGGACTCCTGCCAATGGGTCGGTCCTTTCGATCCGGACAAGAATTTCCGGCCCGTCCGTATACTTGGCGGGGAATGGTTCATTCTTAGATTATCGGCTTGCCATTCCTGCGCTTTTTTGCTACTTTCCGGCGGTATCTGGAAGGGAATCGCGGCTCGCGGCGAACACACGATGCGCGGGTTCCATCCGGGTGCAGCCCCAGGAGGCAGAGATGGCCACTTCCACTCCGGTGAAAAAACCCACGAGTTCCCTGAACACGACGACCAACCAGAAGAAGATCCTGCGCATCGGCATCGTGCAGAACGGGCGCATCGTGGAAGAGAAGTTGCTGCGCCAGCGCGGCGACGTGAGCATCGGCCGCGGCGCGGACAACACCTTCCTGATCCCGTCCAAGGATCTGCCCCGCAGTTTCAAGATCTTCGAGGAGACGCGCTCAGGCTACCTGCTGAACTTCGTGAAGGGCATGGACGCCCGCCTGGCCATGGACGGCAAGATCCTCACGCTCAGCCAGATCCTCGAACGCGGCGAGCACGTGCGCAAGGGGACGGACTACTACAAGCTCGACCTGGCCCACTCCTCCCGCGGCAAGCTCGTCATCGGTGAGATCACCGTGCTCTTCCACTTCGTGGTTCCGCCGCCCGAGATGCCCAAGCCCCAGCTCCCCCATGTCATGTGGGGCATGTACGCGATCCGTTCCTGGCTGGGGAACACGTTCCTGGCCTCCACCTTCCTCTCCGTCTTCGTGGCCACCCCACTGTTGATCTGGATTATCCTGGAAATGTACGATCCGAACTGGAAGCCCGACGAGAAGGACGCCAAGGCGATCGTGGCCAAGGCCATGGAACGCAACGAGTCCAAGGTCGAGGCCCAGAAGAAGCCCGAAGAGACCAAGGGCGGCAAGGACGGGGAAGAGGCCGGCAAGGACGGCATGGAGCCCGAGGCCGCCATGGTCGAGGCCATGGCCCCCGACGACGGCGGCAAGCCGGACACCGGGCCGGTCACCGAGGAGAACGTGGGCATGAAGGCCGACGCCATCGCCAGCAAGCTCGCCGGCCTCAAGGACGTCGACCTCTCCGGCGTGCCCAAAGACCTCAACCTCGGACCCGCCCTGCCTGGCGGCATCCCGAACCTGGGGCAGATCACGGCCATCCCCGCCGGCCTCGGCGGCAACCAGGTGGGTCCGATCACGGCCGGCGAGGGCGTGAAGACCCTGCAGGTCGAGGGCGAGTGCTCCGGCCCGACCTGCGTCGCGAGCACCGGCCCCGCGCTGGATCCCAACAAGATCGGCGACGAGAACCGCGGCGGCCCCGGTGGCCCCGGCGGCTCCGGCGGCCCCGGCGGTCCCGGCGGTCCCGGGCGCATCGGCACCCCGGGTGTGCCCTCCGTCGACGTCGGTATGATCTCGGTCACGGTGCCCATGATCGATTTGCCCACGAACGTGCCCATGATCGATCTGGGCGGGCCCATGGACATGATCACCGATGTCATGGTCGGTCCCGTCACCGATCCCATGACCCCGAGCATGGATCCGCCCCGCCCGACGGCCTCGGCCTCCGGGCTGGTGCCCGGGGATGCTCCTTTGGACGTCAAGAAGGTCCTGCAGAACTTCCCCTACACCATCGGCTCCTGTTTCCAGAACGCGTCGGCCAAGGGTCTGGTGGGCAACTCCGGCGACATCTCCGTGACGGTGAGCGTGTCCGGCGGCAAGTTGTCGGTCTCCGGCCTGGGTGGGTCCCTCGCCGGCAACGGCACCATGGCCGAGTGCGTCAAGAGCCGCCTCAACGGCAAGAGCATGGGCACCTCCGACGAGGCCAAGAACTACAGCAAGAGCTGGACGTTCTCGGTCCAACTCGTGGGCGCGACCTCCAACTAGTCCTTCACCCCGCAACTTTTGGAACTACCCGAATGAAAATGGTACAAAGCCCCCTCGACCTGGTGGGAAACACCCCGCTGATCCAACTGCGAAAGTTCTGCGACCACGGCAGCATCTACGCCAAATGCGAGTTCCTCAATCCCGGTGGAAGCGTGAAGGACCGCGTCGCCCGCTTCATCCTTCAGAACGCGCTGGACCAGGGGCGTATCGTCCCCGGCCGCACCACCATCGTCGAAGCCACCTCGGGGAACACCGGCATCGGCATGGCGCTGGTGGGCGTCCAGCTCGGTTGCCGCGTGATCATCGTGATGCCAGAGAACATGAGCGAGGAGCGCAAGAAGATCATCGCCGCCCTGGGCGCCGAGTTGGTGCTCACCCCCGCCGAGCGGAGCCTGGACGGCTGCCTGGAGAAGGTGCGCGAGCTCGCGGCGAGCCTGCCGGACGCCTACGTGCCCAACCAGTTCACCAACCCCGACAACCCCCTGATCCATTACACGACCACCGGACCCGAGATCTGGGAGGCGCTGGACGGGAAGGTCGACGTCTTCGTGTCCGGCATCGGATCCGGCGGCACCCTGCAGGGCGTGGGCCGGTTCCTCAAGGAGCGGAACCCCCGCGTGCGGATCGTGGCCGTGGAGCCAGCCAACAACGCCGCCCTGCTGGGACGCGAGCCCGGACTGCACCAGATCCAGGGCATCGGAGACGGCTTCATCCCCGAGGTGCTCGACACCCGGCTCGTCGACATGGTCATCACCGTGACCGACGAGGAGGCCATCGACACGGCCCGCTCACTGGCCCGGATCGAGGGGCTGCTCGTGGGCACGTCCTCGGGGGCGAACGTCTGGGCCGCCCACCAGGTGGCCACGCCGGGCAAGGCCGTCGTCACCGTGCTCGCCGACCGCGCCGAGCGCTACTTCAGCACGTCGCTGATCTGATCAACGGAGGTATCCTCATGCGTCACCAAGCCGTCCTCTGGATCGTCCTGGCCCTCGCCCTGTCCTCCTGCCGCGAGCCGAAGAAGACCACGCCCGTCCCCGAGCCCGGGCCCGAGCCGATCGCCAAACTGACGCCCGCCGGGCCCGACCTCGCGGCGGTCAAGAAGCTCGTCGGCGAGGCGAAGTGGGACGAGGCCCTGGCCGTCGTGGACCGGGAGCTCGCCGCCCACCCGGGGCACCCCCAGTTGCTGTTCTACCAGGGCCTCGCGCACTTCAACCGGAAGGACTTCGAGAAGGCGCTGGCCTCCTTCGAGGCCGTGCAGAAAAAGGGCGTTTCCTCCCTGGAGCTCACCGTCGCCCTCTCCGAGACCCTCTTCTACCTGAAGCGGCTCGACGAGTGCGAGCGGGTGCTCCGGGCGGGGATGGAGAAGTTCCCGAAGGCCGCCGCCCTCTGGTACAACCTCGGGGGCGTGTATGCCGAGCGCAACGACGCGGAGAACACCCGGAAGATGTACGCCGAGGCGCTGCTGCGCGACCCTGAATACGGCCCCGCGCTGTACTCGCTGAGCGATCTGTACGCCTCCGAGAAGAACTGGGACAAGGCCGTGGAGCTGCTCACGAAGTTGACCGCCCAGCCCCAATACAAGGAACTGGCCCACCTGAAGCTCGCGGTGGTGCGATCCTACCAGAAACTGTGGGACGAGGCCCTAGGGCATCTGGCCGAGGTGGACAAGACCAACCCCGCGGCGGCCAAGCCGGTCCGCGAGAAGATCCTGGTCTCGCGCGCCTTCTCCGAGCTCGGGGAGTTGATCCGCGCGAAGAAGTGCAAGGAGGCCCGGGCCCGCCTCGAGGTCATCCGCAAGGAGCACCCCGGGTCCGCCGCGCTGCCCAAGGCGCAGGAGCTCCTCGACCGCGACTGCCGCCGCTGATGTCCCCCGCCCGCCGGGCCGCCCCGGCCCTCCTGCTGTCCTGTTTGCAGGCCCTGTACGCGCCCGCCTGCCGCCCGGGCGCCGCCGGTGAGCTCGACGCCTTCACCCCCTGGCAGCCCGCGGAGTCGCCGGCCCCCGCTCCGGCGGAGTCGCCGGCTCCCGCCCCGGCTGCCGTGCGGTCGGTTTCGCGGGGCGACTCCTTGGGCGTCCCCCCGTCCCCGCCCTCCGTGTCCTGTGACTTCGTGACCGCCGGCTCCTTCGACGGCAAGCCGGTGGCTCCCGCCCTGGCCGCCATGAACGGCGGCCGGATCGTGAACATCATCCCCAGCCGCAAGAGCGGACGCACGGTGAAGGTGACGCTGCTCCTGGAGCCCGCCTGGCGCGTGTTTTTCAAGCCCCGGCATCGCGTGCACCTGTTCACGCGGCCCCAGGGGGAGGTCGGCGCCTTCCGGCTCAACCGGATGCTGGGGATGAACCACGTGCCGCCGGCCGTCGTGCGGATCCTGGACGGCTCGGTCATCCACTCCGCCTTCAAGCGCCACGCGCCCCCCGAGCGGCTGGAACAGTTGGAGCGGGAGGTGCTCTCGGAGTCCAGCGACGAGATGACCGGGGCGCTCCTGCTGTGGGCCGACGACGGCTGGGTCTTCGAGCCCACGGGCGCCCTGTTGGGGAAGCTGGCCCGCCCGGAGGCGCGCCTCACGCCCCGCGAACAGGCCCTCGTGTGGGATCTCACCTGGATGTTCATCCTCGACCACCTCACGAACAACTACGACCGCTTCACGGGCGGGAACATCCTGCGTCGCAAGGACGGCCGGCTGCTCTTCATCGACAACGGGGCCGCCTTCGGTCCGGAGCAGGACTGGAAGGCCGAGCGGCGTCGGGGCCGCTTGAAGTACCTGGCGCGCCACTCACCCGTCGTCACGCTCGCCTTGCGTCGCCTCGAGGCCCGTGTTATGGCTGCCTGTGCCGGGGATGTGCTCACCGCACGGGACATCGACGGGGTCCTCGCCCGCCGCGACGAGCTGGTGGCCCACTTCGACCGCCTGGCGCGGGACTGCCCGGAGAAGTGCCGCCTGACCCTGGAGTTGGAAGCGCCATGAACCCGAACCAAGCCCGCCTGCTGCTCGTCGACGACGAGCCCGGGATCCTGGACAGCCTGCGCCGCCTGCTGGAGCGGGACGGCTACGTCGTCTCCTGCGCCCGCAGCGCGGAGGAGGCGCTGGGCGTCCTCTCGCGGGAGACGTTCGACGTGGTGGTGACCGATCTGCGGCTGCCGCACCTGTCAGATCGGAAGAGCGTCGTGTAGGGAAAGAGTGTAGATCTCGGTG
>CALKWH010000253.1 GCA_938004375.1 uncultured Pseudomonadota bacterium
GATCGTATTCGGTGACTGGAGTTCAGACGTGTGCTCTTCCGATCTTAGACGCCGACGTGGTCCTCGACGAACCCCGGGGGACGGCCGGCCGTGGGCAGGGGCTTCACGTCGAAGGCGACCTCGGCGCTGGTGCGGTTCTCGGTCTTGCCGGTGTTCAGGAAACCCGACCGCGTGCGGTAGGAGACGGTGCGCGGCACGATGGTCAGGCGGCCGGTGCGCTGGGGCCAGTACATGCGCCGGAACACCAGGGTGCGGTAGAAGACGGCCTGACCCAACTGGACCCGCTCCATCTCGTAGGTGTGGTTCTGGGAGAACAGGGACTTGCTGAAGAAGCCCTGGCTCTCAGGGGGATCGGACTGGGGCCGCTCCGTGAGCCGCGAGGTGGTGTACAAGTACCAGGACACCATCACGGGCTGCCCCAGGACCAACTGATCCCGGCTGATCGTGACCTGGAAGAACTCGTCCTCGGCCAGCGCGGGATCCGGCTCCTGCCCCTCGAGGATCGCCCTGGGAGCGGCGCGGGGCGGCAGAACGGACACCATCACGCCGTCGGACTTGTACAGCCGACCCTCGGCCTCCATCGTGGCCGGACCGATGGTGTGGCGACCCTCCTTGACCGGACGCACCACGTAGGACATCACGTGGGAGAACTCCTGGGTGTAGCGGCCGTTGACGATGGACACCGAGGAGCGCGTGCTCTCGCTGCGGTCCACCACCGTGAGCCCGGCGGGAAACTGGGGCGCGGTGTAATTCTGGTAGAACTGCGACTTGAAGCCGCCACGGCGGCTCTGGGCGGTGAGCAGCACCTCGAGCACGAAGTCCTCCCCCACGCGCAGTACGGTGGCCGTGTCCTCTTCCTGCCCGACCCGCATCTGGATCTGGAAGGAGCTGGCCTGGGCCCGGACCCACGCCGGATTCAGCAGGATCCAGAGGACGGCCAGCGGGCCGAGGGGGCAAAGGAGTCGTCGTAGGGTTCCCATCGCGGGAGGCATCATACACCAGTCGCGTTCCATCGGAAACGGGTTACCAGTCCTTGATCGGAGCCCGACGTCCCTGCCCGCCCTTGCGGTGCATCTCGAGGATGCGCTGCTTCTGGCGCTCCTTCAGGTCGTCCAGCGCCCGACGGGCCGCCTTGACCTCGGGGGTCTCCGGCTTTTTCGGCGTTTGGTTCTGTTGGTCCTGGTTCTGTTGGTCTTGGTTCTGTTGGTCTTGGTTCTGTTGGTCTTTGTTCTGTTGGTCTTTGTTCTGTTGGTCTTGGTTCTGCTGGTCTTTGTTCTGCTGGTCTTGGTTCTGTTGGTCTTTGTTCTGTTGGTCTTGGTTCTGCTGGTCTTTGTTCTGTTGGTCTTTGTTCTGCTGGTCTTGGTTCTGTTGGTCTTGGTTCTGTTGGTCTTTGTTCTGCTGGTCTTTGTTCTGCTGGTCTTTGTTCTGCTGGTCTTTGTTCTGTTGGTCTTGGTTCTGCTGGTCTTTGTTCTGCTGGTCCTGCTGATCTTTCTGATCTTTCTGATCTTTCTGATCCTGCTGCTGCTTTTCCTGTTGCTCCTGCTTCTTCTTCTCCTCTTCCTGCTGTTTTTCCACGTCCTCGATGCGTTCGAGGGTCATCTCGAGGTTGTGACGGGCGTCCTCGTCATCGGGCTCGAGCTCGAGCACGCGGCGGAAGTTGTCAGCGGCCTCCTTGAATTTTTTGATCTTTTCGTCAGGCTGCTGCAGGGTCTCGGCGATGTGAAAACGGGTGACGCCCAGGAAGAAGTTTCCCCGGGCGCGGACCAGCTCCGAGTCCGAGGAGGTGGCGGCGATGAACTCGCTCTCGGCTGCGGTGTAGTTGTTCTGACCGAGGAAGGCGAGTCCCAGGTTGTGCTTGAGGCGGGGCTCGCTGGCCCGGCGCTCCAGGGCGCCCCGGTAGCCCTCCTCGGCGGCCTTGTAGTCCTTGCCCCGCAAAAGGTCGTTGGCGCGACCGACCTCGGGCACGCGACGAAGGAACGGATTCCACGCCCCCCACAGGAAGAGGAGGGGGACGAACCAGAGCAGACGGGGAGTCTTCATGCCGACATCTCCCTCCTTCTGCGGCGCAGACCGGCGTCGCCCAACAACAGGAAATCCAACAGCAGGAGGAACAGGCCCGGCAGCAGGAACCACACGAACTCCTCGTGCCTCTCCACGAAGACCTGCTTCTCGGCCTGGGAGCGCTTGAAGTCCTGGATGGCGGTCAGCACCTTGTCCGTACCGAAGTCCTCCTTCGTGGCCCGGAAATACTGCCCGTTGGTGATCCGGGCGACCTCGCGCAGCGTGGTCTCGTCGAGCTTCGAGGTGACGTACTGGGTCTCGTGCTTGACGTAGCCGGTGACCTCGCCGGCGTCGCCCAGGCTGGGCACGAGCTGGCCCTCAGTGGAGCCGATGCCGATGGTGAACACCCGGATGCCCAGCTTGTCCAGCTCGGCCGCCGCTTCGGACGGACGGCCGAGGTGGTCCTCACCGTCGGAGAGGAGGATGACCACCTGGGCGCGCTCGATCTTGGGATCGCGCACGTCCGCCAACAGCTCGCGTGCCGAGTCCAGAGCCCGCGCGATGCCGGTGCCTCCCACGGGCATGTCCTCGGGGCGCAGGTTCTCCCAGAACAACTTGGCCGATTCGTGATCGGTGGTCAGCGGATAGGACATGGTCGTGCCCGCGAAGGCGACCAGTCCGAGCTGGTCGCCGCCCAGACGGTCGATGAGGTGGTTCATCTCGCGCCGGGCGTGCTCGAGGCGCGAGCCGAACATGTCCCGCACGTTCATGCTCTTGGAGAAGTCCAGCGCCACCACCACGTCGAGGCCGGTGGAGGACACGATATGACGGCGCCCCTCGGTCTGCGGCGTCGCCAGGGCAAACAATAAAAGAATCAGCCCCGACACCTGCAGCACCGGACGCAGCACGGGCAGCACCGCGCTTTTGTTCGACACGAGACCGGCGAGCAGCGGGGCGTCGCCCAGTTTCTCGAACCGACGACGGGCGATGGCGTGGGCGAGCACCAGGCCGAACACGAACGCCAGCACGGCGACCGCGAGCCAGAAGCCCCAGCCGCCCAGGGAGAGGAAGGCGGTCCCGTGCTTCCAGGTCATGGCAACCTCCTCAGCCAGGTCAGGGAGAGCAGCAGCTCGAGGAAGAACAGCAGCACGGCGGCGGCGAGGTAGCGCTCCTGCACGCCGGAGGTGGTGCGGATCTTGCGTTCGAACTTGTTCTTCTCCATGAGATCCAGGATGCGCTGGAAGCGGTTCTCCAGCGACTTCTTGTCGGTCGCGATGAAGGCCATGCCGCCGGTCCGGGCCGCGATGTGTTCGAGAAGCTCGGGGTCCGTGGGCGCGCGCAGGGCGAAGAGGCCACCGCCCTCGCCATTGGGGCTTCCCACGAGCACGGTGTGCACGCGCACGCCCAGGGCGGCGGCGTGCTCGGCCGCCTCCCGCGGGGCCATCTCGCCGCTGTTGTTGGCGCCGTCGGTGAGCAGGATCACCACCTTGCTCTTGCCCTTGGCCGAGGCCAGCATGTTGAGCGCCGTGCCCAGGGCCTCGCCGATGGCGGTGGCCTGGCCGTCGTCGATCTGCCGCAGGCGGAGCTTGCCCAGGAGCCGCTGCACGGCGTTGTGATCACGGGTCAGGGGGCAGTACGGGTAGGCGTCGCGACCGAACACGACGAAGCCGATGCGGTCCTTCGGGCGCTGCTTGACGAAGCCGGACATGACGTTGCGCGCCGCGACGAAGCGGTTGGGCTCGAGGTCGTTGGCCTCCATGGAGAGCGAGACGTCCATGACCAGGACGATGTCGATGCCCTCGTCCTCGGAGCGCTCGAAAACGTTCACCAGGCGCGGCTGCGCGGCGGCGAAGATCAGCAGGGCGAACACGCCGCAGCGCAAGGAGAACGGCAGGGTGACGAAGTACGTGCGGATCCCGGGCGGGATCGAGGCCAGCAGGGAGAGCCTGGAAAAGCCCCACGTCGGCTGTCTTCGCGCATGATAGCGGAAGGCGAAGAAGGCCAATACGGGGAGGACCAACAGGAACCACAGCACCCAGCGCTCCCCCAGCTCCACAGGACGGCTGAACTTCTGCAGCGACGCTGCGATGCCCCAGGCCACGAGGGCCATGATCACCGTCCAAAGCATCCAGGGCCAGAGGTTCTGACGCACGGCGTCCAGGCCGCGCTTCTGCGGGACGCCGACCTCTTCGGCCAAGCTGGTGATCGGCCCCTTCTTCACCGCGATCTGATCACGGCGTCTCATGATTGCCTCCAGGCGGGACCTCACCCGAATCGGTCTTCCCCTTGGCCGGGTTCGACCCGGACTCGTCCGGATCTTTCCCGGAGCCGACCTGTTCCCGTGTCGACGCCAGCAGCAGGCGCCGGTGCTGCTCGTCCAGGCTCTCACCCGGGGGCGGTTCCCACGGGTCCCGCGGCGGGCGCGCCTCGGACGGCGCCGCGCCGTCCCCGTCGGCCCCGGTCTCCTTCTCGCTCCCGGTCTTTTCCTCAACACCGGCCGGCTCTTCGCCTACGGCCGGCCCGAGCTGGACCAGGAGCGTGCGGCGCACGAAGTCCACGCCCGTCTCCAGGCGGGCGCCGGCCTCGGCGGGTTCGAGCGGCGCCTTGGCGAACTTGACCAGGTCGAGGAACTCGAAGAAGTCCTCGAGCTCGGCCGGACCGACTCCGGCGGGGGCCAACTCGGAGAGCCGGGCCAGCAGTTCGGTGGTGGTCATCTCGAGGGAATAGAAGTGGTACCGGTTTCCGAAGTACTCGCGCAGGATCTCGGACAACTCGAAGGCGAAGCGCTGGTTCTCCTCGGTCTCAGCGGGGATCCCGCGGGCGCGCAGGGCCTCGAGCCGCTCGAAGGCGATCAGGTGGGCGGGGCGGGGCGGCGCCGGAGGCGGGGCACGCCGCCACTTCTTCCGCAGCCAGAGGACCAGCGGCACCAACAGAGCCATGACCAACAGGCCGATGAGCACCCCCAGCAGCACGTTCTTGAGGGTGGTGTTCTCTTCGTACAGATCCCAGGGCTCCCAGAAGGGGCCGCCGGCCTTCACGTTCTCTTCGCTGGCGGGTTCCTTGAGCTTGGGGTCCGGTTCGTTGGCCAACCGCGAGGAGATCAGGATGCGGGGTCCCCGGCCGGGCTCGTGGCTGGGCACCACGCCGAGGGAGCCGTCCGCCCGCCGGAAGGTGACCGGGATCGGCTTCAACTCCACCTCGGCCTCGATCTCGGCCAGCTCCGCGGCGTCGGCGTCCACGCGGGCCTGGTATTGGGTGATCCGCTCTTCCAGGGCCCGGGTGTCCTGGTTCGCCAGCCGGGCCTCGGTGAGCTTGGTCTTCTGCTCGGCGAGGTCCTGCTCATGACGCTGCAGCCGGTCGCGCACCCGATCGGCCCGGCGGTTCAGGAGCCGGTCGGTGGTCCAGGACACCAACTTGAGCCGGTACTTGCGCATCAGGTTCCCGGAGTCGAAGGTGACCGTGGTGCCCTCGACGGGCTCCCCCTCGAGAGTGAAGCGTGGGCCGGGATCGATCTTGGCCGGCAGGTTCACGTGCACGCCGGGCCGCGTGGTGACGGTGAGCTCGACGAAGAACGGCTGCCCGATGTAGATCTCCTTCGGGGCGTCGACCAGGTCGATGAGCACCACCGGTTCGTCACCGGCGCGGGCCGGCTCGACGGCGGACGGGGCCGAAGGAGCGAGCGGCGCCAGAGGAGCGGGCGGCGCCGGGGTGCCGGGATCGGGCAAAGGCGCCGGGGTCGGCGAGGGTGCGGGACTGGGCAACGGTCCCGGGGGGGGCAGCCCGAAGCGCAACGGCCGGGATGGAGCCGGAGACGCCGCAGCTGGCGGCACAGACGCCGCAGCCGACGGCTGCCCGGGGGCCGGCTGGGCCCAGGCCGACGACGTCACCGCCGCGGCGAGGGCGAGCACGAGGAGGATCGGAAAGCGGCGCCTCATCCGCGCAGCCTCCTCTCCCGTCGCCGGAAGAACTGCATGAGCGCCGGGACGTAGTCCGAGCCGGTCTCGAGGGTGATCGCGTCGATCTTCAGGCGGCGGAACAGGGCGTCGCGCACCTCGCGGCGGGCGCGGGCCCGCAGCGAGAAGGCGCGCACCGTGCGCGGGTTCAGATCCACCACGCGGCGCTCTCCGGTCTCGAGGTCCTCGAGCTCCACGAGGCCCACGGGCTCGAGCTCCTCCTCGCGCCGGTCCAGCACGGTCACCGGGATCAGGTCGTGGCGCTTGCCCGCGACCTTGAGGTTGTGCTCGTACTCGGGGACCAGGAAGTCGCTGATGCAGAAGGCCACCGCACGCCGCTTGGCGACGTGCCCGAGAAAGGTGAGCGCCGGGTTGAGGTCCGACCGGCGGTTGCGGGGCCGGTAGTTCAAGATCTCGGTCACCACGCGCAGCACGTGTTTGCGCCCCTTCTTGGGCGGCACGAACTTCTCGACCTGGTCGGTGAAGATGATCAGGCCGACCCGGTCGTTGTTCTTGATCGCCGAGAACGCCAGCAATGCGGACAACTCGGCGGCCAGCTCCCGCTTGGCCTGTTCATGGGTGCCGAACAGCCCCGAGGCGCTCATGTCCACGAGCAGCATCAGCGTGAGCTCGCGCTCCTCGACGAACAATTTTACGAACGTGTCGTTGGTGCGGGCCGAGACGTTCCAGTCGATCAGGCGGATGTCGTCCCCCGGGAGATACTGGCGCACCTCGTCGAAGGCCATGCCGCGGCCCTTGAAGACGCTCTGGTACTGGCCGGCGAGCATGTCGTTGACCAGCCGGCTCGTCTTGATCTCGATCTTGCGCACCTTGCGGATCAGTTCGCGGGGTATCATGGAACCACCCTCCGGGCGCCGCCTACGGGATCTCGATGTGGTCAAAGATCCGGGAGATCGCGTCCTCGGCGGTGAACTCCTCGGCCTCGGCCTCGTAGGAGAGCACCAGCCGGTGGCGCAGCACGTCGTGGCCGATGGCCTTGATGTCCTCGGGGCGCACGAACCCGCGGTGGCGCAGGAACGCGTGGGCGCGGGCCGCCTTCATCAGGGCGATGGAGGCGCGCGGCGAGGCGCCGTACTCCAAAAAGTCGGTCAGTTCGGCGAGCCCGTACTTGGCCGGTTCGCGGGTGGCGAACACCACGTCGGTGATGTAGTCCTTCAGTTTGTCGTCCACGTAGATCTGCTCGATGACCTCCCGGGCGCGCAGCAGCATCTCGGGTTTGACCACCGGCTTCACCTGGGGGGTGACCCCCGAGGTCATGCGCTCCATGATCACGCGCTCCTCCTCGCGGGTGGGGTAGCCGACCTTGAGCATCAGCATGAAGCGGTCCAATTGGGCCTCGGGCAGGGGGTACGTGCCCTCCTGCTCGATGGGATTCTGTGTGGCCATGACCAAAAATGGCGACGGCAGCGGATGGGAGACGTCGCCGATGGTGACCTGCCGCTCCTGCATGGCCTCGAGCAGCGCGCTCTGCACCTTCGCCGGGGCGCGGTTGATCTCGTCGGCGAGGATGAGGTTGGCGAACACGGGGCCCTTCTTGGCGGTGAAGGCACCGGTCTGCGGCGTGTAGATCACCGTGCCGATGATGTCGGCCGGCAGCAGGTCCGGCGTGAACTGGATGCGGTGGAAGGCCAGCTCCAGCGCGCTCGACAGCGTCGAGATCGTCAGGGTCTTGGCCAGGCCCGGCACGCCCTCGACGAGCACGTGCCCTCCGGTGAACAGGCCGATGAGCAGCCGCTCGACCATGTAGGTCTGTCCCACGATGACCTTGCCGAGCTCGGTCATGAGGTCGTCGACGAAGGCGCTCTCCTGCTTGACCAGATCACTCACCATGCGGATGTCGTACGTCATGTCTTCTCTCCGTCCTTGTTTCCGGGCCGTCGAACGAGCTTCCCGCCGGTCCGGGGTGCAGGGCTTCGTTTATAATCACCCTGGCGAAAGAGGCAACCGCTTTTTCGGTGGCGGGTCGCCGACCACCTCTCTCATCCGCGCGTGTAACCGCGCCGCCCGCGTTGACTATTCCACCGGTTTTATTTTTGAATCACGAATCGCCACTTTTTCGGGGTGGAAATCACCGGGGGAGGGGACTATACTAAAACAGTTTTGTTAGATGAGTCTTTATCCATTGGAGATGTTATCATGTTGAAAAAAACTGCCTTCCTTGTGCTCGTCATCCTGTTTGCCGGATGTGAGGATCCCGACCTGAAGAAGACCAACAACCTCAACGCCGGCAACGTCAACAACGCCAACAACGTCAACAACGCCAACAACACCAACGCCGGCAACGTCAATAATTCCAACAACACCAACAACGACCAGTGCGAGGGCGAGGCGCCCCTGGCCGACCTCCAGTTCGGGGTGTGCGCCGGCGCGCGGAAGGTCTGCGTCGAGTCCGGCGGCGAATGGGCCTGGGCCGAACCCGACTACACGGATCTCACCGGCTACGAGGCCGAGGAGACGACCTGCGACGGCCTCGACAACGACTGCGACGACCTGATCGACGAGGGCACGTCCCCGAACACGTATTACCGGGACGGCGACGAGGACGGCTACGGTGATCCCGACTCCCCGTTAGAGACCTGCGGCGCCCCGGTCGGCTACGTCGACAACGACCTCGACTGCGACGACGGCAACGACGCCATCCATCCCGAGGCCGCCGAGGTCTGCGACGCGGTCGACAACGACTGCAACGACCTGGTCGATGACGGCGTCGGTGACCTTTATTACATGGATGGAGACGACGACGGCTACGGCGATCCCGACCTCGGAGTGCGGGCCTGCACGCAACCCGAAGGCCGCGTGGCAGACAACACCGACTGCGACGACGGCAACGCCGACGTCCACCCGGGCGCGACCGAACTGTGCGACGGCCTCGACAACAACTGCGTCGACGGCATCGATGAGGGCCTGTCCCAGAACACGTACTACGTCGACGCCGACGGCGACGGTCACGGAGATCCCGACTCCCCCGTCCAGGCCTGCAGCCTCCCGGCCGGCCACAGCGCCGTCGGGGACGACTGCGACGACACCACCGCCGCCCGCTTCCCCGGCAACCCCGAGCTCTGCGACGGCCTCGACAACGACTGCGACGTCACCATCGACGAGGGCGTCCAGAACACCTACTACCGCGACGCCGACAATGACGGCCACGGTGTCGCCACCGACACCGCTCTGGGCTGTACCGCCCCCGCGGGGTACGTCGCGAGCGCGGACGACTGCGACGACACCGCAGCCGCCCGCTTCCCGGGCAACCCCGAGCTCTGCGACGGCCTCGACAACAACTGCAACGACACCGTCGACGAGGGCGCGACCACGACCTATTACCGCGACGCCGACGGCGACGGCTACGGAAACCCCGCCGTCTCCACGCAGGCCTGCTCGGTCCCGCCCGGCTACGTGGCCAACGACGGCGACTGCAACGACGCCAGCAACGTGAGCTATCCGGGCCGCGCAGAGGTCTGCGACACCCTCGACAACGACTGCGACGGCACCGTCGACGAGGGCGTGACCACGCGCTACTTCCGCGACGCCGACGGCGACGGCGTGGGTTCGAACACCGTCGACACGTGGGCCTGCAGCCTTCCCGCGGGTTACGTGGGCTTCGCCGGCGACTGCGACGACGGCGACAACACGGTCTTCACGGGCAACTTCGAGACCTGCGACGGCAAGGACAACACCTGCGACGGCAACATCGACGAGGGCGTGCTCCTGACCTTCTACGCCGACGCCGACCACGACGGCTACGGCAACCCCGGCGTGAGCACCCTGGCCTGCATCGCCCCCGCGGGCACCGTGGACAACGGTGACGACTGCGACGACACGACCGAACTGCGCTTCCCGGGCAACCCCGAGCTCTGCGACACCCTCGACAACGACTGCGACGGCACCGTGGACGAGGACCCGTCCTCCGGAGGCACGACCTACTACCGCGACGCCGATGGCGACGGCTACGGCGACGCCGCCGCCACGACCCTGGCCTGCAGCCTCCCGGCGGGCTACGTCACCAATGACGACGACTGCAACGACCTGGTCGCCGTCACCTACCCCGGCGCCCTGGAGCGCTGCGACCTCGCCGACAACGATTGCGACGGCACCATCGACGCCGGTACCTGCGGTGCCCTCCGCCACTGCGAGGACGAGGGAGACACCGTCGACGCCTACTGCGCCTGCGACGCCGGCTACCTCGAGGATCCGGGCACCGGCACCTGCGTCGAGGGGCGCCTGCCCCTGGCCGGCGAGCTGGTTCTGACCGAAATCATGATCCAGCCCACCACCGTCACCGCCGCCAACGGCCAGTACTTCGAACTGCGCAACCGCGCCGCCGTCCGGCTGGCCGTCAACGACGTGGAGTTCGTCGTAGACGGCGTCACCTTCACGCCCCCGGCCTCGCCGCTGATCCTGATCGAGCCCGGCGCCACGTTCCTGGTCGCCCGCGTGGCCGACCCCGCCGCCAACGGCGGGATCACCCCGGACCTGGTGCTGGGCACCATGCCGCTTCTGACCACCACGGGCAGCGACCTCGAGTTGATCATGCCCGGATCCCCGGACGTCCTCCTCGACGCCGTCGCCTGGGACGCCACCTGGCGCCACCAGAGCGGCAGGTCGCTGTCCCTCTCCCCGGGCGTGCTCGCGGCCCCGGATCCGGCGACCCTCAACGACAGCCTGGTCTCCTGGTGCCCGTCCAAGACCCTCTACAACGCCGGCGACCGGGGCACCCCCGACGCGGTCAACGACGCCTGCACGGTGAACTCCTGCCAGCTCCTGGCGCCCACCCTGCAGCACATCGCCACCGGCGCCACCACCGCCCAACTCAACGCCCAGATCTACCTCGCGGGCGTCACCGACCCGGCCGGCCAGGGCACCAACCTCGCCGTGGGCCTGGGCTACGGTCCCCGCGCCACCCACCCGAGCCTGTCCTCGTGGACCTGGAAGACCGCCCTGTACAGCGGGGACTCCACCATCTACGACCTCTACCGCGAGACCCTGACCATGACGACCGCGGGGACCTACCACTTCACCTTCCGCGTGACCATGGACGGCGGCTACACCTACCGGTACTGCGACAAGCTCGGCAACGAGGTGTACGACGTCGCCCAGGCCGGCGGGCTCATCGTCGACGCCCCCTGCGTGCCGCAGCCCTACCAGTGCTCGGACTGCCTGGACAACGACGCCGACGGCTACGTCGACGGGTGGGATCCCGAGTGCCTACGGTACGACGACAACATGGAGGGCGAGTTCCAGTCCGGGTACCCGTCCGACAACAACGCCGTCAACCTGCTCGACTGCTTCTACGACGGCGACGCAGGCTCGGGCAACGACACCTGCGAGACCCACGCCTGCTGCCTGCTCGACGAGCCCTGCGCCGATCTCGTGGCCCAGTTCCCCACGGCCAACCAGCTTGACAAGAAATGGGCGGGCGAATGGGAACTGAAGTGCGCCGAGGACGAGCCCCAGACCTGCATCGACCAGTGCCTGCCGTCCACCCCGCCGGGCTGCGACTGCTTCGGCTGCTGCACGATCTGCGTCGGCCTCGAGTGCCACGACATCCTGCTGAGCACGAAGAACAACTTCCCGCAGTGCTCCCAGGAGACCTACAACGACCCGACCAAGTGCCCCACCTGCACCCTGCACCATCAGTGCTCCCGGCCCTGCGACCCGAACAACTGCGAACTGTGCCCGGGCATGACCGAACTGGATCTCCCCGCCCACTGCACGGAGACCGCCTGCCCCGACGGCCTCCAGACCTGTGACGGCAACGCCGACTGCCCGACCGACTACACCTGCCAGTTCGGCTGCTGCGTCCTCAAGTTCGACACGAACTGACCGCCGACTGATCATCTGTTCCTTACACCGCGGAAAAACGGTATAGTGCGCCCCATGGACGCGGCCCTCCTCACCCGACTGCACCTGCCCCACCGGCGCTGCCCCCGGTGCGGCGCCCCCACCATCGAGGACCTGCCGCACTGTCTGGGCTGCGGGGCGACCGCCGCCGATGAGAACCCCGCCCCCTCGCCGACGCCTGACACGGCCGCCCACACGACCGTCGACACACCGGCCGACACACCGGCCGAACCCCTGCCCGATCGGGGACCGCCGATCACCCTCGAGCTCCCCGACGCCCTGCGGCACGCCGCCCTGCTCAAGCGCCAGAAAGAGCTCCCGGTGGACGCCTTCGAGCGCCGGCTCACCGCCTTCCTCACCGGCGCTCCCGCCGCCGACCGCATCCAGTTGCTCTCGCTGGCGCACCTGCCCATCGAACCGCGGCCCTATCAGATCGACAGCGCGGTCTCGATCCTGGAGAGCATGCGCGGCAGCGGCATCCTGGCCGACGAGGTGGGCCTGGGCAAGACCATCGAGGCCGGCATCGTCCTCAAGGAGATGGTCCTGCGCGACACCGTCCGCCGCGCCCTGATCCTGGTGCCCGCGTCCCTGGTCTTCCAGTGGCGCCAGGAGCTCGAGGAGAAGTTCGACCTGGCCGTCACCGAGCCCGAGAACCCCGAGGCCCTCACCGAGGCGGACGCCGAAGGGATCCTGCTGCTCTCTCTCGCCCGGGCGAAGAGCGCGAAGGTGCAGGAGGCGCTGTTGCGCATCCCGTGGGATCTGGTCCTCGTCGACGAGGCCCACGCCCTGAAGAACCACCTCACGCAGTCGCACCGTTTCGTGTTCAGCCTGCGACGACGGCACACCGTGCTGCTCACGGCGACCCCGGTCCAGAACGACCTGCGCGAACTGTACAACCTCATCAACATCGTCTCCCCCGGCTTCTTCCGCTCCATCCGCTGGTTCCGCCGCAAGTTCATGGTCGACCGTTTCACCGTGCGCGAACCCGACCAGTTGCGCTCCGCCTGCGCCCGCGTCATGGTCCGGCACCGCCGGGCTGACACGCTCATCCAGTTGCCGCCGCGTCAGGTGCGCAACCACGTGGTCACCCCCACCGAGCTCGAGGCCGAACTGTTCGATCTCACCCTGGAGCTGGCCCGGCGGACCATGTCCCAGCTCGCCGGGGAGGGGGAGCACACCGCCCTGCTGCTCTCGATCCTGCTCAAGGAGAGCACCTCGAGCCCTCAGGCGCTCCTGGCCACCCTCGAGAGCGCCATCCTGCCCCGCGCGGTGCGCGAGAAGGAGAGCCACCTGCTCAGGCGGGTGATCGGGCTGGGGCGCGAGGTCGCGGTCACCTCCAAGATGGCCGAGCTGGTGAGGCTGGTGCAGGCCGACCCTGAGCCCGTGATCGTCTACACCGAGTACATCGAGACCCTGCGGACCCTGCGCCGCCTGCTCGAGCGGGCGGGCGCCCGGGTCCACGTCTACAGCGGTCAGTTGCGGCAGCGCGAGAAGGCCGAGGCGCTGGCCGCCTTCCGCGCCGGCGGCGGAGTCCTCCTGTCCACCGAGGTCGGCGGCCAGGGGCTCAACCTCCAGCACTGCCACCGGATGGTGAACTTCGATCTGCCCTGGAACCCCATGCGCCTGGAGCAGCGCATCGGCCGGATCCACCGCTTCGGGCAGCAGGAGCCCGTGCAGATCATGAACATCACCGCGGCGGGCACCTTCGAGGAGGTGCTCCAGCGGGTGCTCTTGTCCAAGATCCGCCTCTTCGAGCTGGTCATCGGCGAGATCGACTCCATCCTGGCCTATCTCCAGGATCCGGTCCCCCTTGACCAGCGCATCGGCCGGATGATCCTGGAGAGCCCTAGCATGTCCGTGCTCGCCGAGCGCATGGAGCAGCTCGCCGAGGAGATCGCCTCGGCCCAGCGGGCGTTCTCCGAGGATCAGCAGACCTCGGCGCGGATCCTCGATCTCCCGGCCGGCGGCGTCGCCACGTGAGAGGGAAGGAAAAAATGACGGACACCCCCTTGCAATACGGGAAACACCTGTTATGTTTGCTCGAGTCCGCCGGGAAGTTGACCCGGTCGGGTGATCAGGTGAACCTGGGCGAAACCCTCCAGCCCTGGTTTCTGGGCGAAAAGACGGCCACGCCTCCGTGGAATTCTCCCCAGGCTTACTTTTGGCAGCGCCTCTGCCGCTGGGTCGCGGAGACCGATCCCGCGTTCCACCGGCTCTCGCTGCCGGCCGACCGCTGGTACGCGGCGCTCGCCGGCTTCGAACCACCGGTCTGGGTGTTCTGGACCGTCGTCCACTATGAGGCCCCGAGGCTGGTCGAGGAGGCGGTGGCCTTCGTGGTGGACGGGACGCACGCGGACCGCGCGCCCCTGGACTTCCTGATGAATGAACTGACACGGCTGCGCTCCGACAAGCTCCATGTTTCCGAGGAGGCCTTCGACGGCGTGCTCGCCCGGCTCGAGGCCGCGGCGCCGGACCTGCTGGCCGGCCGGATCGGGGAGGTCCGCGCCGAGATGGCCGCCACCCTCGCCACCGAGCTCGAACGGATCCGCGTCTACTACGACTCGCTGCTCAAACACCGCACCATGAGCGAGGAGACCCGCTTCCTCCTGCAGGAGCGAGAACAACTGGTCCGCGAACACCATCGACGCCTCTCTCCCGACGGGCTGCGCATCCATCTGCGCGTGCAGTTCGGCGCCGTCCTGACCCGGAAGGATCCATGACGCGCGTCCGGCTGGCCCCCGCCCTGATCGTCGTGCTGTCGCTGACGCTGGCCGGCTGTCCGCGGGAGGAGTCCCGGTCCGCCCCGGACGATCGCCCCGTCCCGGTGGACGTGGTCGCGCCCTTCGAGGGTCCCCTGCCCCGTGCCCGGCACTTCACCGCCTCCACCATGCCCATGGAAATGGTCGTGCTCTCGTTCAAGACCACCGGCCGTCTCAAGGAGGTGCTCTTCGAGGAGGGCGACCGCGTGACCCGCGGCCAGCCGCTGGCCCGGCTCGATCCCGTGGACCAGTACATGGCCCGCCAGGTGGCCCGGGAGCAACTGCGGAGCCTGGCCCCGGACGTCGAGCGCCTCACCCGCCTCGCCGGGCAGGGCGCCGTGGCCGAGGCCGAGAAGGAGCGCGTGCTGGGCTGGCGCGACGCGCTGGCCACCCAGCTCGGACAGGCCGACATCGCCCTGGGCGCGACCCACCTCGCCGCCCCCCGCGACGGGATCATCGGCCGACGGATGGCCCACCCCGGCGAGATGATGGAGCCCAGCCGGCCGTTGGGCGTGCTTTTGGCCATGGATCCGCTGAAGGTCGTCCTCGCCGTCCGGGCCGAGGAGCTCGCCTGGTTTCCGGCCGGCCACGAGGTGCGCGTGGCGCTCGCAGGCCGCACCCTCACCGGACGCGTGCACCAGGTGGCCTCGGCGGCCGACGAGGTCACCCGGCTGTTCCAGGTCACCCTGACGGTGCCCAACCCGCCCGACGCACCGGAACTGAGGGCCGGCCAGCTGGCCCGGGTCGAGATCGACCTGCCGCCTCTCGCGGGCCGCTTCGTGCCCGAGGAGGTCGTCGAGCTCGGGGCCGGGGGCCTGGCCAGACTTCCCGGCATCGTGGACGGCCGCGTGAAGCTGGTCGTGGTGAAGCCCGGCGCCCGGGAGGGCGGCTGGGTCGCGATCGAGGGAGAACTGCCCAAGGGTCTCCAGGTCGTCCTCGGGTTCGAGCTGCCCGAAGGACAGCCCGTGACCGTGCGCACCGCCTGGACCCGGGACACCTGGGCCTCGAGGCCGAAGGACTAGGACGACATTCACATGAGCATCGCCGCCACCTCCCTGCGAAAACCGGCCATCGTCTGGCTGCTGGTGCTCGCCTTCTCCGCATGGGGCGCCTACACGTTCACGACGATCAGCCGCCGTGAGGATCCCAAGATCGAGATCTCCTGGGCCGCCATCCTGACGATCTATCCGGGCGCCAGCGCCGCCGAGGTGGAGAAGAAGGTCACGCGCCCCATCGAGGAGGCGCTCACCACCATCTCCTCCCTCGAGGAGATCCACTCCGACTCGAAGAACAACGTGTCCTTCGTGATGGTCAAGGTCGCGTACACCTCGAACTTCGCCGAGCAGTGGAACCTGGTGCGCGCCCGCATCGCCGGCATCCGCTCCACCCTCCCCGACACCATCGTCGGCCCCCGGGTCATCGACGACTTCGGCGACGTCGTGGGGATGATGGTCACCGTCCACGGCAAGGACGCCGACCCCGGCCGCCTCCACGACGCGGCCAAGCGCCTGAAGGCCCGCCTGCTCCAAATCGAGTCCGTCGGCAAGGTGGAGCTCTCCGGGCAATGGGAGGAGGAGATCGCGGTCACCGGCTCCCTGGACGACTTCATGCAGCACGACTTCACCGGCATCACCGCCCAGCGGCTGTTCACCGCCCAGAACATGGGCCTTCCCGGGGGTTTGCTGCACACCGAGGACTACGATCTGCGCCTGGCGGCCCCCACCGAGTATCGCAGCCTCGATGAGATCCGGGATCAGATTTTCACCGTGAGCCCCGCCACCGGCGAGCCCGTCCGCATCGGCCAGGTCTTCGACGTGGCCCGCCGCTGGGCCCACCCGCAGAACCTCTACATCCGCAGCGACGGCGAGAACGCCGTCCTCGTCAGCATCACCATGAAGGAGGGCTTCGACATCACGGGCATGGGGCGCGAGGTGCGCGCCGCCCTGGACGAGGTGGGCGCGCGGCTGCCGCCGGGCATCTCGATGACCCTGGTCCACGACCAGCCCCGGCACGTGGACGACAACCTGGGCGGCTTCCTCGAGAACCTCCTCCAGAGCCTGATCCTGGTGGCCTTGTCCATGGCCCTGCTGCTGGGATTGGGCAGCTCGATCCTCGTGAGCCTCGGCCTCCCGCTGGCGATCCTGATCAGCCTCGCCCTGATGCCGTTCGTGAAGGTCGACCTGGAGCTGGCCTCGGTGGCGGCGTTCATCATCGCCCTGGGCATGCTGGTGGACAACAGCATCATCGTGGTCGACCACATCCACACGCTGGTGGACGAGGGGGTCGAGCTGGGCACCGCCTGCGTGCGGGGCGTGGACGACCTGCACCTGCCGATCCTGTCCGGGACGGTGGCCTCGGTGCTGGCCTTCTTCCCCCTCGTTCTGCTCCCCGACGAGATGGGCGCCTACATCCGCTCGCTGCCCTGGGTGCTCACCCTGAGCCTGGGCGCCTCGTACCTGATCTCGATCAGCTTCACCCCGCTGCTCGCGTACTGGTTCTTCCGGATCGGGCGACGCCTGCGCCCGAAGAAGCACGCCCGCCGCGCGGCCGAGCTCGAGGCCGGCGGCGCCAGACGCCCCTCGCCGGGGGCCCGCGCCTACCGCGGGCTGATGTCCTTCTGCCTGCGCTTCTGGCCCCTGGTGCTCCTGATCGCGGGCGCCGCCTTCGCGGGTTCGCTCTATCTCTTCACGCACATCGGCATCTCCTTCTTCCCCCTCGCGGAGCGGGACCAGTTCGTCGTGGACATCTGGACCCCCGAGGGCTCCTCGATCCTGCGGACCGACCAGAAGGCGCGCGAGGTCGAGAAGATCCTGATGGAGGATCCCGGCGTCACCTCGGTGGTGACCTCGGTCGGCATGGGGCTGCCGCGCTTCTGGATCGCCATGATGCCCCACATGAACGCCTTCAACCTGGCCCAACTGCTGGTGAACACGAAGTCCCCCGCGGACACCAAGCGGCTGGTGGCCGGGCTCAAGGACCGGCTGACCCGCATCGACGGCGCCCGGGTGGTCGCCAAGGAGCTGCTGCTGGGCATCGCCATCGAGAGCCCCATCGCCCTCAAGGTCACCGGCGAGGACATTCCCGAGTTGCTGCGCATCTCCCGGCAATACCAGGACATCCTGGCCGCCCACCCCGGGATCGTGAACACCCGGGACAACTTCGGCACCAACGCCCTCGCCTACTCCATCGTGCTCGACGAGGACCGGGCCCTGCGCCTGGGCGTCTCCCGCCTGGACGCCGCGATCTCGTTCATCACCGCCTCGGCGGGCATGCCGGTGGCCACCTGGCGCGGCGACGACGACCCGATCCCCGTGGTGTTGCGCCTCTCGGACGCCGACGTGCGGGACCCCGAGGACGTCCTGCGCATGAACGTGCGCTCCCAGGCCACCGGGCAGGCGGTCCCCCTGTCCCACCTGGCCCGCCTGGAGCCCCGATGGGAGACGGGCAAGATCGTCCGAACGCGCAACCAGCGCAGCCTGATCGTGCACGGCTACCTGGCCCCGGACCGGCTGGCCTCGGCCGTGCTCGCCGACGTGCTGCCCGGGATTGAAAAGGTCCAGCTGCCTCCCGGCTACCGCCTGGACATCGAGGGCGAGGAGAAGGAGCGCACCAAGACCTTCGGGGATCTCACCCGCGTGTTCGTCATCACCATCTTCGCGCTGTTCTTCATCCTCGTGCTGCAGTTCGGCACCTTCCTGCAGGCGCTGGTCATCCTCGGGTCCGTTCCCCTGGCCCTCGTGGGGGGCACCCTCGGGCTCTACTTCACCGGGAACACGTTCGGCTTCTCGGCCTTCGTGGGCATGATCGCGCTGGCAGGCATCGTCATCAAGAACGCGGTGGTCTGGGTCGAGTTCGTCGAGACGGCGTTCGCCCAGGGGATGCCCTACCGCGACGCGGTCATCTCGGCCGGCATCGCCCGGCTGCGCCCGATCCTGCTCACCGCGGGCACCACCATCGGCGGCCTGATCCCGCTGGGCCTGTCGGGGAACGTGCTCTGGACGCCCATGGCGTGGACGCTGATGTTCGGCCTGGGCGTCTCCACCCTGCTCACCCTGCTCGTGATCCCGGTGTTCTATTTCATCCTGATCCGCAAGAAGCCCGTGCCGCCGCCCGTCACGCCTCCCCCCGAGAGCCAGGGCACCGCGAACCCGCAGGAGGCGCCATGACCTCCCTCACCCTGCTCTGGCTTCTGTGGTGCGCCCCGCCCCCGGCGGTCGCCCCACCCCCGGCGGTCGCCCCGCCCCCGGCGGTCGTCCCCGAGCGGGCCCCGCTCGTCCCCGAGCGGCCCCCGCATTCCGATCTGACCTCGCGCCACGCCCGCGCCTTCTCGGCGGGGGTCTCCCTGACCCTCGAGGACGCGGTGAAAAAGGCCCTGCGCAGCAACACCGAGCTGCGCATCCGCAGCCTGCGCATCGCCCAGGCGAAGCTCGACGTCCGCTCCCACAAGGCGAAACTGTTGCCGATCCTGAAGGTCGAGAGCACCGCCCTGTTCTGGAACGACGCCCTCGAGCTCCAGTTCGACCTGCCCCGCGAGCTTCTGGACATGCTCGCGCTGATCAACCCCAGCCTCAACGCCTCGATCCCGCCGATCCGGGTGCGTGACCGGTTCACGTGGCAGACCAGCGTGACCGTCATCCAGCCCCTGACCCCGCTGCTCTCCCTGGGCGCCGTGCTGGATCTCAAGAAGGCCGAGATCGAGGCCTCCCGCGTCGAGACCCATCTCGAGCGGCGCAAGGTCACCGCCGAGGTCGAGGCGCTCTATCTCAACGCCCTCAAGGCCGACGCCTATCTGCGGGTGCTCGACCAGGCCGACCTGCTCCTCGAGGCCCAGCGGGGCCGCGTGACGGCCCTGATCGAGGCCAAGGTCGCCATCCCGGCCGAGCTGGCCCGCGTCGACGCCGCCCAGGCCGAGCTCGACGCCCAGCGGGCCCGCGCGCTCTCGGCCGTCCTGCTCTCGCGCCAGGCCCTGGCCTATCTGCTGGGCGATCCCCTGGACCGTTACTACCGGCTCACCTGGCCCGGCGCCCAGGATCCGCCGCCCACGGTCGAGGCCTGCACCCACAGCGCGGTGCGTGAGCGCCCCGAGTTCGAGCTGCTGCGGGCGCGGCGGCGCCAGGTCCACGAGGGGCGCCAGGCCCAGAGGTGGGACCTGATCCCGCGCATCGTCGCCCTCACCCAGTACAAGTTCTCCGAGGGCTTCGGGGACTTCGAGCCCCGCAACCAATGGTTCGCCGGCCTCGCCCTCTCCTGGGAGTTGCAGTGGACCGAGAAGTGGCGCGAGCTGGACAAGCTCGAGCTGGCCGAGCGGGAGCTCGACCTCCAGACCGAGCGGGCCGAGCGCGGCATCGCCCTCGAGGTCTCCCAGAAGGAGCTCGAGTGGCAGACCGCCCGCGCCGTCCAGCGCGCCCGCCAGGCCGCCGAGCGCGCCGCCCTGGTCTCCCACGAGACCCAGGTGAAGCTCTTCGGTGAGAAGCTGGCCACCAACACCGACGTGCTCACCGCCCACACCGAGTGGCTCAAGGCGCGCGTCGAGCGCGAGAACGCCCAGTGGGACGAGCTCGCCGCCGCCCTGGCCTACCGCCGCACCTGCGGCCGCTGAGCGCCGCATCAGTTCAGGATTACTTCTTGGCACAGGACCGTGAAAGGCATATAATGCCGGGACTTTTCCACCATGAGGGTCCGGACCATGCCACATCGCCGCCTTGCTCTCCTTCTCGCCGGGATCGTCACCGTCCTCGCGCTGGGCTGCAACTCCCACGCCTCTTTTCCCGAGAACAACGGGAACAACGCCAACAACACAAACAACCAGAATTGCAGCAACGGCGTGCTGGATCCCGGTGAGCCGTGCGACCTCGACTTTGAGTTGAATCCGCTGTTCCAGGGAGACGACTCCTGCTTCAACCGCGGCTACGCCGGCGGCGACCTGATCTGTGATTCGTCGAGTTGTCAGGTCATCACCAGCAACTGCATTCCCCTCGAGGGCTGCAACCCCGTCTACGATTTCGGCTGCGACGACGGCACCAACTGCTTCTATTTTCCTGATTCCCACCTGGCCTCCTGCTCCACGCCGGAGTTCGCCGCTGAAGGTGCCCCCTGTGCCTGGCCCCCCGACTGCGGTCCGCTCAATACCTGCTGGGAGGGTCATTGCCGGCGGGTGTGCGTCCCCGGCTCGACCTGCCCGAATGAAGTCGACGACTGCATCGAAATGGGTTGGTACGAGGGTGATCTGGGCGTCTGCCCCCTGCCTTCGAATCCCTGCAACCCGTTGGACGGCTCCGGCTGTCCAGACGAGGGGTTCGCCTGCTACCTCAACGGGGACGCCCTCGGCGGCACGTGCCTGAGCGAAGGGTTTGGCGACCCCGACGAAACCTGCTGGACCGACAATCAGTGCCGCCGGGGGTTCGCCTGTCTCCGGCTGTTTGATTCCGAAGAGGGCCGCTGCACGGAACTGTGCAACAATGAAAGTGACAACTGCATGGACTGGTGCGCCTTCTTTCCAGGCACTCTGGTTGGCTTCTGCACGGAGAGGGTGGGGTGCGACCCGGTCAGCGGCACCACCGGCTGCGCCGACCCCTTGCGCTGTATCATCACGAACCCCGCCGGCTCCTTCACCTGCCTCTTGCCCGGCCCGGTGCCCGAGGGCGCTCCCTGCGACATGTTCAACCGCTGCGCCGAGCTTCTCTACTGTGCCGTCGATTTCGACCACAAGTGTCACCGGCCTTGCATCGACAACACGGTCTGCACCCTGCCCGAGATATGTGAACCCATGTCCTGGATGGCCGAACCCTGGACCAACATCAACGGGTGGACCGGCTACTGCCGGCAACCCTGAGGCGAGGATCCGATGACCACCCTTCTCACGCCCAGAACCCTTCGAGGTGCCCGATGACCCGTCGAATCCATCTTTCCCTGGTCCTCTTCTGGCTGCTCGCCCTCGGCGGTGTCCCGCTCGCCCGCGCCGAGAAACTGCACTGCCCCAACGTCACCGACAACGACGAGAAGAACACCGAGGTCGCCCGCCGGTACTTCCAGATGGGCGGCATGTTCTTCGACAAGGCCGACTACACCAAGGCCGCCGAGAGCTACGAGTGCGTGCTCAAGTTCGTGCCCTACTCCCTCACCGCGCGCTACAAGCTCGCCAAGGCCTACGACGGCATGGAGCTCTACTCCAAGGCCCGGGAGCAGTACGAACTGATCCTGGTGTACGACAGCAAGGACGCCGAGAGCCTGAAGCCCGAGATCCGCAAGCGCCTCGCCGAGATCAAGGACCTCAAGGACAAGCCGACCACCGCGCCGGTCGCGGTCGAGGCCCCGTCCACCGACGAGAAGACCTGCCCCTCGGTGGTCCAGAAGAACTTGCAGGAGGCCTTGGGAAAGGCCACGAAGCTGGTCGACGCCAAGGACTGGGCCAAGGCCCGCACCCTCATCGAGGACACCCTGGGCAAGCTCGCCGGCGCCACCCTGGAGCAGCGCACGCTGTGCCACGGCACCGAGGCGGGCCTGAGCCTGCTGATCCTCGCGGGCGTCGCCAACTTCAACCTCGGCAACCTCGAGACGGCCCGGGACAACTTCACCACCGCTTTTCGCATCAAGTCCGACGCCGCGATCCCGACCAAGTACGCGAACGCGAAGCTGCTGGCCTTCCACCAGGAGACCCTCAACGCCTACTTCGAACTGGTCAAGGCCGAGCGCGCCCGCCTGCTGCGGATCAAGGAGCTCGAGGAGAACTTCGGCGTCCCTGTGGAGCCCGCCGAGAACCCCGCCACGCCCGTGGAGCACACGCCCCCGACTGAGGTCGCCGAGGGCAAGCCCCTGGTGTTCGTGTGCCGCGTGCAGGACGAGCTGGCCGCCACCCAGGTGAAGATGGTGTACCGCGTCGACGACGGGCCAGCCCAGGAGATGTCCCTGGAGAAGCTGGGCACCCGGCGCTACGCCGTCGTGCTCCCGAAGGAGATGGTCACCTTCGCCCGGTTCTCCTACCACCTCGTCGCCCTCACCGTCGACGGTCGCGAGGCCGGCCTCTGGGGTTCATCTGACAAGCCCCACGTCTTCGTGCTGCGCGAGGAAAAGCCCGTCGACAAGCCCGTCGACAAGCCCGTCGAAAAACCCGTCGACAAGCCCGTCGACAAGCCCCCGGTGACGCCGAAGGCGCCGGCCCCGTGGACGCCCCGCTTCTATGTCGCCGCCGGCATGGGGGGCGAGCTCGGCTACATCACGTCGGGCAAGGAGACCGAGGCCGGGGCCATCACCGACGGGGCGTCCTTCGCCGGGGGCCCGCCGGTCTTCCATCTGGAGTTGGGCTACCACCTCGCGCCCCGGCACCGGCTCGGCCTGTTGACCGGCATGGGCTGGCAGGGCGTCGAGGGCTACGAGGACGGCTCCACCACCACGCGCTACAAGGAAGACAAGATGACGCTGCGGCTCTTCCTGCGCTACGTCTACTATCTGGGCCAGGGCCGGCTCCGGCCCTACGCCGGCGCGGGCGTCGGCTGGGCCGACCTGACCCACACCGTGCGCACCGACGACATCAGCGGCGAAGGGAACGACCTCTTCGACTCCCACACCATGACGGGCGTGTTCACCGACTTCGTGGCCGGCGTGGAGGTGTGCCTGACCCGGGCCTGCGGGCTGAGCGCCAACCTCGAGGCGAACTACTACTGGAACGCCTGGAACAGCGACGGCGAGGACGGCAGCATCTCCAACCTGGCCTTCCATTTCCTCTTCGGCCTGGGCGTCCATTTCTGATTGAACCAGGTGACTTTCATGATGACACGAACCCTCCCAATCATGCTTCCGTTCGCGCTGCTCGCCGCCTTGGCCGCCTGCCAGTCCACCGCCGATTACCCCGCCGTGTGCGGCGACGGCGTGCGGGGAGCCGGCGAGGCCTGCGACGGGGCGCTGATTGATCCCGCCCGGGACACCTGCGAGGAGTTAGGCCAGGGGACCGGCGTCGTCCACTGCCACACCGACTGCACGCTGGACACCTCCATGTGCACCGGGGAGTTCGACTGCGACCCCGTCGCCGACACTGGCTGCGGCACCGGCAAGCATTGCTATTACGACCCCGCCGACTCGAAGGTGGAGTGCCAGAGCGCCGGCGACGCGGGCGAGGGGCAGACCTGCGGGGAGTCCCGGGATTGCCTGCCCCGGCACGCCTGTTTGGGTGATCTCTGTCGGGCCATGTGCAACGAGAACGGTGCCTGCGAGAGCGACGACTGCGCGACCGGGAGCTGGCCCATGGGCTGGGGCTGGTGCGAGCCGGTCCCCCCGCCCGAGTGCGATCCCGTCGCGCAGACCGGCTGTTCCGCGCCGTTCGCGTGCTACATATCCAACGCCTCCGGGGAGCTGGGCTGCCTCCCGGTGAGCACCGGCGCCCTCGGCGACGCCTGCAACACCGGAGCCTACTGCGCGCCCGGCCTCGTCTGCGCGTTCGGCTACGACACCCTTTGCCACAAGCTCTGCCGCGAGAACTCCGAGTGCACCGGCATCGGCTCCGGGAACTGCAACAAATCCATCGTCACGCTCGAGGACGGGCTCGGCGTCTGCCAGTGAACCCGTCCACCTGAGGAGGAGACCATGGTCCCCCGCCCCACGACTCTGCTGTTGTCGGTCATCGCGCTCCTCCTCTGGTCTGGCCCTTCCGTCGCTTGGGCCGAGAAACTGCACTGCCCCAACGTCACCGACAACGACGAGAAAAACACCGAGGTCGCCCGGAAGTACTTTCAAATGGGCGGCATGTACCACGACAGGCAGGACTACACCAAGGCCGCCGAGAGCTTCGAGTGCGTGCTCAAGTTCATCCCCTACAGCCTGTCCGCCCGTTACAAGCTGGCCAGGGCCTACGACGCGCTGGGGGTCTTTTCCCTGGCCCGTGAGAGCTACGAGATGATCCTGCTGTTGGACTCGGCCGAGGCCGAGACCCTGAAGCCCGAGATCCGCAGGCGCCTCGCCGAGCTCAAGGATCTCAAGGACCGGGTGCAGCCCTCCGTCGCGCCCCCCGTCGAGCCCAACCCGCCCGACGAGAAGACCTGCCCTCCGGTCGTGCAGAAGGGCCAGCAGGAGGCGAACGTCAAGGTCGCCACGCTCCTCGAGGCGAAGGACTGGGTGCGGGCCCGCACCACGGTCGACGAGGTCCTGCGCAAGCTCGACGGCGCGACCCCCGAGCAGCGGAAGTTGTGCCTCTCCACCGAGGCCGGCGTGTCGCTGCAACTGCAGGCCGGCGTCGCCCATTTCCATTTGGGCAACGTCCACGACGCCCGCGAGGCGTTTTTGGCGGTGTTCCGTGTCCGCCCCGACGCCAACCTGCCGGTGAAGGAGCCCGATCCGAAGCTGGTCGCCTTCTTCCAGGAGACCCTGAGAGCGTTCCTTGCCTCGCTGGCCGCCGAGAAGGGGCTCGCCCCCGAGAAGCCCGTCGAGAAGCCCGTCGAGAAGCCCGTTGAAAAAGCCCCGGTGGCGCTGAAGAAGGCTCCCCCGTGGACCCCGCGGTTCTTCGCGGCCGGGAGCGTCGGCGGCGAGGCCGGCTACATCCCGTCAGGCAAGGAGACCGAGACTGGGGCCATCACCAATAAAGACTCGTTCGGAAGTGGAGCCCTAGCCATAATCAGCCTCGAGCTGGGGTATCACCATGCAACCCGGCACCGTCTGAGCCTTTTGCTGGGGATGGGCCACCTCGATCGGGAGTACGAGAGGGAACCGGGGATCTGGGATAGCGAAGGTCTCTTGACCTTGCGCCTGTTCGCCCGCTATGCCTACCTCTTCGATGCCTCGCGTGTGCGTCCTTATTTCGGCTTCGGCGGTGGTTGGGCCTACCTCGCCCACACGATTTTGTCCAAGAATGGATCACGTACCGTCCAGGACGTGCGCTATATGAGAGGAGCCTTCGCCAACCTCTTCGTGGGCGTCTCGGTCTGCCTGGTCTCATCCTGCCGCTTCACCGCTTTCATCGAGCTCAACGACTACTGGAACGCCTGGAGCAGCGAAGGCGATGAAACCAGCGTCTCCAACTTTGCCCTCCATGTTCTGGCCGGCCTGGGCATCCACTTCTGATCTCTCAAAACTTGAACTCGAGCCCGAGGCCGATCTGGTGCGTGATCTTGCGGTAGTCACCGGCGGCGGTGGGAAGGGCCCGGCCGCCGTAGGTGGCGCGGCAGGCCTCTGACCAGACCACGTCGATGTGGCTGTCCAGGCAGGCCCGGGCCAGGGACGGGTCGAAGCCGGACTCGTCCACGGTGAGCGGGATCATGTACTCCAGCGCGTACCCCAGGCGGGCGGTGAGGAAGTCGGCGATCGGATACGAGACGCTGAACAGCAGCTCGATGGCGTGATTGTCCACCACCGCCGCGTTCACCCACTTCTCCGGCACGGCCGGCGGCCCGTAGCGCAGGGAGACGAGGGCCTCGAACCCGGTCGCCGGTCCGGAGAACCCGGCCGCCGGCTTGTAGAACGCGGTCAACTGCGGCGAGAACGTGTCCTGCCAGCCGCGGTACTCGGTGATGTTCAGATCCCAGTTGGTCAGGTTGGAGTTGGCCAGCTCCCGGCCGGACAGGTAGTACTTCCAGCTCTTATGGGCCTCCCAGCGGGTCCACGTGACGGTGGCGTCGAACCACCAGTCGCGGGTGAAGCGGCGCAGCAGGCCCAGGCTGGCCGTGTCCGGGAAGGTGGTCACGATCTTGCCGTTGCCGGTGAGCGAGTACAGCACCCCCGCGTCGTCGGCCCGGGTGATGGTCCCGTCGCCGTCGGCCTTGATCTGCGTGTAGTCCAGCGCCCGGATCTTGCTGCGATAGGAGCCCCCGAGGAACATGTCGCGTTCGATCAGCCACAAAAAGCCGAAGTGGAAGCCGAAGTTGTTGTCGGTGCCGGCCACATGGACCTTCTCGTCGCCGTCGTCCCCGTTCTCGAACCGCTCGGGCATGGTGTCGGGCAGATCGCCGCGCAGGTAGCGGTCCCGCATGATGGTGACGTCGAAGGTCGAGAAGGCGTAGCTCAGGCCGAAGCCGGCGTGGAACTTGCGGTGGAGCTTCACCGAGAGCGCGGGGGTGATGAAGTAGTTGGCGATGGAGCGGTCCCGCAGGTGGTAGCGCAGGGCCGGATGGGTGGTGTGCAGCTCCTGCCGGTGGGGGGCGAAGAAGGCGAGGCCGAGGGTGATCCGATCCATGCCGAAGTTGGTGGTGAAGCCCACGAAGAGGTCGAGCAGGTTGTGGGTGAGGTTCACCTCGGGGAAGACCAGGTCGCCCTGGGGATCCGGGAGCCCGGTGTCGGAGTCGATGGTGGCGCGGTCGATGCCAAGGGTCTGGAACATGGGCGAGAAGTGCACGATCCCGGTGTTGGTCCGCAGCCGGCCGATGACCGCGGGGTTGGTGAAGATGCCCGTGGGGGTCACGTGGTTGGGGATGCCGGGGTCGAGCCCGCCGATGAACCGCGGCGCGAAGGGATCGGCCTGGACCGGGGCCGCGGCGGCCAGGAGCAGGATCAGAAGACAGGTGGGTCCGAGGCGCAGCATGTCAGGCCTCCTCCTCGATGGGGAACCAGCCGGCGATGGTGGTGCCCGCGTCCGGCGCGCTCGAGATGCGGCACACGCCGCCCATCTCGGCGGCGCGCTCCTGCAGGTGCACGAGCCCGTAGTGGCCCTGCTTCTGCTGCTCCACCGGGAACCCGCGGCCGTCGTCGGTGATCTCCAGGCGGATCCCGGGGCCGGCCTGGTCGGCGGGTCGGTCGGTCCCCGTCTCGTCGATCACCCAGGCCGGCGGGGTGTCCTCGACGAGGATCATCACGGTGACGACCGAGGCGCGCGCGTGCTTGCCGGCGTTGGTCAGGGCCTCCTGCACGATGCGATACAGGTGCAACTGGCGGTTCACCGGCAGCTGGCGGGTCTCCAGGTTGGTCTTCAGCCGCCCCTCGAACTTCCAGATCGACGAGAGGTTGCCGATCAACTCCTCGAGGGAGTTGGTGAGATCGAAGTCGTCGCGCAGGATGCGCACCGCCCGGCGCAGCTCGGCCAGCGCCAGGTTGGTGCGCTGCTGCAGCTCGTCGGCCTCGGTGCGCAGCTCGCTGCCGGCCGGGGCCAGCTCGCACACGAACTCGCTCTGGATCTTGATCGTCGAGAGGATCGCGCCCAGGCCGTCGTGCATCTCGCGGGCCATGCGCTGGCGCTCGGCCACGCGCCCGAGGCGCTGCTTCTCCTGGGACAACTGCATGATGTTGCGGAACTGCAGGTTCTCCTGCAGATCGAAGTACACGACCACGTACACGATGATCAGGTCCAGCCCCGAGTACCACAGCAGCAGCAGCAGGTCGCGGCCCGGCTTCTCGATGCCGGTGAGCTGGGAGATCTTGGCGATGACCGGCAGGAGCAGGAGCGGCGGCAGGATGGCCAACGGGTGCGGATAGAGGATGGCGAAGAAGACGGCGTACAGGATGTGGCCCGACATCAGCGGGCTCGCCAGCCCGCCCGTGAGCGCGATGACCGAGCCCAGGGCCAGGATATCGAGGCACAGCGACAGGAAGAAGACCACGCGGTCGCCCCGGTGATCGATCCACAGATACGAGGTCACGTGCCCCGCCAGCAGCACCAGGTAGATGACCAACGCCCACGTCAGGAAGGGGGTGGTCGCCGAGGCCCACGAGGGCACGAGCAGGAACAGCACCCCGAAGGCGTCCAGGGCCAGTCTGGCGTAGAAGACGGCTTTGGCCCGATGTGAAAACTGGTCCCGGCGGGTCGTTTCCATGACCGTCGAGCATACACACGAATCCGCCCGGGGTCCACCGCCGAGTGGATCCAGACGGAGCAGGGCGTTTGACAGTTCCTCCCGGGGTTGCTATGCTGCCGCGCCGGAGGTGCCCCATGGAGAACCCCAAGATCACGCAGGTCAACCAATACATCCGCCAGTTCTCGGAGCAACTGGGCATCCCGCTCCGCCCGGTGGACGAGTCCGGCTTCACCTACATCGCGCGGGGCTCGGCCACCCTGGGCATCAATGTCTTCCCCGAGCAGAACGTGCTGATCTTCCTGGCTTACATCATGGACCTGCCGGAAAAGAACCAGCTGCCCCTGTTCTCGAAACTGCTGGAACTGAACATGCTCAAAACCAAGGACGGCGCCTTCGCGGTGGACTTCCAGGAGAAGAAGATCTACCTGCGCGCCCTGCGGGGCCTCGAGGGCCTGGACTACCCCGAGTTCGTCGACCTGGTGCGCACCCTCTCCGAGGTGGCCGACGAGTGGGACGACAAGCTCAAGTCCGAGTTCGCCCAGTGACCCCGCCGCACCGGAGCATGAAGGAATGAAGATCTGCGTCCTGGAAAGGGCGCTCTGAACCGATCTTCATTTCATCCGTTTCGGGCCTGGGAAAAAGCGAGATAACCCTCACTGCACAACGGTTTCTCTTCGTTCCTTCACACCCGGAAAATCGGTAATGTCAGGGGCTGTTGACGGACGTTTGGGTCAACTTTGGGTCAACTTTGGGTCAACGTGCGGGTCAACGTGCGGGTCAACCAGACCAACGAGCGACCTCAGAGAGGTTCCCCGGAGACGGTGTCGACCCCGGCGGTCGGGGAGGTGCGCGCGGTCAGTTGCGGAGGAGGTGGAACTCAGGGTCGAACCACCCGGAAACCGCTGTCAAACCACCTTGTGGCGGGGTGTGACGGGCTGTTTCGGGTCAAGGTGCAATATGATGCAGGGTTATTCCAATTGCCGTTGCGTATTATGTGGTTGGTGCCAGTGGCCGGACCCCGATAGTCCGTCAGGCTCCCTGTCGGATACGTCCCTGTCCTGTCCCACACCCACTCGTCCACGTTTCCGGAAAGATCGTGGAAACCCAGCTCATTCGCCAGCTTCGACCCCACAGGATTGGACCGCTGCGTCGTCGTGCGACCTGTCTCGGAAGTGTTGTACCCGAACACAGCGTAGTCCCCGATGAGGTTGCTACCCGTGCTCCCCGCGAACGCCTTCGCGTAGCCCGTGGTGTTCACCGCCCCCGGGTTCTCGGAGTTTGCACCCATCGCTGCCCACATCCACTCCATCTCCGTCGGCAACCGGTAGCCGTCAGCGTCCCAGTTCGCCGTCGCTGCGTTCCAATCGGCGTTGTCCGTGGTGGGAATCTGCTCGTATGTCAGGGTGCTAAAATACACCCCATTCACCGAGTACACCGGCGTCAACCCCTCAAGCAGGCTCAATTTGTTGCAAAACGCGATCGCTGCATACCAACTCACCCTCTGCACAGGATCGTTCACGCCGCTGGAGTACATCGTGAGATCGGAAGAGCGTCGTGTAGGGAAAGAGTGTAGATCTCGGTGGTC
>CALKWH010000254.1 GCA_938004375.1 uncultured Pseudomonadota bacterium
GATCGTATTCGGTGACTGGAGTTCAGACGTGTGCTCTTCCGATCTAGCTCACCGGCACCCGCCGACGGTCCTCGCCCGTCAGCAGCAGCACGTGGGAGAAGCCCCGCGCCCGCAGCGACGCCGCCTCGGTACGGATCCGGTCCTCGGTGAGGGTCGCGCGGGTCACTTCCTGGCGCGACGAGAAGCCGCAGTAGAGGCAGGGGTTGACGCAGAAGTTCGAGAGGTACAAGGGCGCGTACAGCGTGATCGTGCGTCCGAAGCGACGCAGGGTGAGCGCCGCCGAGGCCCGGGCCAGCGCCTCCAGATTGATGCCAGCGGTGGATCCGTCACTCCCTTCGGGCGCGAGGAGGGCCTCGAGGTCCGCCGCCGAGCGGGTCTCGCGGGCCATGAGGGCGTCGAGGTCGAGCATGCTCATTCCTGGTCCCCGCCGCCCAGGCTCATCCAGAGGAAGGCGCAGAACGCCGCGGTCCCCGGGCGCAGCGACGGATCGACACGGGCCTGCAGCTCCAGGATCGCGGCGCGGTAGGCCTCGTAGAAATCCCAGGTGGGGGTCGCCCGGTAGGGGGGCACGTCGAGCCCGAAGGTCGCGATCACGCCCTTGACCGTGGTGGGCTTCAGGAACACCTCCGTGGTCGGGTGATAGTACATGGGGACGGCGGTCTGCAGGGACCACTTCGCCAGATGGCCGGCGACCAGCACCTCGAGCACGCCCTCGAAGCCCGTTTTCCGGTCGCCGTGGAGCCACTCCCTGAGCCCGCCGGCCAGGCGCTTTTTGTCCGCCGGGAGCATCCCGGCGGCGAAGTCCCGGAACCGGGGCTTCTCGAACACCGAGACGACGGTGGCCTTGCCCACCAGCTCGGCGAAGCCGGCCACGATGGCGTTGGGGTCGCGGAAGTTCGCCTTCGCGAAGCGCTCCCGGGCGAGTTGCGTCATCTTCGGCATCCGGTGCTTCTTGCCCATCGCGAGCATGTCCGGATGCTCGAAGCCGCCGGGAAACCGCTCCAGGAAGGCCTCCTGCGCCTGCGCGAGCCTGTCCAGATCCATCGTCGTCTCCTTCGCGGGTGCTCGTGTGACGCGGCCCCGCGTCCGCCCCCGGAATCTACGGAAAAACCGGCGCGCTGGCAATCACGGAACCGAAAAACGAAGGCCACGTCATCCGGGATCACCGGAAAAGCCGTTGTAAAAATAATCGCTTCGGATATATTGAACGACGGTCACGTCCCGAGCGCGACCGGAACGGGGATTGCCATGTCTTCAGTGCGTCTGCTGGCCGTGTTTCTCGTCATCACCGCTTTCTCCTGCGACAACGAGGTCAAGGTGAAGGACTCTTGCGGTGACGGGTTCGTCGACCCCGGGGAGGAGTGTGACGGCGCCGATCTGGCCGGCCAGAGCTGCGGGACGCTCGGACACTACAACACGGGAGGGACGCTCTCGTGCCGGTCCGACTGCACCTGGGACCGTGCCGACTGCGGCGGGCGCTGCGGCGACGACACCCTCGAGGAGGCCGGGGGAGAGGCGTGCGACGGCGTGGACTTCGGCGGCGCGACCTGCACCTCCCTGGGCTTTCACGGAGGCTACCTCCAGTGCACGGAGGGCTGCGCGCTGGACACAACCGTGTGCGAGGAGACCGGCGCCTGCGGCGACGGCGTGATCCAGCTCAATTATGGTGAGGTGTGCGACGGTGACGATCTGGCCGGCGAGACCTGCGCGTCCATGGGGTTCACCGAGGGGACGCTGGCCTGCTCGGACGAGTGCGCCTACGACCTGAGCGGCTGCCTGAGCGGCTGCGGCAACGGACAGGTGGAGGTCGGCGAGACCTGCGATGACGGCGACACCGGGTCCGGCGACGGCTGCGACGCGGCCTGCGCGGTCGAGGAGGGCTGGGAGTGCGACGACCAGGAGCCCTCCGGGTGCGCGCCGGTCTGCGGAGACGGTCGGATCCTCGGGGACGAGGAGTGCGAGGGAGATGACCTGGGCGGCGCGACCTGCGGCTCCCTGGGCTTCCCGGGCGGCACGCTCGTCTGCGGCGGGGACTGCCGCCTGGACACCGCCGGCTGCGACACCTGGGTCGCCGTGGACGTCGGCCTGGCCCACACCTGCGCCATCGACGGGGACGGCGCCCTGTGGTTGCTGGTCTTGACGGTGAAGTCATCTCTGGTCGGTTCTTGGTTCGCTCCTTTT
>CALKWH010000255.1 GCA_938004375.1 uncultured Pseudomonadota bacterium
TGACGTTCCCGGTCGCGATGCCGAGCCGGCCGGTCGCGTTCATCGCGTCCCGGGCGTTGAGACAGCAGTTGACCAGGATCTGGTCCACCTGGGCGGGATCGACCTTGACGTGCCAGGTCTCCTCCCCCGGAGTCCACGCCAGCTCGACCCCCTCACCGATGAGCCGGCCGAGCATGCGCAGCATTCCCGAGACCGTCTCGTTGAGGTCGAGGACCCTCGGCGTGACCACCTGTTGACGGGAGAACGCCAGGAGCTGGCGGGTGAGCTCCGCCGAACGCCGGGCGGCCTTCTGGATCTCGAGGAGATCCTCGCGCACGGCTCCATCGGTCACCGCGCCCAGGACGAACTCGACGTGCCCGAGGATGGCCCCCAGCATGTTGTTGAAGTCGTGGGCGATGCCCCCGGCCAGGCGGCCGATGGACTCGAGCCGCTCCGCCCGGGCGACGCGCGCCTCGAGGGCCTTGCGCTCGGAGACGTCCATGGCGGTGGCCCCGTAGCACATCAGGGCGCCCGCCTCGTCGCGCACCGGGGAAATGTTCACCAGCAGCGTAACCGGGCTGCCGTCCTGGCGTAGATCCTCGACCTCGAGGCCGATCACCGGCCGCCCCGCCGCCAGCTCCTGCAGGAGCGGCGCGAGGCGCTCGTTCTGCGTGGCCGACCGGAGGCAGGCCTGGTCACGGCCGGTCAACTCCTCGACCTGGTAGCCGTGCAGCCGGGCGAAGGCAGGGTTGACGAACCGGATGACGCCGTCGATTTCGATGATCGCGACGCCGAAGTCCGCGCGCTCGAACACGGTTCGAAAACGGGCGAGCTCCCGATTGCTCGCCTCGAGCTCCCGCGTGCGCTCGGCCACCCGCGCCTCGAGTTCCTGGGCCGCGCGCTCGAGGGCCTGGTGATCGAGCGCGTTGCGCAGGGACATGCCGATGGCGGGCAACATCGGCTCGAAGGTCTGCACCACCTCCGAGCTACGGGTCGGATCGGGCAGGTCCACCAGAAGGATCTGGCCGACCGGACGGGCTGCGGCGACGAGCTCCAGCCGCAGGATTCGGCGCCAGGGCAGGTCCGGGTCCCAGGCGGTGACGTCCCGGGGCGGCCCCTCCCCCTCGCCGCGGGGGCAGAACGGACACAGGCGCTCCAGTTCATGCGGTCTCAAAAGCCCGCGTGACCGGCTGGGGCTGATTTCAAACACCGCGTGCTCCCCCTCCGAGTGCAGCACGATGACCGCCGCCCGTGCGCCGGTGAACTCCCGCATCCAGCCGACGATGGCGGCCGGCAAACGCCCGGAGCTGGTGCCCGCGAGCATGTCGTGCAGCAGGTCCATCGCCACCAGCTGGGCGGCCAGATCCATGCGAGAGTCCCTGCGACCGGGGCTCATGATCCCGCCTCCGGCGCGAGTGCTGCCGCGAGGGCCCGCTCCAGCTCCTCCAGCCCTACGGTCTCGACCCTGTACGGCAGCCCCAGGAAGCGCCCGCAGGCCTCCAACTCCTCGTGCGGCACCGGCATCACGCCCGTGTCCAGGTACACGAGCCCCGTGATGAGTCCCTGCATGCACAGCCGGGCGTTCTCTGGTCCCAGGGCCAGCTCCTCCCGAAAGACGGTCTCCCAGCGGAGTGTCCACTCGGGCAGCATCAGGAAGGCCCGCTCGCGCATCAATTCCCGAAAACGCGCCCGTCCCAGCAGCATCTGGGCGCAATTGGGGGCGTCGACGCGCCGCGCGCCGTGGCCCTCGAGGAGCCCCTGCATCCCCGGGCAGCAGTCACCATAAACCAGTATTTGTGTGGCCAGGTCCTTCGGGAGCGCATGATCCTGGAGCACGCGCCCGAGTTGAACCTCGAGCGCTGGAGGGGACATGTGGAGCATCGAATCCAGATAGATCCGCACGCCCGTCAGCCTGCCCGCCGCGGCGAGGGCCTCGAGCTCGGGTCGAAGCACGCCGCAGGCGATCCAGAAAGGGAGGGGTTCGCGGGGTTCCTTCATGAAGGATGTCCAAATCCTTTGCAGGCCGCGACCAGCGCATGCAGCGTCTCGGGAGAGGTGCCAAGCGGCAGGTCGGCGCCGGAGTTCGAGAGGATGAAGGGGCCGGCGCCAAAGGCCTGCTCGAGCCTGTCGTGCGCCTCGACCGCGACTTGCTCCGGGCTCCAGCCCGGAAACGCCAGGTTGTCGAGGTTGCCCACCAGGAGCTTGCCCGGCCCCAGGAGCCCGCGGGCCCCGGCCAGATCGTCGCGGGATCCCACGGCCACGCCCAGGATCGGCCAGGTCGCCATCCGGTCGAGCAGGTGGGTGATTTGACCGCCTGCGTGATGAACGACCACCGGCGCCCCCAGGCGCGGCAGCAAGGAAAGCAACGGAGCCTCGATCATGTCCAGGAACAGCGCGCGGGGCAGGACGTCGCTGCAGGCCGCCGCCTCCGGCAGGATCAGGGCGGTGACACCCGCCGTGACCAGGCGGTAGGCCCATCCGGCCAGCCACTCGACCGACCGGGCCAGAAGCTCGCGGGCACAGCCCGGGTCGAACAGCAGGGTGTTGATCCAGGCCTCCATGCCCATGATCAGGGCAGGAAAACCGCCGGGCCCCGGGAGGATCCCGAACACCGGCGTCTCGCTCCCGCACGCCACAGTCAGGGCCTCGGCCGCCCGGGGGCAGACCTGCAGCCGGCCCACCTCTGCCTCGGGGGATGGCCACTTCAACTCCTGCGCCCCAGCTGCGGAGTCGACGGCCGGACGCCGCAGGTTGGGCGCCTGGTGATCGAACCACGCCGTCTGGCCGCCGAAGGCCTCCCCGATGGCGGGAAAATCGAAGGGGGCGATGACCAGGTCGAAGCCGAACTCGGCCCGCAAGGCCAGCTGCCCACGGACGTGCGTCGCAGCATCTTCATACAAAGTCCGCATCGGCACGCCAGAGGACCGCGCGGCGTAGGCGCCCAGCACGGCGAACACCGGCGGCCGATCCACGGGCTGCCCGGTGACCACGCCCATGACCCGCTGCAGGGAGTTCATGGCCCTACCTCCGTTCGGACCTCGGACAACAATCGGTCGCACAGCGCGTCCACCTGGGTCGCGTTGGCGGCGGTGCCGTCCCCCCCCACTTCCTCGACGAGGGCGGGCCGCCAGTTGAACACCGCGCCGCCCACGGCCAGCTTCAGGCGCCCGGCGAGCCCGCGGCGGTCGATGAGCTCGCGCAACTTGCGGATGTTCATGGCCGCGTCGTGCATCATGGCCGAGGCCCCCACGATGTGGGCGCCCCGGGCCAGCGCCTCCTCGACGAACACCTCGGCGGTGACGTCATTGCCCAGGTCGACCACCTCCCACCCCGAGGCGCGCAGGAAGGACCCCACCATGCGGCGCCCCAGCGCGTGGAAGTCGTCCTCGATGTTCCCGATCACCACGACGCCTTTTGGGGGCCGAACCGCGCCCTCGGCCTCGGACGGCAGGCAACGCATCAGGAAATCCTCGGCGATGCGGGCGCCCACGTAGGCCTGCGCCATGGAGAGCTCCCGGTTCTCCCAGAGCCGACCCACTTCGTTCAGCGCGGGGTCCAACACCTGCCGGAGGAGCTCCTGGGCAGGCGTGCCCGACTCCAACAATTCCCCGAGCAGCCGGGATGCCCTGTCCCGGTCCGCGTCCAACATGCATTCGATCAGAATGGTGATGGCCTCTCGCGGTTCCATGTTTTCGCTCCCCAAAATGAAATCAGACTTGATTTATAGGAAATGGGCGCGAGCTTGTCAAGCACCAAAAATCAAGCTCCTTGCGTTCAGTTCGTGAAAGTGTTATTTAAACTTTGGAGAAGGCGGGCCGACCGCCCGGAAGATTTCTGACCCCATCAACGCCTCTTGCGGCACTTCCACGACGACAGGAGTTGTCACCGGATGAACCACACCCCCACCCCCGCCCCCTCCGACGCCGCACCGTGCATTTTCCTGGTCGACGACGAGCCCCTCATGCTGCACGCGGCGCGGCTCATCCTGAGCCGCCTGGGCTACCGGATCCGGTGCTTCTCCAACCCCGTCGAGGCCCTGTCGGCCCTCTCCGAAGGCGTGGACCACCCCGCCCTGGTGGTCTCCGATGTCGACATGCCGGAGATGAACGGCTTCGAGTTGTTCCACCGGGCGCGCGCGTCCCACGCCCACCTGCCGTTCCTGTTCGTCACCGGCTCCCCCGCCCACCTGCGGGATCGCGACCCCCACGGGGAGCTCGGGGTCGACCTGCTGCGCAAGCCCTTCACCACCGACGGCCTGCTGCGCGCGGTCAGCGCGCTCACGGCCCCCCCGGGATCCTGACTGCGAGCCGTCACCTGTCCAGCACAGAGCGCAGCCGGGCCGCCAGCGTCGTCTTCGAGAACGGCTTCTGAAGGAAGTCGACGCCATCCTCCAGGATCCCGTGGTGGGCGATGATGTCGGCCGTGTACCCGGACATGAAGAGACATCGCAGGCCGGGGTGCCGCTGAAGCAGGGCGCGGGCCAGCTCGCGGCCGTTCATCCCGGGCATGACCACGTCCGTCATGAGAAGATCGAACGGAGCGCTCATCCGCGCGCCGAGGGCCAGCGCCTCCTCGGGCGTGCCGACCCCCGTCACCTGGTACCCCAGGCGCTCGAGCATCATGCGGGTCACCCGCAGGTTCGCCGGCTCGTCCTCCACGAGGAGGATCGACTCGCCGGCGCCCCCCGACGCGACGTCGACCGGGGGGCCCGCTTCCTCGCCCTCCGACTCCCGCAGAGGCAGGAGGATGACGCACCGGGTGCCGCGAACCGGCGCCGGCTCGAGGCGGATGCGCCCCCCGTTCTGCTGCACGATGCCATAGACGGTGGCGAGCCCGAGGCCCGTGCCGCGCCCCGCCCCCTTGGTGGTGAAGAAGGGCTCGAAGGCGTGCAGCCGGGTCTCCTCGTCCATGCCGCAGCCGTCGTCGCTCACGATCAGGCGCACCCAGCCGCCCGGCGCGACCCCAGCCTGGCGGGCCGTCACCGCGTCCAGCAGATCGGACGAGCACCCGGCTGAACTCCAGTCACCGAATACGATCTCGTATGCCGTCTTCCGCTTGAAAAAAA
>CALKWH010000256.1 GCA_938004375.1 uncultured Pseudomonadota bacterium
GACCTTGGTCACCAGAGAGCGTTGCCAGGTGAACTTGGCGATGCCGAAGTCCAGAACCTTGACGAAATACCGGGCCGCGCGCTTCTCGACGTAGATGTTGTCCGGCTTCAGATCCCGGTGGATGATTCCCTTTTCGTGGGCCGCCGAGACAGCCGAGAACAACTGGGCGAGGATCTCGCGGGCCACCTTGCCCGAGAGCGTCTTGTGCTCTTCGAGCAGGGTCTTGAGGGTGACGCCATTGAGCTTCTCCATGACCATGTAGTGATGTTTCTCGTCCAGCATGCCGAACGCGAAGATGTCCACGATGTTGGGATGCCGTATCGCGTTGACCGCCTGCGCCTCCTTGAGAAACCGCTTGGCCAGGGTGGGATTGGAGTTGTACTTGGGATTCAACACCTTGATCGCGACCTCCTTCTGGATGGTCGGCTGGTATCCCAGGTAAACGGTGCCCATGCCACCCCAGCCGAGGATGCCGGTGATGGTGTATTCCCCCACTTGGCGACCGATGAAGCGGGCGCGTTCGTCCTCGGCATGGACCAGCCCGCTCTCGGGATCGACGCGATCTTGGGCCCCGACCTGCAAGCCGACCGCCCGTGCCGGCGGAGGGGCAGGCGACGGCGGAGGGGCAGGCGACGGAGGCGGGGCAGGAGGCGGAGGCGGCTGTGGCAGGGGCGGCTGGGCCGGAGGGACCAGGGTCATCTTCCGGGAACGAACGGGGGCTGGTGACGCGGGCTTTTCAGGGACAGGGGCCTTCGTGAGGGGGTGCCTCCCGACCGGGGATGGAACGGAGGGACCTCTCCGTCCCGGGTTGACCTCGGTGTTGGGCTCCACCACCTCCACGAGGATGGAATCCTCGGCCTCGAAGAACTCGGAGCTGGAGAAGCGACCCACCGGCGCCGTCCGGTCAGGACCACCGGAGGTGAAGAAGGACCGCTCCACGGACGCGATCTCGAAGACCTCGGAGATGTCGACGCTCTCGATGTCGCTCTCCACCGGATCCTGAAACCTGCCCGAGGCGGAGGCCTGGTCCGCGTGAAGTTGGCGGGAGGAGCCCGCATGCACGGTCTTGACCGTGCTGAGCACGGTCACGGTCTGCTGCGATTTACCCGGCTTGCGCACGCCCGCTGAGCTCTTGGCCCCCGAGCCCACCTTGGACTCCTCGGTCTTGCCGCGGCGGGGTTTTTCGCCGGGATCCGTCTTCCCGAAACTGCCGGTCTTGGTGCTGCCGCCCGGCTCCAGGCTTTCGTGCAGCAGACGGGGGATGCTCGCGACGAGGCGCCGATGGGCGACCTCCACCGTCTCGGCCAGCCGTTCGAAATGTCTGAGGTCGTCCACGATGTCCGGGTTGAAGAGAGTCCGCATCAGCCGCGAAAGGCGGACCGGACTGAACTGGGGATGGTGAATCCTGAGCATGCGGTCCAGCGCCCTCTCCATCTCCTCTGCGCTGACGAAACGGTCATCCGGATACTCGGAGATGGCACGGGACAGGAGTTGATCGTACTCGGAGGTGAGACCTGGCAGAAGGGTGGAGGGCGCCTGGTAGGAGCACTTGCTGATGCGGGCAGCCACCTTCTGCGGGGTCCGCTCCAGGAACGGGGGCGAACCGGTGAGCATCTCGTGCAGGATGCAGCCCACGGAGAACAGATCGCTGCGGGCCGACGGCGCGCCGGGAGACAATTGCTCGGGGGCCATGTATCCGAGATTACGGAACTCGAAGTTCTCGAGTCCCAGGACCTTCGCGGCGGGTGCCGGACGCCCGAACTGGACGACGTTGACGGTGCCGGTATAGGAGATGATGACGTTCCTCGGATTGAGGTGCAGGTGCGTGATGCCGTCGGGATGATCCGCGGAAGTGATCGCATGGGCCCGGCCCAGGCAGTGGCACAACTCCCGGGCGATGAAGCATGCGTAATCCGGAGACAGCATCTTCTGATGGATCTTCAACTCCCGCAGGATCTGCAGCAGGCTCTTGCCCCAGACGTACTCGGTGACCAGGAAGGGGTAATCCTTCACCATGCCGAAGTCATGGAACCGGGGAACCGAGCGCAGGTTGATGCGCTGGAGCGTCTCGGCCTCCCGTTTCAGGGCGACGACCTGGTCCTGGATGTCCTGGGACCGTGGGTCGACGTTCTTGAACATCCGGAAGTGATAGAATTCCTTGTCTGCCAGATAAATCGTGCGATGTTGGATGATCGGGGGATTGGCGCTGACCAGATCCGTGAAGAGATAATTACCAAGAATGAATGGTTTTGTCAGGTGCATGGAGTGGCGCAGCCCCGAATCGTCGATCCACAGTATCGGATCCGGTCCGGACGGTCAATCCGGAACGAGGAAATATGATTTGAAATACCAGTCGGGTTCGGTATATCCTTGGCACACCGTCTGTTTATTGCAGTTCGGATGTTCAGATACAGTCATAAAGGCTTGTATTTATAATGAGCCACATCACGCCTTTGACCCGGCAGGAAGCCATCGTCGGCGCCACCATCGGCAACTACGTCGTCTCCGAGCGACTGGGGGCGGGCGCCATGGGGACGGTGTACCTGGGGGTTCACCCGGAGATTCACAAGAAGGTCGCCATCAAGGTGCTCTCGAGGCGGCTCTCTGAAGACACGGCCATGGTGGGGCGCTTCATGTCCGAGGCCCGCTCCATCGCGATGCTCGACCATCCCAACATCGTGGAGACCTATGATTTCGGTGTGCTCCCCGACGGCCGTAACTACTACACCATGGAGTATCTGCAGGGGGAGACCCTCTCGGAGAGACTGAAGCGTGAACCCCTGACCATCAAGGAAATCAAGGGCATCTTTTACCGGATCTGCGACGCCCTGTACGTGATTCACAGTCACGGGATCGTCCACAGGGACTTGAAACCGTCGAACATCTTTCTGGCCTGGCGGGCCGATCGCCCCGTCGTCAAATTGATCGACTTCGGCGTGGCCAAGATCGGCGGAGGCGCTGCCCACCCGGGCGAACGTGGCACGGTCGTCGGGCATGTGCTGGGCACTCCCGCTTACATGAGTCCGGAACAGGCGATGGGAATGGTGGACGACCTGAACCACCTGAGCGACATCTTCTCGTTGGGTGTGATCCTCTACAAGATCCTGACCGATCGATATCCGCTCACCGGAGAGTCCGCCGCGGAGGTGGCGCTCTATTACAGCCTGTACGACCCCATTCCGATATGGCACATCAATCCGGAGCTTCCCGAAGCGCTGGGCCAGGTCGTGATGACCTGTCTGC
>CALKWH010000257.1 GCA_938004375.1 uncultured Pseudomonadota bacterium
GATCGTATTCGGTGACTGGAGTTCAGACGTGTGCTCTTCCGATCTGGCGGACAAGTACGAGGTCCCCCGCATCGCGTTCATCAACAAGATGGACCGCACGGGCGCGGACTTCGACTATGCCGTCAACACCATGCGCCACCGCCTGGGCGCCAACCCCGTGGCGATCCACGTGCCCATCGGCTCTGCCCAGGACTTCCTGGGCGTCGTGGACGTGATCGCCCGGCGCGCCTACATCTGGGACAACGACACCCTGGGCGCGGCCTTCACCGTGGTCGAAGTCCCCGAGGCGCTTCGCGAGATCGTCGAGCGCCGCCGCCTCGAGATCGTGGACACCCTCTCCGACGTGGACGAGGAGTTCCTTGCCCTGGCCCTCGAGGAAGAGGACCTGCCCGAGGCGAGCCTGCGCGAGGCCCTGCGCCGCGCCACCTGGAACCGTCAGGTCACGCCCGTGCTCTGCGGCAGCGCCTTCAAGAACAAGGGCGTCCAACTCCTGCTCGACGCCGTGCTCGAGTATCTGCCCAGCCCGGGTGATCGCGGTCTGGTGCCCGGCACCACGCCCGAAGGCGAACCCGCCACCCGCGAGCCCGCCGACGAGGCGCCGCTGTCCGCCCTGGCCTTCAAGATCATGACCGACCCGTACGTGGGCCAGCTCACGTTCGTGCGCGTCTACTCGGGCATCCTGCGCACCGGCGAGACCGTCTTCAACGCCACCCGCGGGAAGAACGAGCGCATCGGCCGCCTGCTTCGCATCCACGCCAACAAGCGGGACGAGGTCCAGGCCATCGTGGCCGGCAACATCGGCGCCGTGGTGGGCCTGCGCCAGGCCGCCACCGGGGACACCCTCTGCGACGGCAAGGACCCCATCCTGCTCGAGTCCGTGGACATCCCCGAGACGGTGATCTCCGTGGCCGTCGAGCCCAAGACCCAGGCCGACACCGAGAAGATGGGGATCGCGCTGGGCAAGCTCGCCATGGAGGACCCCACCTTCCGCGTGCACACCGACACCGAGACCGGCCAGACGATCCTCTCAGGCATGGGCGAGCTCCATCTCGAGATCATCATCGACCGCATGGTGCGCGAGTTCAACGTCGAGGCCGTGGTGGGCCGCCCCCAGGTGAGCTACCGCGAGACCATCGCCAAGGGCTCCAACGGCGAGGGCCGCTTCGTGCGTCAGACCGGCGGCCGCGGCCAGTTCGGCCACGCCATCATCCGCCTCGAGCCCGGCGAGAAGGGCTCGGGCTACGTGTTCGAGAACAAGACCGTCGGCGGCGTGATCCCCAAGGAGTACATCTCCTCGGTGGACAAGGGCATCAAGGAGGCGCTGACCCGAGGCATCCTGGCCGGCTATCCCGTCGTCGACGTGGTGGCCACGCTGCTCGACGGCTCGTACCACGAGGTTGACTCCTCTGACATGGCGTTCCAGATCGCCGGGTCCATGGCGTTCCAGGACGCCGCGGCCAAGGGAGATCCGATCCTCCTCGAGCCTATCATGGACGTCGAGGTGGTCACCCCCGAGGATTACATGGGTGACGTGCTCGGAGATATCCATACGCGGCGAGGGAAAATCGGTGGTATGGAGAACCGCCCGGGGGTGCAGGTGATTCGATCACAAATCCCCTTGGCAACGATGTTCGGTTATGCTACACAGCTACGGTCGCTTTCCCAGGGTCGCGCGACGTACACGATGCAGTTCGCGCATTATGCGCCGGCACCCGCGAAGACCACCGAGGAAGTCTTGAAGAGAGTTTGATCCGTCGGAAGCCGACGGTGATTTGAAGGAGTAGTTATGCAGATCGCGAGAATTCGAATCAAGTTGAAGGCGTACGATCACAAGTTGCTCGACCAGTCGGCCACCGAGATCGTCAACACGGCCAAGAACACGGGCGCCCGCGTCGCCGGCCCCGTCCCCCTGCCGACCAAGATCAACCGCTACTGCGTGCTGCGTTCCCCCCACGTCGACAAGAAGTCCCGTGAGGAATTCGAGATCCGCACCTACAAGCGCCTGATCGACATCCTGGACCCCACCCAGCAGACCGTGGACGCCCTGATGAAGCTGGACGTGGCCCCGGGGGTCAACGTGGAGATCCGCACCTGATTAATTGAGTGGCTCGAAGGAGATTGCAACATGCCTACGGTACCGGTTTTCAATCAGAATGGTCAGGAAGTGAGCTCCCTGTCGCTTCCGGACAGCATTTTTTCCCACGAGGTGAACCAGCACGCGATGTGGACCGTCGTGCGCGCCCAGTTGGCCGCCCGCCGCGCTGGCACCCATGAGACCAAGACCCGCCGCTACGTTTCCGGCGGCGGCAAGAAGCCCTTCAAGCAGAAGGGCACCGGCGGCGCCCGCCAGGGTTCCACGCGCGCCCCGAACCATGTCGGCGGCGGCAAGGCCCACACGCCCCATCCGCGCGACTACACGCACTCAGTGAACAAGAAGGTCCGTCGCCTGGCGCTGGTCTCCGCCCTGAGCCTGCGCGCCGGCGAGAAGAAGCTCGTGCTCGTCGACAGCCTGTCCCTCACCGGCATCAAGACCAAGACGGTGGCTCAGTTGGTCTCCCGCTTCGGCGCCCGCAAGGCCCTGCTGGTGGAGAGCCGCGAGAACCGCAACCTCGTGCTGTCCGCCCGCAACCTGGCCACCTCCAAGTGGCTGGCCCCCGAGGGTCTGAACGTGTACGATCTGCTCAACCACGACACCCTGATCATGCAGGCCTCCACGGCCAGCGCGCTCGCGGATCGTCTCTCCCGGACGGTGAGGTAAGCCATGCAGTTCTCCGAAGACATCATCATCAAGCCGCTGATGACCGAAAAGTGCATGAATCTCCAGGATCAGGAGCGGAAGTATTCCTTCCGCGTGGCCGAAGGCGCCAACAAGATCCAGATTCGCAAGGCCATCGAGGAATTGTTCAAAGTGTCCGTCGAATCGGTGCACATTCAACGTTACATGGGCAAGTCCGTGATGCGCCGCGTCCGCCGCAGCCGCGTCATCGGCCGGAAACCCAACTGGAAGAAGGCCATCGTCACCCTCAAGGAAGGGTTCGACATCGACTTCTTCAAAGACGTCATGTAGGCGAGGGATATCATGGGAACCAAGCAGTACAAACCGACCTCTCCCGGCCGTCGCGGGATGAACACGAACGACAACAACGGCCTGACCAAGGGTGCCCGCCCCGAGCGCTCCCTTACCTGCAAGAAGGACAACACCGCGGGCCGCAACTGCTATGGCCGCATCACGACGCGCTTTCGCGGCGCCGGCCACAAGCAGAAGTACCGCGTCATCGACTTCCGCCGCAACAAGACCGGCATCCCGGCCGTGGTGGACAGCATCCAGTATGACCCGAACCGCACCGCCTTCATCGCCCTGCTCAATTACGTCGACGGCGAGAAGCGCTACATCCTCGCCCCGGACGGCCTGAAGGTCGGCGACAAGGTGATCTCCGTGAACACCGGTTCCGCCGACATCATGCCGGGGAACGCCATGCCGCTGCGCTTCATCCCGGACGGCACCATGCTGCACAACGTCGAGATGAGCATCGGCCACGGCGGCCAGCTCGCCCGCTCCGCCGGCAACGGCGCGCAGTTGATGGCCAAGGAAGGCGACTGGGCCCAGGTCCGCCTGCCCTCCGGCGAGGTCCGCCGCGTGCACATCAACTGCCGTGCGACCATCGGCGTGGTCAGCAACATCCAACATAACAACATCACCATCGGCAAGGCCGGTCGTGTCCGCTGGATGGGTCGCCGCCCGCACAACCGCGGCGTCTCCATGAACCCCGTCGACCATCCGATGGGCGGCGGCGAGGGCTGCTCCTCCGGTGGACGCCACCCCGTCTCCCCGTGGGGCATGATCGCCAAGGGTTACCGGACGCGCAAGAACAAGCGCACGGATAAATTCATCGTGAAACGCAGGTATGCGAACTAGTCTGGAGAGAAGCAGTTATGGCTCGTTCTGTTAAAAAAGGACCATTCATCGATTCCCATCTGGCGAAGAAGATCCAGGCTCAGCCCGCCGATGCCCATCACAAGGCGATTCAGACCTGGTCCCGCCGCTCCACCATCGTCCCCGAGATGATCGGGATGAACATCGCGGTGCACAACGGACGGAAGTTCATTCCGGTCTACATCACCGACGAGATGGTCGGCCACAAGCTGGGTGAGTTCGCGCCCACCCGCACCTTCCACGGCCACGCGGCCGACAAGAAGGCCAAGAAGAAGTAAGGAGACGTGCGATGTCATTGAATCCAAAGAACACCGTCAAGAAGGTTCGCATCTCCGCGGATCGCAAAGAGTTTCCGCGCGCGCACCTCAGTTCGCTTCGCGTGGCTCCCCGCAAAATGATGATCCTGGCCGACATGATCCGCGGCAAAAAGGTCGAGGAGGCCATGTCCCTCCTGTCCTTCACGCCCAAGGCCGGCGCGAAGATCCTGCAGAAGCTGCTCATGAGCGCGGTCTTCAACGCCGAGCACCAGAACCATGAGGGCGAGGACCTGTTCGTGAAGACGATCTTCGTGGACTACGGCCCCATCATGAAGTGGCGCCGGCCCCGCGCGCGCGGCCGTGCGTTTCGCATCAACAAGCACACCAGTCACGTCACCGTGATCGTCTCCAGCTCGGGAAAGTAGAGGAGGAACCGTGGGACAGAAAGTTCATCCTATCGGATTGCGTTTAGGGATCATCCGTACCTGGAACTCCAAGTGGTACGGCGAGAAGGATTACGCCAAATGGCTCGTCGAGGATCTCAAGATCCGCGAGTTCATCTTCAAGCGCATGCCGGACGCCGGCATCGCCGCCATCGAGGTCGAGCGCCGCACGGCTGAAAAGATGAAGGTCATCATCGTGACCGCGTCGGCCGGCAAGGTGATCGGCAAGGGCGGCGCCAACGTGGAGAAGCTCCGCAAGGACCTCCAGGGCCTTTCCAAGAGCGAGATCTTCGTGGACATCAAGGAAGTCAAGCGCGCCGAGACCAACGCCCAGCTCGTGGCCGAGAACATCGCCCGCCAGCTCGAGCGCCGCGTCAACTTCCGCCGCGCCATGAAGAAGTCCATCCAGACCTCCATGCAGATGGGCGTCAAGGGCATCAAGGTGTACCTGTCCGGCCGGCTCGGCGGCGCCGAGATCGCCCGCCGCGAGTGGTACATGGAAGGCCGCGTTCCCCTGCACACGCTGCGCGCCGACATCGACTACGGCGTGGCCACCGCCCGCACCACCTACGGCGCGATCGGCGTGAAGTGCTGGATCTACAATGGTGACGTCCTCTCCTACGACAGCACCATGGAAAGGGGTTGGTAACCCATGTTAGCCCCAAAGAAAGTCAAACATCGCAAGGTACAGAAAGGCCGCATGAAGGGTCGCGCCAAGGGCGGCGATCGCGTGGCCTTCGGAGATTACGGTCTGCAGGCCGCCGAGTGCGGTTTCCTTTCCTCGCGCCACATCGAGGCGGGTCGTATCGCGATCACCCGCCACATCAAACGCGGCGGCCAGGTCTTCATCCGAATCTTCCCGCACAAGCCCCTGACCTCCAAGCCCGCCGAAACCCGCATGGGTAAGGGAAAGGGCATGCCGGAGGAGTGGGTGGCCGTGGTGAAGCCCGGTCACATCCTGTATGAGGTCATCGGAGTCGACGAGGAGAGCGCCCGCGAGGCGTTCCGCCTGGCGCATCACAAGCTGCCGATCGACACCCGTTTCGTGTCCAGGGAGATGGTCATATGAAAGATTCACCGTACGCCCCGAAACAGTTGCGTGAGCGCACCTCCGAGGAGCTCAAGGGGATGCTCGCCACGCTGAAGCATGAGATTTTTGAACTGCGCATTATGCACACGACGAGTCAGTTGAAGGACACGAACAAGATGCGCGCCACCCGGCAGAGCATCGCCCGCGTGCTGACCGAGATCAGCCGTCGCGCGGCTGCCAAGAGTGGAGGAAAAAATGGCTAACGAACGTCACAAGAGAACGATGCTGGGAGTGGTCACCTCTTCCGGCAAGATGGACAAGACGGTGAAGGTGCGCGTGACGCGCCGGATGCTGCATCCCCTGTACAAGAAGTTCCTGACCCGGTACGCGGACTACCTGGCCCACGACGAGAAGAACGAGTACAAGGAAGGGGACAAGGTCGTCATCATCGAATCCCGGCCCCTGTCCAAACTGAAGCGCTGGCGTGTGCAGAAGCTCGTCGAGCGCAAAACCGTGGTGAATCTGTAGGGAGCGAGGTGTTTCGATGATCCAGATGCAAACCATCCTCGAAGTGGCCGACAACTCCGGCGCCAAGAAGGTCATGTGCGTCAAGGTGTTGGGCGGTTCCAAGCGCGAAGTCGCCTCGATCGGTGACGTGATCGTGGTCTCCGTGAAGGAGAGCATTCCCACAGCCAAGGTCAAGAAGGGCGACGTCCTCAAGGCCGTCATCGTCCGCACCTCCAAGGAGATCGTGCGCCGTGACGGGTCATACATCAAATTCGACAACAACGCGGCGGTGCTGTTGAACGCGGCGATGGAGCCCATCGGCACCCGCATCTTCGGACCCGTCGCCCGTGAGCTGCGGGCTAAGAAATTCATGAAGATCGTGTCCCTCGCCCCGGAGGTCATCTAATGTTAGCGCGTATTCGTAAAGGCGATCTGGTCAAAGTGATCTCGGGCAAGTACAAGGGCAAGACCGGCCGTGTGCTGCGCCTGGTGGACAAGGGTGAGCGCGTCATCGTCGAGGGCGTGAACCTGGTGAAGGTGAACAAGAAGGCCACCGACGCCAACAGCAAGGGCACCCAGGAGACGCGCGAAGCTTCCATCGCCATCTCCAACGTGCAGCCGGTGGATCCGTCCACGGCCTCCCATGTCGGCTCGAAGGATGAGAAGAAACTGGTCAGGGGCGTGCGCGTGGGAGTGAAGGTCCTCCCGGACGGCCGGAAGGTCCGCGAAGCGCGCGGGTCCAAGTCGAAGGGCGAAATCATCGAGAACGCCAAGTAAGGGTGGAGAACTATGATGGCAAAACAGGATTCGAACAAGAAAGCGGATGCGGCGAAGAGCAAGGGCAAGCCGAAGTTCCAGGAGCGGATCGTCCGCAAGGAGCCCCCGCGCCTGCTGAAGGCATACAATGAATCGATCACCAAGAAGATGGTCGAGGAGTTCCAATACAAGAACGTGATGGAGATCCCCAAGATCACGAAGATCGTCATCAACGTCGGTCTGGGCGAGGCGATCCAGAATCCGAAGATGCTCGACAGCGTGGTCGATGAGCTCCAGCTCATCTCCGGTCGCAAGGTGGTCGTCACGAAGGCGAAGCAGTCCATCGCGAACTACAAACTGCGCGCCGGCATGAAGATCGGCTGCATGGTGACCCTGCGCCGTGAGCAGATGTACGAATTCCTGGATCGCCTGATCAACTTTGCACTCCCCCGCACCCGCGACTTCAAGGGCGTGTCGTCCAAGGGCTTCGATGGGCGCGGGAACTACTCGCTGGGCGTCCGCGAGCAGATCATCTTCCCGGAAATCAGTTACGACAAGATCGAAAAAATCCGCGGTATGAACATCACGATCGTGACCACTGCGAAGTCGGATGACCATGCCCGTGCTTTGTTGCGGCACTTCGGTATGCCGTTCAGGAAGTAAGGAGGATTCGCGTGGCTCGTCTTTGTAAAATGCTCGATCAGAAAGAAAAGTTTGCGATTCGTCACCGCAACCGCTGTCCGCATTGTGGTCGTTCCCGCGCGTACATGCGCAAGTTCGATATGTGCCGGCTTTGTTTCCGGAAACTGGCCTTAGAAGGCATGATTCCTGGCGTTATCAAGGCCAGCTGGTAGGGAGAGTAACAGCAATGTCCATGACAGATCCTATTGCAGATTTCTTGACCCGTATCCGCAACGGCATCCAAGCCAGGAAAACTTCGGTGGCCATGCCGTCCTCCCGCTTGAAGTGCTCGCTGGCCGAGGTCTTCAAGAAGGAAGGCTTCATTGCCGACTACCGGGAAGAGTCGCTCGGAAAACTCAGCAACCTCGTCATCGACCTGAAGTATGACGAGAACAACCAGCCAGCCATCGAGGGGCTCCAGCGCATGTCCCGTCCGGGCCAGCGGGTGTACGTGGGCAAGGATGAGATGCCCAAGGTGCGCTCCGGCCTCGGCGTGGCCATCGTCACCACGAGCCGTGGCGTCATGACGGATTCACAGGCCCGCAAGATGAACATCGGCGGCGAAGTGATCTGCACGGTCTGGTAAGGGGAGGAGGAACGCCATGTCTCGTATCGGCAAATTGCCCATCAACATCCCCTCTGGGGTCCAAATCACCGTGAGCGGCGCCCGCGTCGAGGTGAAAGGCAAGCTGGGAACCCTCTCTTCCGAGGTCCCCGCCGGCATCACCATCGAGAAGGAGAACAACCAGCTCCTCGTGAAGCGCGAGAAGGACGACCTCCAGATGCGCGCCAACCACGGCCGTGTCCGCGCGATCCTCGCCAACCACGTCAAGGGCGTGAGCGAGGGCTTCTCGCGCACCCTGGACATCATCGGCGTCGGCTACCGCTGCGAGTTGAAGGGGAAGTACCTGGTGCTCTCGCTGGGCTACTCCCACCCCATCTACTTCGAGTTTCCGCAGGGCGTGACCGGTGAGGTGCAGGAGAAGGGTCTGCGCATCATGATCAAATCCCATGACAAGACTCTGCTGGGCGCGGTGGCCGCCGAAATCCGCGGCTTCCGTCCCCCCGAGCCCTACAAGGGCAAGGGCATTCGCTACACGAATGAAAAGGTCCAGCAGAAAGAAGGAAAAGCGAAAGGCTAACAGGTGATCGTGATGATTTCCAAGAAGAAGCTCAGCATGCGGCGCATCCGCCAGATTCGTGTGCGCAAGCACGTCCAGGGTCGTCCCGAGCGGCCCCGCCTCGCCGTGTTCCGCTCCAATGCCCACATGTACGTTCAGGTCATCGACGACGTGACCGGCACCACCCTGGCTGCCGTGTCCACGCTGTCCCCGGACCTGCGCGACGCCATGAAGGGCATGAAGAAGAAGGAACAGGCCAAGAAGGTCGGCATGAAGATCGCCGAGATCTGCAAAACCAAGAACATCGAGCTGGTCACCTTCGACCGTGCCGGTTACCTGTACCACGGTCGCGTGGCCGCGCTGGCCGACGGCGCCCGCGAGGGCGGTCTGAAATTTTAATTGTTCCATGGGGAGAGGATCCTCCCCTGACGAGGAATTGAATGTCGCACATGACGGATGAACCCAAGGAATTTATCGAGAAGTTAATCTACATCAACCGCGTCGCCAAGGTCGTCAAGGGCGGTCGCCGCTTCTCCTTCGCCGCCCTCGTGGTGGTGGGTGACGGCAAGGGCCGCGCCGGCTACGGGCTGGGCAAGGCCAACGAAGTGCCCGAGGCCATCCGCAAGGCCACCGAGCACGCCAAGCGCACGATGATCACCGTGCCGCTGCTCGAATCCACCATCCCCCACGAGATCATCGGCCACTACGGCGCGGGCCGCGTGCTGCTGCGTCCGGCCGCCAAGGGCACCGGCGTCATCGCCGGCGGTGCCGTTCGCGCGGTGATGGAGGCCCTCGGGGTTCACAACGTCCTGACGAAGTGTCTGGGCAGCAACAACAACCACAACGTGCTCAAGGCGACCTTCGACGCGCTGGAATCGATGCGCAGCACGCAGGAAGTGGGCGCCCGCCGCAGCAGCCCGGAGCTCGGGAACTGATCCCCTGCCCGGCGCGGCATAGACAGGAGAGTTGAAAATGGCTACGCACATCAAAGTCACACGCACCCGGAGCACGATCGGCCGCACCGAAAAGGAACGCGAGACGCTCAAGGGCCTGGGCCTGACGTACACCGGACGCGTCCGCATCCTGAAGGACACCCCGGAGATCCGCGGGATGATCCTCAAGGTGTCGCATCTGGTGTCCATTGAACCCTATGATCAGGAAGGGAAATAGATCATGACCAACTTATCGAATTTGCATCCCGCCAAGGGCGCCACCAAGCGCAAGAAGCGCGTGGGTCGTGGACAGGGTTCGGGTTGGGGCACCAACGCCGGTCGCGGCGGCAAGGGCCAGACCGCCCGCACGGGTTCGAGCATCCGCCCCGGCTTCGAGGGCGGTCAGATGCCGCTGCAGCGCCGCATTCCCAAGCGCGGCTTCAAGAACATCCTGCGCGTCGAGTACGCCGAGGTCACCCTCGAGGAGCTCGTGCGCGTGTTCCCGAAGGGCGGGACGATCACCCTCGACTCCCTGAAGGAGATGGGGCTCGTCACCGGCACCGCCACCAACCTCAAGATCCTGGGCGAGGCCGAACTGTCGGCCGCGTATCAGATCACCACGCACCGCATCACGGCCCCGGCCCGCGCGGCCGTGGAGGGCAAGGGCGGCTCCGTGAACCTGCTCACCGCCGCGCGCCAGTATCGCCGCATCACCCTGGGCAACATCTCCAAGAAGTTCCCCAAGAAGGGCGACGCCCAGGTCGAGGTGAACCCGGCCTCCCTGCTCGCCGCCGGCCTGATCAAGGCCGCCGACGAGGCGTACGAGATCGTCGCAGCCGGCACGCTCAACGGTAAGTACGCCGTGTCCGCGCACCGCGTGTCCAACAACGCACGGCTGCTCATCGAGGCCAAGGGCGGCCGCGTGACCGTGCTCGACCCCGCCAACGACGTGCTGAAGATCGACTTCGACCACCTGCGCTCCTGGTTCCCCCGGGGCGGTCAGGTGAACCCCGAGACGCTGAAGAAACTCGGCGTCCTGAAAGCCGGGCAGCGCGTGCGCCTGACCGACGCCGGCCGCGTGACGCAGGCCTGGAACGTCGAGGTGCACCAGGTCGGCCGTCTGGCGAAGAAGAAGCTCGAGGCCGCAGGCGGCAAGGTTTCGATCCTGCCGACCCGGTAGGCGTGCGGGTTTCCGACCACACCAGCCACCAACGATTGGTAGAAAGATCAACCCATGGCAAGTGGTTTCACAAACATCCATAAAATTCCGGAGCTGCGCAAAAGGCTGCTGTTCACCCTGGGTCTGCTGGCGATCTACCGCATCGGCGTCTTCGTCACCGTGCCGGGCGTGGACCGCTCGGTCATGAAGCAGATCATGGCCGGCGCCTCCGGCACGTTCCTGGGCCTCATGAACATGTTCAGCGGCGGCGCGCTGCAGCAGTTGTCGATCTTCGCGCTGGGCATCATGCCCTACATCAGCGCGTCCATCATCATCCAACTGCTGACCGTGGTCGTCCCCCACCTGGAGCAGTTGAACAAGGAGGGTGAGGCCGGTCGCAAGAAGATCAACCAATACACGCGCTACGGGACCGTGTTCCTGTCGCTCCTGCAGGGGTACTTCATCGCGACCTGGCTCGAGGGCCAGAACCTGGCCTACCCGGGCATGGTCATCGAGCCGGGCCTGGGCTTCCGCCTCGTGACGATGCTCTCGGTCACCTCCGGCACCATCTTCATCATGTGGCTGGGCGAGCAGATCACCGAGCGGGGAATCGGCAACGGCATCTCGCTGATCATCTTCGCCGGCATCGTGGCCGACCTGCCCGACGCCCTGACCGTGCTGTACCGCCAGTTCCGCCGCGGTGACATGGGCGTGCTCAACCTCGCCATCATCATGGCCATCGTCGTGGGCGTCATCGCCGTCATCACTTTCTGCGAGCGCGCCTACCGCAAGATCCCGGTGCAGTACGCCAAGCGCGTGGTGGGCCGTCGCCTCTACGGCGGCGCGTCCTCCCACCTGCCGCTGAAGCTCAACATGTCCGGCGTCATCCCGCCGATCTTCGCGTCCTCGCTGCTGATGTTCCCGGCGCAGATCGCCTCGTTCACCGAGAGCCGCTGGCTGCAGCAGTTCTCCAGCATGTTCCAGCCCACCGACTGGCGCTACAATCTCATCTACGTCATCCTGATCGTCTTCTTCGCGTTCTTCTACACAGCGGTCACCTTCAACCCGAAGGACGTCGCGGACAACATGAAGAAGCAGGGCGGGTTCATCCCCGGCATCCGCCCCGGACAGCGCACGGCCGAGTACATCGACCGCGTGCTCACCCGGATCACCTGGGGCGGCGCCATCTACGTGGCCGCCGTGTGCGTCCTCCCCAACATGTTGCAGATCCGCTTCAACGTCCCCTTCTATTTCGGCGGAACCTCGCTCCTGATCGTCGTCGGCGTCGCCCTCGACACCGTCCAGCAGATCGAGGGTCACCTGATCACCCGCCACTACGAGGGGTTGAGCGGTCCGCGCGGTCCGCGTCTGCGCGGCCGCCGCGGCTGATGCAGGAAACCTGAGGTGCAGGCGATGCGGTTGATTCTTCTGGGAGCTCCGGGGTCCGGCAAGGGAAGCCAGGCCGGCCCGCTGACGTCACGCTACGGCATTCTGCAGATCTCCACCGGGGACATGCTGCGCGAGGCCCGCGCCAAGGGCACGGACATGGGGAAGCTGGCCGCGACCTACATGGACGCCGGTCAGTTGGTCCCCGACGAGGTCGTCATCGGCATCGTCGAGGAGCGCCTGAAGAACCCCGACTGCGAGAAGGGCTTCATCCTCGACGGCTTCCCCCGCACCCTGGTGCAGGCCGCCGCGTTGGACAAGGCCCTCGAGCGCCTGGGGATCTCCATCGACCACGTCGTGGAGATTCGCGTGGACGACGGGATCATCCTGCCGCGGATCACCGGGCGGCGTTCCTGTCCGCAGTGCAAGAAGCCCTACCACATCCAGTTCGGCCCGCCGAAGCGAGATCTCCTGTGCGACACGTGCGACGTGCCCCTGGTCCACCGCGACGACGACACCGAGGCCGCCGTGGTCAAGCGCCTCGAGGCCTACCACAAGATGACCGCTCCGCTCGTGGATTATTACGACGGGCAGGGCAAACTCCGGGTCGTGGACGGGACCGGCAAAGTGCCCGAGGTCACGGAGAGAATTTTCAAAGTTCTCTCTTGATCTTCGAAGGGAAAGCCACTAATAATGCACGTCCGGTTGAAGGCCCGCTCCGAGATTGAAAAACTCCGTCGGGCCAATTTGATCGTGAGTGATGTTTTGGATCTGTGCCAGGAACTGGCACGCCCGGGTGTGACTACCTGGGACATGGAGGAGGCCGCCCGCTCCTACATCCAACGGGCCGGTGCCCGCTCGGCGTTCCTGAATTATCAGCCGTCGTCGGACATGCGGCCCTATCCTGCCGTGCTGTGCACGTCGCGCAACGAGAAGGTCGTGCACGGCATACCGGATCGGCGGGAGATCCTGGAAGAGGGCGACATTCTCAGCGTGGACTTCGGCGTCTTCTTCGACGGCTACTGCGGAGACGCCGCCCGGACCTATGCCATCGGCAAGGTGAGCGACCAGGCCGCCCACCTGATCCGGACCACGGAGGAGGCGCTGGAGCTGGCGATCGCCAAGATGGTGCCCGGAAACCGGGTGTCAGACGTGGGCGACGCGATCCAGCGGCACGCGGAGGCGGCGGGCTACTCGGTGGTCCGCGACTTCGTCGGGCACGGCATCGGACAGGAGATGCACGAGCCCCCGCAGGTGCCGAACCTGGGCCCCCCCGGCAGGGGCCTGCTGCTCTCCCCCGGCCTCGTGCTCGCCATCGAGCCGATGCTGTGCGAGGGCACGTGGAAGGTCTCGATCCTGGATGACGGCTGGACGGTCGTGACCCGCGACCGGAAGTTGGCCTGTCATTTTGAACATAGCGTCGCCGTGACCGAAGGCGACCCGCTGGTGTTGAGCCGGCGCTGAGGAGATGTGAAGATGAAAGTCCGTGCGTCGATCAAGAAAATCTGTGAGAAGTGCAAGATCATCAAGCGCAAGGGCGTCGTACGCGTCATTTGCGAGGACCCCAGGCACAAGCAACGTCAGGGCTAACCTGTAAGGAATTCTGAGGAGGAGTACCATCATGCCGCGTATCGCCGGTGTCGATCTTCCGCGCAGCAAACGCATGGAGATCGCGTTGACTTACATTTACGGTATTGGACGCAAGACGGCCCAGGACATCCTGTCCGCGGCCAGCATCGACTTCGCCACCAACTCGGACGAACTCACCGAGGACGAAGTCAAGCGCATCCGCGAGATCCTGGATGCGAACTACAAGGTCGAGGGCGACCTGAGGCGCGAGATCAACATGAACATCAAGCGCCTGATGGACCTGAAGTGCTACCGCGGTGTGCGTCACATGCGCGGCCTGCCCGTGCACGGCCAGCGCACGCACACCAACGCCCGCACCCGCAAGGGTCCCCGCCGCGCCACCGTCGGCAAGAAGCAAAAGGTAGGTAAGTAAAATGGGAGCTCCGCGCAAGAAAGTTGGCAAGAAGAAGGTCAAGAAGAACGTTCTCAGCGGTGTCGCGCACATCGTCTCCACGTTCAACAACACCATCGTCACCATCACCGACATGACCGGCAACGTGATCTCGTGGTCCTCCGCCGGCCTGCGGTTCAAGGGCTCCCGCAAGTCCACGCCGTACGCCGCCCAGATGACGGGCGAGGACGCCGCCAAGAAGGCCGTCGAGCACGGCATGAAGAACGTAGTGGTCTTCCTGCGTGGACCCGGCGCCGGGCGTGAGAGCGCGCTGCGCGCCGTCGCCCAGGCCGGGCTGCGGATCTCGTCGATCCGCGACTGCACGCCGATCCCGCACAACGGCTGCCGTCCGCCCAAGCGCCGGCGCGTCTGAGGCGCGTTTCAGCGGGCCTGGGGCGTTTCAGCAGATGCCTCAGGCGCTTGGCCTTCTCTCGGGCCTTCGACCCTCGAGAACGCCACGCTGGGTCTGATACGCTCCGTCGGTTTTTCGCGGCGGAGAATTTTTTGGTCTCCGGACGAGCGTGAGTTCGCCCAAGGCCGCGAGATGATTGGGTTTTTGCACCGTGTGCCTGCAGTGTACGGTTTGCGCATTTCCGGGAGTGGTTCCTGCTGCAGAAGGAGTGGAACCCGGAGATGGAGGAAAAGATGGCTGGAAAGGAACAGATGATCTACACGTGGACCGCGCGCAACTGGCGTGAACTGATCAAGCCGACCTCGGTCCGCATCGACGACGACTCCCGGACCGCGGTGTACAGCAAGTTCACCTGCGAGCCCCTGGAGCGCGGCTTCGGCATCACCATGGGCAACAGCCTGCGTCGCGTGATGCTGTCCTCGCTGCAGGGCGCGTCCATCACGGCCGTGAAGATTCAGGGAGTGCTCCACGAGTTCACCACCATCCCGAACGTGGTCGAAGATGTGGCCGAGATCATCCTGAACCTCAAGGGCGTCGTCATCAAGAAGCCCAACCCGAAGCCGGTCCAGCTCACCCTGGACGTCAAGGGCCCGGGCGTGGTGACCGCCTCGGACATCCAGTTGCTGGACAACATCGAGATTTTAAACCCCGCCCATTACATCTGCACGCTGTCCGACGGCGGCCGCCTGCGCATGGAGCTCTCCGTGCGCTCCGGGCGCGGCTACATCCCCGCCGACGTGCACAAGGACGACGTGCTGGGCGTGGGCTCCATCCCGGTGGACGCCCTCTATTCCCCCATCATCAAGGTCAACTACACCGTGACCAACGCCCGCGTGGGCCAGCGCACGGACTACGACAAGTTGACCATGGAGATCTGGACCAACGGCACCGTGGAGCCCAAGGATGCCCTGGCTTATTCCGCCAAGATCATCAAGGAGCACCTGCAGATCTTCATCTCCTTCGACGAGCAGGACGAGCCGGTGGAGTCCTCCGACTCCGGTCCGGACTCCGAGATCAACCAGTACCTGTTCCGCTCGGTGGACGAGCTGGAACTGTCCGTGCGTTCCGCGAACTGCCTGCAGAACGCGAACATCAAGTACATCGGCCAGCTCGTGCAGAAGAGCGAGACCGAGATGTTGAAGACCAAGAACTTCGGCCGAAAATCCCTGAAGGAAATCAAGGAGATCCTGGCCGAGATGGGTCTCTCCCTGGGCATGAAGATCGACTGGTGGCCGGTGGACGGCCCGCCGCCCAAACAGCCTGGTGGGAGCAAGAAATAGTCCATTTGCAGAAAGTTGAGGTATTCTGATGAGACACCGTCATAGTGGTCGCCGCCTGGGAAGAAACTCCACACACCGCAAGGCCATGTATCGCAACATGGTCTCCTCGCTGATCGAACACGGTCGCATCTTGACGACGCTGCCCAAGGCCAAGGAGCTGCGGATGTTCGTCGAGCGGACCATCACCTGGGGGACCTCCTTGGGCGAACTGGTGACCCTGCCGCAGGATCAACTGACCCCCGAGCAGCGCGTCCGTGTGCTGCATCACTATCGCATGGCCCGCCGCATGGTGCCCGACCGCGCCCTGCTGACCCGCCTGTTCCGCGAGATCGCCCCGCAGATGCTCACGCGTCACGGCGGCTACACCCGCATCATCAAGGCCGGAAACCGCCGTGGCGACAATGCCCCGATGGCTTTGATCGAGATCATCGGCGTCGAGAAGAAGGCCGCCCCGGTCGTCGAAGAGAAGACCGAGGAAAAGAAGGCCTAGTCCGGCCTTTCGCCCCGCAGGCTGATTTTCTCCCTTTTCCCGTCACGGAATGGTGCTATACACTCAGGGGCCGGTAACAGGTCCTTCTGGAGGTTTTTCATGCGCAATCTCGTTACTTTCTTAATTATTGCCACTGTCGCGTTCGCCGGTTGTCGCGAGGACAAGAAGTCCAGCAACAACAACAACAACAACAACGCCAACAACACCAACAACGACGACACTATTTACATGGTGCAGGACGCCTCCCACCAGCACTTCGTGCAGGACGGGGACGAGGTCGTGCTCTCGAACAAGGTCGTCACCGCGGTGGACAAGTACGGCAACAAGACCGGCTCCTTCTGGATCTCCGAGCCCAACGGCGGCGCCTTCTCCGGCGTGCAGGTGTATAACACCGACACCACCAGCGCCTGGTGGGGCGACCTGGAGGTCGGCGACCTGGTGACTGTCCACGGCCGCAAGATGGAGTATTCGTACCTGGATCCGGACACCAACGAGCCGCTCTTCGACGATCCCCTGACCGAGATCACCGAAGCCCAGGTGACCGTGCTGGGTTCGGGCACCCCGCTCACTCCCACCGACATCACCGCCTCCGACCTCAACACCGTGGAGACCGGCGAGAAGTGGGAGGGCGTCCTCGTGCGCCTGACCAACGTTCGCGTGTCCGATGTCTCCGAGCGCGACGGCCGCCTGGAGGTCAAGTTGGGCGGTTCCACCAAGGCGCAGGACGACCTGGCCGACCTCGCCTCGGTGAACGAGGGCGTCTGCCTCTCCCGTCTGACCGGCGTGGTGACTTATTTCTTCGATTATTACCTGATGCCCCGCTCGGCCGCCGACATCGAGGTCGCCGCCAACGACGGCGACTGCGCCGAGATCGTGGACGAGATCTGCGACAACGAGCTCGACGACGACAACAACGGCTTCACCGACTGCGACGACTGGGCCTGCACCGGCAACGTGGCCTGCCCGGCCAAGGTCGAGAACTCCGACGCGCTCTGCGGCGACGGCCTCGACAATGATGAGGATACCCTCACCGACTGCGCCGATCCCTCCTGCTACGGCCACCCCGACGTCACGGTCTGCATCGAGACCGACTGCACCGATGGCGCGGACAACGACGGCAACGGCTACACCGACTGCGAGGACTTCGACTGCTCCGAGAACGCCGCCTGCATTGAAAACTGCACCGATGGCACGGACAACGACGGCAACGGCTACGTCGACTGCGACGACTACGACTGCGGCAACGACCCGGCCTGCGCCGATGACTTCGAGCAGAACTGCACCGACGGCATCTCCAACGATGGCGATCAATACGTCGACTGCCGCGACTTCGACTGCGCCGACGATCCGGTCTGCACCGAGACCAACTGCGCCGACGGCATCGACAACAACGGCGACGGTCACATCGATTGTGAGGACTGGGACTGCCTGTACACCGACCCCGCTTGCGCCGAGGGTCGCGAGATCACCAACGCGACCTGCTCCGACGGCATCGATCAGGACGGCGACGGCTACTTTGATTGCCGTGACTACTCCTGCCAGCAGAGCCCGCTGGTGACCATCTGCGAAAGCACCCCGGCGAATTGCGCCGACGGCGTCGACAACGACGGCAACGGCTTCGTCGACTGTGCCGACTTCTCCTGTCGGAAGTGCGACGCGACCGATCCCTCCAAGGACTTTGTCATCAGCACCTGCCCGCGCTGCGTCCACGAGTAAAACCCTGAGCAAGGCTCTTCAGCCCGCGCTCCTTCCTCCCCATTGAAAAATTGAAATTCCCATCGAGGGATGGTAAGTTCCCCCTTCGGGGACCAATGTGATCCCAAGTAAGGAATTTGCCTCCAATGGCCGTAAGTAGAAAGAAAAGACCCGCCCGCAAGGAAGAAAAGAGCCCGCAGTTGCACCGGGAGATGTGGGGCATCCTCTTCCTGGGCTTCGCGTTGCTGCTGGGCGGGGCCCTCTTGTCCCTGCAGTTCGGGGACGGGCGCCTGATGGGCCCCTTCGGCCAAGCGCTCGCGCTGGGCCTGTTCTCCCTGCTCGGGCTGGGCAGCCACCTCGTGGTGGTGGCCCTGTTCTCCGTGGCCTGGGGCATCTTCTCCCGCCGCTTCTCCGTGCGCGACGGACGGCTCTGGCTGGGTTACACGGGCGCCACCCTGTGCGGTACCGTGCTGTTCACGTTGATCTTCTCGAAGTACCGGCTCCAGGGCATGGGCGCGGGGGGCCGGACCGGCGAGGTACTCGCCGCCCTGGGGATCTCCCTGGTGTCGAAGGCCGGCACGTTCATTCTGTTCACCATGGGCCTGTTGCTCTTTCTGATGCTGGCGACCCAGAGCAGCCCGGCCCGGGCCATCGTGGGCCTCGTGGAAGGCACGCAGGCGGTCTTCCTGGCGCTGGGGAGGGCTGCCACCGCCGTGGGCCGCTTCTTCGTCCAACTGTTCTCCTGGGAGCCCCTGGAGGAGGACGGGGAAGAGGCGCCGGAGGAGGAGCCGGGCGCGCCCGACCGGACGGCCGACGACCACGACACCGTGCCCACCCCGGCTGCGGTGAAGGCACCCAACTTGGCCGAGCCGGCCAATAAAGGCAAGGCCCCGAAGATCGTGAAAGAGAAGACCCCGGCCCCGAAGTCGGCCGCCTCCGGGACCCCGGCGACGGCCGCGGACGAGTCGCCGTCGGACGCGATCAAGACCCCGGCGGCGTCCGGAACGCCGGTAAAGCCCGCTCCCCGGGTCGCCACGGCCCCCCTCGCGGCGTCGGCATCGACTCCCGCCGCGTCCGTCGCGCCTGCGTCCAGATCGGAAGAGCGTCGTGTAGGGAAAGAGTGTAGATCTCGGTG
>CALKWH010000258.1 GCA_938004375.1 uncultured Pseudomonadota bacterium
ACCACCGAGATCTACACTCTTTCCCTACACGACGCTCTTCCGATCTCCAGGCGGTACGGCCCGATGAAGGTCTTCGGGCGGATGATGCCCACCGGCTGTCCGTGGCGGCGAAACTCCTCGCACACGGTCTCGGCCAGGATCTTGCTCTCGCCGTAGTCGCCCACGCCGACGCGGGGGTAGTACTCGTACAGCGGGTGGACCTTGGGGACGCCGTAGACGGCCGTGGAGGAGACGAACGCGGTGCGCTCCACGCCGGCGGCCGCGGCGCGTTCGAGGACCACGCGGGTGCCCTCGACGTTGGTGGAGAAGATGTCGTCGCGGGACCACAGCGGGAGCGCGGCTGCGGCGTGGATTACATGGGTGACGCCGTCCAGCGCGCGCTCCAGGTCCGCCGGGACCCGGACGTCGCCGGCGAGGAACTCGACGCCATCGGCCGGGTATTCGGCGGTCTCGTAGGGGGCGATGTCGAGGAGCACGACCCGGTGCCCGCGCGTGCGCAGGTGTCGGGTCATGTGCAGGCCGAAGAAGCCGGCGCCGCCCGTGATGAGAATCTTTTTCATGACTTGACTCCTAGCGCAGGCCGAAGCGGGCGCGCACGTCGTCGGGGGTCGCGATCTCCTTGCCGTAGGCGCGGATGGTGTCGGCGATGCGCGCCACGAGCTCGGCGTTGGAGGTGGCGAGCCGGCCGCGGGTGAAGTAGACGTTGTCCTCGAAGCCCACGCGGGCGTGCCCCCCCATGAGGGCGGACACCGGCGGGATGAGCACGGAGCCGCGCCCGCCGATGCCGATGCCGGTCCACTCGAGCTCCACGTCGGTGGGCAGCGCGGCCTTCATCATCAGCAGCGCCTCCACGGTGGCCGGCATGGCCCCGGGCACGCCCAGCACGAACGTGAAGTGGTACGGCGGCTTCACCAACCCTTCCTGGATCAGGATCCGCGCGTTGTAGACGTGGCCCACGTCGAAGCACTCGAAGGTCGGCTTCACGCCCTTCTCGAGCATGGTCGTGGCGAAGCGCCGCATGCTGGGCAGGCTGTTGGGGAGGATCTCGTCGGCGAAGTTGACCGAGCCGCAGTCCAGGCTGGCCATCTCCGGACCCATGCCGACCGGGCCCAGGCGCTCGTCGTCGCTCATTCCGATGGCGCCGCCGGTGGTGAACTCGACCACGATGTCGGTGACCGCCCGGATGGCCTCGAGGCACTGGGCGAAGCGCTCCACCGAGGCGGTGGGGTTGCCCTCGTCGTCGCGGGCGTGCAGATGGATGATGGACGCGCCCGCCTCCCGGCAGGCCTTGGCGGCGAGCGCCATCTCCTGGGGGGTGACCGGCAGGGCCGGCTGCTGAGCCTTCGTGGTCTCGGCGCCGGAAATGGCCGCGGTGATCATGACCTTCTTCATCATCATGGAAACCTCCTGGGTGCGCAGGCCTGCTCCCTGCAGGCACTGCCGCCGGCCCACACTATCCAAAACGGACGCTGGATTCAACCCAATATCCCGGCGCATTTTTGCGGCCCGGGCGGGCTTTTGCTACACCTGACCCGTGCGCCCCTTCTTTTTTATTCACCACCACCTCTGTCTCTTGGCCACCTTCTGGTGGCTGTGGGTCGCCGGCTGCGGCGACGCTTCCGACGTGCCCCGGGAAGCCGCGCCCACCATCATCCGACTCGAGGTCACCGAAGTGCCCTTCGCCGGCGCTCCCGCCTTCTCCGCCGGTGAGGATCTGTTCTCCGAGCGGCTGAAGCGCTTCTCCACGACCCCGGGTCCGGCGGTCTCCCTCGGTCGCAACCCCTTCTCCTTCGCCAGACCCCTCACGCTCCAGGTCGCCTGGTCCTTGCGGCCGGCGACGCGCATCCGGCCCGTCACCGAGGGCGACCGGATGCTCGACCACGCCGTCGAGCTCACCGTCAGGAGCACGCTGCTTCCGCTTTACCCCCATGCCCCGGACGAGGTGCATTCGGCCGTGGCCGGTCGCTGGATTCAGTACGCCCAGGCGGACGTGAAGTCCTTCGACGCGCGCTTGAGCGCCGAGCTGGCCGACGCCTTCGCCGAGACCCTGACCCTGCTCTGGATGGAGGCCGGCCTCGAGGAGATGCCCGCGAGCCAGCTCCTGCGGGTGCTCTCCTCGCAGGATGTCCATCAGCGCCGGGCCGCGGTGGAGGCCGTGAAGCGACGGAGGCTGACCGTGGCCGCGCCGTCCCTGATCCGCCTGCTCGAGACCGAGGAGAGCCTCTCCTTGCGCATGACCGTGGCCGGCGCCCTGGCCCACCTCGGAGACCAGTCGGCGGTGGAGCCGCTGGCCGAGCTCGCCCTGCTGGTCACCCCCGAGCAGACGGTTTATCTGTGCTCTGAGATCGCCCGCCTCGGGGGTGAGGACGCCCGCCGCTTCCTGTATTGGGTCTCCGCCGCCCACCGAACCCCGGAGGTGCGCCGGGCCGCCTCCAACCTGCTGCGCACCATGCTCAAGGAGCTCCCCCTGCACTGACGGCCGGGGTCAGGGTTCGACGGTCCCGAAAGGCGCCACGTAGGCCCGACGCACCGCCTCGGCCAGCTGGTCCGGGGTGAAGGGCTTCTGCAGGAAGTGCACCTCCCCGTCGAGCACCCCCTGCCGGGCGATCACGTCGGCCGTGTAACCGGATATGAAGAGGCACCCCGCCCGCGGGTGCAGCCGGGCGAAGGCGTCAGCCAGGTCGCGACCGTTCATGCCCGGCATGATGACATCGGTGACGAGGAGCCCGATCGTGCGACCGGGAGTCCTGGCCAGCTCCAGCGCCTCGAGGGGATTGTCGGAGGCAAGCACGGTGTATCCCTGCCGCTCGATGATGCGCCGGGCGACCCGCAGCAGGGAGCTCTCGTCCTCGACGAGCAGCACCGTCCCGTGGCCGGTCTCCGGAGCTCGGCCCCGAACACGACCGACCTGCACCGGCTCCGGGGATTCAGCGCGCACGGGCAGGTGGATCCGGAACGTCGCCCCGGCCCCGGGGGCGCTCTCGACCGAGATGAACCCGTCGTTCTGCCGCACGATGCCGTGCACGGTGGCCAACCCCAGCCCGGTCCCGTGTCCCAGCTCCTTGGTCGTGAAGAACGGCTCGAAGAGGCAGGCGACGGCCTCCGGCGCCAGGCCGCAGCCGGTGTCCCGCACGCTCAGGCACACGTAATCCCCCGGCCGGGCATCGGCGTTCTCGCGGCAGAAGGCCTCGTCGACGCGGACCACCGCGGTCCCGATGGTCAGCGTGCCCACGCCGGCGATGGCGTCCCGGGCGTTGAGGCAGAGGTTGGTCAGGATCTGATCGATCTGGGATGGGTCCATCTGGACGACGCAGGGTGCCGGGGCCGGGCGCCACACCAGTTCGATGCTCTCGCCGATGAGCCGCCGGAGCATCGTCAGCAGGCTGGACACGGCGTCGTTGACGTCCAGGATCTGGGGGGCGATGGCCTGCCGACGGGCGAAGGCGAGCAGTTGGCCGGTCAGATCGGCCGAGTGGCGGGCGGCCCGCAGGACTTCGACGAGCTCGGCGGCCAGCGGCTCTGCGGGGTCGACGCGTTCGAGGGCGAACTCGGTGTTGGCGATGATCACCCCCAGCATGTTGTTGAAGTCGTGGGCGATGCCGCCGGCGAGACGCCCGATGGCCTCCACCCGAATCGCGCGCTGCAGCTGGGCCTCGAGGCGCCGCTGCTCCTGCTCGGCGCGCACCCGCTCGGTGATGTCGGTGGAGATGCCGCACAGGGCGAACGCCTCACCCTGCTCGTCGCGCACGACCTGGGTCCGGCAGTCCAGGATGACCTCGGCGCCGTCGCTGGCGTAGTTGATCACCTCTCCGCGCCAGCTCCCGTCCCGGACGGTCTTCTCCACGATCTCGCGCTGGGTGGCCCCCCGGGCCGGATCCTCGCCGTACACCTCCGTCAAGGTCCCGACGAGCTCCGAATTGGACCGCTGCAGGGTGACCTGGACCGCACGATTCGCGTAGGTGATGCGGCCCTCGAGGTCGGTGACGGTGACGTGATCGGCGATCTGGTCGAGCACCAGGGACCGCAGCCGAAGCTGCTCATCCAGGGCCTTACGCTCGGTGATGTCGGTGGTGATGCCGCTGCCCGCGATGTGCCCGTCCGGGAGCACCACCGACTTGCCCGTGGAGCGGACCCAGCGCACCGCGCCATCGGACCGCAGGACCCGGTACTCCAACAGGGAGACGCTGCCCGGGATGGACATGCCGGTGACGAAATTCTCGTTCACCAGGGGAAGATCCTCGGGCAGGACATGCTCGAAGTATCGCTCGAAACTGTCCCCGATGGTGCCCTCGGGCAGGCCCAGCAGCCGGTCCACCGCCGTCGAGACGAACGCATCGACGAACAGGCCCCGCCCATCCACCTCGTAGCGCCAGATGACGTCCGGGATGAGCTCCACGGTCCGACGGTAGCGCTCCTCGCTGCGGCGCAGCGCGGCCTCGGCCCGGGTGCGCTCGAGAGCGGCGGCCCCCAGGCGGACCGTGGCCTCGATCAGCCGCGAGCGCAGGGGCAGGCCACGGCGGCGCGTGATGATCGCCACGCCGCCGGACGCCTCGCCCTGGGAGTAGCCCTGCACGAACACGTCCTCCAGGCCCAGCAGGGTCACGATGGGTCGCAGCAGGGCGGGGGGCATCACGTCTCCGGCCAACTGGGGGACCCCCCCCGGCACGTGGGTCAGCCGCCCCGAGGCCATGAGGGCCTTCACCGAGGCGGGATAGTCACCCGAGAGCTCTTCGGGCCGCCGGCCCAGCAGCGCAGCCACCTTCTCGCCGAGACCGCCGATCCCCACCAGCGCCTGCGGCGCGAACCGGCCCTGCCGCTTGTCGAAGCCGCTCACGGCGATGACCGCCTGCTCCCCGGTGACATGCTCCAGCGCCCGCGCCAGGATCAGGCAGATCTCCTTCTCCTCGGTGGCCGTGCGCAGCTCCGAGGCGAGCCGGGCGATCCACTCCACGTCCAGGCCCGGCGCGGAGGCGGTGAAGTCGTCGGCGGGATCCGATGGGGACATGGCTTCCTCGTTCAGAAGCGGCTCTTATTGCCGCAGGGGCAGAATCTTTTTGAACCGTGCTTTTTCCTCTTCGATCTTCTTCTCGTTGCCCACGACGCAGAGGACATCCCGGGCCATCACGTCCTCCACCAGCTTGGCAAACCCCTTCAGATCCTCGAGGGTGGTGGAGAGCACCTCGTCGCGCTCCCTCTGCAATTTTTCCAGGGTATCCCCGCGCATGAAACGCCTCACGGCGCGGCTCCCCTTCTCGCTGGGATTCAATGGTTGGTCCAGGTTGGAGATGGTGCCGATGATCAGGCGACGCAGCGCGCGCTCATCCAAATCGAGCTCGGAGAGGAACTTGGCCGCGCCACGATAGTTCTCCAGCGTCTGGCCGAGGTTGGGGTCCCGGAAGGAGGCAAAGGCGAGAAAACCGGCGTCATCCATGATGGTAAAACCTCCGTAGGCGCCCCCCTGGACCCGCACGGTGTTCTGCAGGTAAATGGTGGAAAGAAGCTGGCTGAGCACCTCCATTTTCCCGCTGTAGGCATGGCCCAGTTTGAGATAATCATACCCTTTGACTACATATTGTACCTTGGAGGCGTCCTGGAATCCCTCGTTCAGGGGCTGCCTGGCAAAACTGTAGGCCACCGGGACGCGCTCGGCCTCGGGCAGTGCGCGAAGCATCTTCGGGAGGAGCTCACGGACCTTCCTGAGCTGCGCCTCCTGGCCGGTCACACCCAGGGTGAGACCCCGACGGTTGACCACGGCGGCCTGGACCGACCTCAGGTTGGCGGTGACCTTCTTCATGTCGCCTTCCTGGATGACCTCGGAGAGGAAGCGATAGAAGGCATACCCATCGATCAGGTCCCGATAGGCTCCTCGGTCGGTGAGGTACGAGTGGAGCCGAATCCAGGCCACATTGAGACCGTTACTGGCCATATTCCGCTCGAACCGGGCCTTGAAGCGCAACAGGAGTTCCCGGAGGCGCGCCTCGTCATCCCACCGGGACAGGAGCAACTGCTGTCTCATGAGCTCGGCCATCTGGGAGAGCTTGTCGGGCATCGCCTTGCCGCGCATCACGAAGAGCGGCCTCATCTTCGCATCATCGCGGTCCGGTGACACGGTGCTCACGAGGGTTTGGATGCCGCCGGTGTGCAAATTGACCTGATTCTGAAGATCCCCGTAAGCGTAGGTCTGCGTGGACATCAGGCCAATCATGTAACTGTAGAGTTGCACGTAAGGGATGAGCTCCTGCGGCACGGCGGAGGCATCAAAATACAGGTCCAGATAGACGATCCCCTTGCTGAAGACATCCAAAAAGAGCAGCTCCACGTCCCCCAGTTTCTCGTGCTTCAAGGGGAAGTCCTCGTGTTTCTTCTCGATGTCGGCGAGCTCCAGCAGGGGAATGGTCCTGAGCGCCTCGGGATCATCCTGGCGCTGCTGATAGGCCACCAGTTCCCGGGTCTGGGCGACGATGGCGTCGAGCTCCTCGGGGCTCATCGCAGCCTTGAGCTCCGCGAGTTTCTTCTCGGTGGCCAGCGCCAGATCCTTCTCCAGCCCCGGCTTGGGCTCCAGCACGACGGTGCAGGTGTGGGGGTTCGCCAACAGGACCCGCTGCGCCAGTTGTTCAAAGTACTTCTGACCCATCTTGGATTTGATGGCGGCGATTTCCCGGTTGTAGGAGAGGGTCAGGAAGGGATCGTCGCCGAACATCCAACCCCGGGAGGCGAACTGGGCCCCGATGATGCCCGTTTCCGCGCCCGGGCCCTCACGAAGTTGAAACTCCTGGAGGTTGACGATGCCCTCGAGCAGGATCGGATCGAAACCGGCGCCGGCGACCTTCTGCAGGGTTTCCCGGACCACCTGCTCGAAGCGGGCCTGATCGTCGGCCTTGGCGTTCTTGACGGTGATATTGAACACCGGCTGTTGAATCCCATCCACCGCGGCGGTCACATCCTCGCCGATGCCGGCCTCCTGCAGCGCTCGGCGAAGCGGCGCGGCCTCGTGATTCACCAGGGCATCGGACAGGATGTCCAGTGCGATGTAGAGCTCCTGATCGGTGTTGCGGCCGAAGACGCTGGCACGGGCGATCAGGGTCCTTTTCTCGGAGGGCGCCCCTTCGGGAATCCCGTAGAAGCCCTTCACGACCTGCGGCGCGGCCAAGGGCTTCTGGAGGGGAATCCCGGCGTCGACGGTCTCGCGTTCGAAGCCGGAGAGATACTGTTTGTCGATGAAGGCCAGTTCCTTCTCCAGATCGCCGTCCCCGTAAAGATAAATATAACTGTTGGACGGACTGTAGTATTTTTTGTGAAAGGCCGTGAACTTCTCATAGGTCAATTCGGGGATGGAATCCGGGTGGCCGCCGGAAGACTTGCCATAGCAGTTGTCCGGAAACAGCGCCCGCCTCACGAGCAGGTAGAGTTGCCGCTCAGGCGAACTGAACGCCCCCTTCATCTCGTTGTAGACTACTCCTTTGTATACCAAGGGACTCGTGGGGGACTCCAGTTCGTAGTGCCAGCCCTCCTGCATGAGAATCCGCTTGTCCTGGTGCAAAAGGGGTTTGTAGACCGCGTCCAGATAGACGTGCATCAGATTCATGAAGTCCTTGTCGTTGCGGCTGGCGACAGGGTAGATGGTATGGTCGCTGCTGGTCATGGCGTTGAGAAAGGTGCTCAAGGAACCCTGGGCCAGGACCTCGAAAGGACTTTTGACCGGAAAACGCTCGGAGCCGTTGAGCACCGAGTGCTCGATGATGTGGGGGACCCCCGTGTCGTCCGGCGGCGGGGTCTTGAAGGCCACGCTGAACACCTTGTTGTCATCCTTGCTCGACACCTTCAGCAGCCGGGCGCCGGTCTTCTCGTGGCGGAACAGATAACCTTCCCCGTCCATCTCCGGGATGAACTGCCTGCGCTCGAGCTTGAAACCATGGATGACCGTGCCTGGCTCCAGATCCTTTCCTGCCCCGGGTTTCCTGGATCTCTCTTTCACGCAGCCGAATCCTGAAACCATCGCGAAAACCAGCAAGCCTGTGGGTATCAAACCGTGTTTCATCATATACCTCCATTGAGAATGGCCATGCCGCAGAACGACAGCTTCCAGGTGCGGCATTGGTTTCGAAGACTTGAACGCGGCGCCCATGTTGCCACCTCGGCGAGTTGAACGCAACACGTTTTCAGAAATGCCAATGAGTCTGAAGCCTCAGAGGTCGAATGCCGCCCTGCCCTGCCGCCCGGACCTCACAGCTGGCCATCGGCCGCGGGTCATGATAAAAAGCCCTACCCGCGGTCGACGGCCCGGCGCCGCTTCCCAGGCCCGCGGGCGAGGTCCGCTTGAAATCCACCCCCCCCGATCCCTTGATAGGCAAGACCATCGCCGGGCGCTTCCGCATTATTGATTTGGTGGGCAAGGGCGGCATGGGCATGGTCTATCTGGCCGAGCACGAGACCCTGCCCCGGCGCTTCGCCATCAAAATCCTCAAGAGCGAGTATCTCACGAACGAACTGTTCGTCGAGCGCTTCCGCCGTGAGGCCATCGCCTCCTCCCGGGCGGTTCATCCCAACGTGGTGTACATCACCGACTTCGGGCGGCTCCCCGAGGGGAACTTCTACATCGTCATGGAGTTCCTCGAGGGCGTGGGGCTCGACAAGCTGCTCGAGACCCAGGGGCGCATCCCGCTGACCCGGGCATTGCCGATCCTCATCCAGCTCGCCGACGCGCTGGACCACACCCACAAGATGGGCGTCATCCATCGGGATCTCAAGGCCGAGAACGTGCTCCTGGTCGAGGAGCGCAACCGCGTGGACGTGGTCAAGATCCTGGACTTCGGCATCGCCCGTCTCATGGTCCCGGACTGCACCAACTCGCGCATCACCTCCCACGGGCAGGTGTTCGGCACTCCCGAGTACATGTCTCCCGAGCAGGCCTCGGACAAGTCCCTCGACGGCCGCAGCGACATCTACAGCCTGGGGGTCCTCGCCTTCGAGCTGGTCACCGGCCAGCCCCCGTTCCTCAGCGAGAATCCCACCGACATCCTGCACGCCCACCTGCAGCAGATGCCGCCGCCGCCCTCGTCCCTGGTGCCGGACTTCCACGTGCCCCGCGTGTTCGACGGCGTCGTGCTGCGCTGCCTGGCCAAGAAGCCGCAGGATCGCTACGCCACCGCCGGCGAGGTGCGCAACGACCTGCAGAAGGTCCTGGGCGTGGTCCTCAACCTGGCCTCGGAGCTGGCCCGCCTCCCCGAGGCGCCCCAGTTGGGACGCCCGGTCGAAGCACCGGCGCCGCGCCCGGCGGAGAGCACGGCCGAGCTGCGGACCCTCTCCCTGCTGGAACTGAGGGCGCTGGCCCAGGAGACCCTGGTGGAGCTCACCCTGCGGCTGGTCGAGGCGGGGATCCTCGAGCTCTCCTGCTCTCACACGGTCGACGAGATCATCCACCTGCAGAACGAGATCACCTCGTTCCAGGCCACCATCGCCGTGCGCGAGCAGGAGTTCGAGCGGATCCGCGCGGACTACAACCGCCAGGAGAACGCCCTGCGGTACTCCATCCTGGACCTCTCCCACGAGATCCGCCAGCTCTCCGGCGCCACCACCACCCTGGAGCGGATCGCGCGCAAGAACGAGCTCTCGGCCCAGCTCGAGTCGCTCAAGGAGCGGCTCGCCGCCATCGCGGCCGAAAAACGCGAGAAGATCATCCGCCTCAACCGCGAACTGGAGCAGTTCCGGCACCTCAACGAGGAACGGGAGCAGGCCAGCGCCGGCTTCTACAGTTCCATCTTCGAGGCCCTCAACCAGGCCAGGGCCAACGACCCGCGGGCCTCCCAGTTGAAGTTCGGCATGCTCTTCGAGAAACTGGACCGGATCCGCGGCAACATGGACGCGCTGCGGCTGCAGTCGGGAAACACGGACGACAAACACGCATGAGCAAGCAAAAGGGCCCCAAATACAAGGTTCGCACCAACGTGCGCAACATCGGAATCACCGCCCACATCGACGCGGGCAAGACCACCCTGACCGAACGCTTCCTGTTCTACACGGGGAAGATCCACCGCATGGGCGAGGTCCACGACGGCGCCGCGCAGATGGACTGGATGGTCCAGGAACAGGAGCGCGGCATCACCATCACGGCCGCGGCGACGTATTTCCAGTGGAACGACCACGAGTTCCAGTTGATCGACACGCCGGGACACGTTGACTTCACCATCGAGGTCGAGCGCAGCCTTCGCGTGATCGACGGCGCCGTGGTCGTGTTCTGCGCCAAGGGCGGCGTGGAGCCCCAGAGCGAGACCGTGTGGCACCAGGCCGACAAATTCCGGGTGCCGCGCATCGCCTTCATCAACAAGATGGACCGCATCGGCGCGGACTTCTTCCGGGTCCGGGACGAGATCGCCGAGCGGCTCGGCGGGCACCCCGTCGCGCTCCAACTGCCCATCGGCGCCGAGGATCGCTTCCACGGTGTGGTGGATCTGGTGACGGGTCGTGCCTGGCACTTCACCGGCCTCGAGGAGGACCCCCCGCAGGAGATCCCCGTCCCCGCCGACCTGGCCGACGAGGTCGCCCTCCACCGCGAGACGCTCATGGAGCGGGCGGCTGAGCAGCTCGACCACCTCACGGACCGGTTCCTCGAGACCGGGGAACTGTCCCCCGAGGAAATCCGGGCGGGAATCCGTGCCGGCACGGTGGCCGGCCGCATCGTCCCCGTGTTCACCGGCTCGGCCCTGAAAAACATGGGCGTGCAGCCGCTTCTGGACGCCGTGGTGGACTATCTGCCTTCCCCGGGGGATCTGCCGCCGGTCCATGGGCGGATCCCGCGCTCGGGCGAGCCGGTCTCGTGGCCGCAGGATCCCAACGGCCCGCTGGCGATGCTGGCGTTCAAGGTCGCCATGGACGGCACGCGCAAGCAGGTCTACTTCCGGGTCTACAGCGGCCACGTCGAAGAGGGCGACGACCTGCTCAACGTGCGCGCCCAGAAGAAGGAGAAGCTCTCCCGCCTGTTCCGCGTCCACGCCAATAAAAAAGAGCCCATCGACTCCGCCCAGGCAGGCGACATCTTCCTCGCCCTGGGCATGAAGTCCGTGATCACCGGCGACACGGTCTGCGCCGGCAACGAGCAGATGATGCTCGAGGCCATCGATACGTACGAGCCCGTCATCTCCATGGCCGTGGAACCCAAGAACATGGAGGAGAAGGAAAAGCTCGAGCAGGCGGTGCTGCGCATGATGGAGGAGGATCCAACCTTCCGCGTCCACGAGGACAAGGAGACCGGCGAGACCCTGATCTCCGGCATGGGCGAGCTGCACCTCGAGGTGGTCATGGACCGCCTGGTGCGCGAGCACAACGTGCAGGCCAAGGCCGGCAAACCCCAGGTCGTCTACCGTGAAACATTCCTGCAGGCCACCTCCGGCGAGGGCGTTTTCGAGCGGGTCATCGAGGAGGACAACAAGGAGCGCCGGCTCTACGGGCGCGTCCGCCTCGAGGTCGGCCCCCTGCCCCGCGGCGCCGGGGTCGAGGTGCTCATGGCGGCGGGCCTGCGCGAGCGGTACCCGACGAACCTGAAGATCCTCGAGGCGGCCATGCAGGGCGCCTCCGAGGCTGCCCGCTCCTCGGGCGCCCGCGGCTATCCCGTGCAGGACATCCGCATCACCCTGCTCGACGTGGGCTTCGCCGAGGGCGCCGCGCCCACCGAGGTCGCCTACCTCATCGCCGCCCAGGAGGCCTTCCGCCGGGCCGCCACCGAGGACGGCTGCCGCCTCCTCGAGCCCATCATGCGCGTCGAGGTGGTCACCCCCGAGGCCTACGTCGGAGACGTCATCGGCGACCTCGGTGCCCGCCGCGGCCGCGTCGAGAACATGGAGCTCCGCGGCGACCGTCGGGTGGTGCAGGCCTTCGTGCCCATGCGCAGCATGTTCGGCTACGCCACCGAGCTTCGCTCCAAGACCCGCGCCGGCGCCCAATTCACCATGAGCTTTTACCGTTACGGCACGGTCGACGACCTCTAACCCCCTCGCGTACAGGTGTGACATGAACCGCGAATACCCCGCCACCATCCCCTACGGCTTCATGGGCGTCCCCACGGTCGAGGAGCCCTCCATCGTGCTCCTGCCCGTGCCGTACGACTCCACGACCTCCTACCGTCCGGGCTCCCGGGACGCACCCGCGGCCATCATCGAGGCCTCCCGCAACATGGAGACCTACGACGAGGCCCTCGACGTCGACGTGGCCGATCTGCCCATCGGCACCCTCGAACCCCTCATGCCGCGCATGTCGGGGCCCCGGGCCATGGGTGAGGCCATCGAGGCCGCGGTGAGCCATCACCTCGACGCGGGCCGCATGGTCGTCACCCTGGGCGGCGAGCACTCGGTGACCATCGGAGCCGCCCGCGCCTACGCCGCCCACTTCCCCGGGCTGCAGTTCCTCCACATCGACGCCCACGCCGACCTGCGCCTGGAATACGAGGGAACCCCCGAGAACCACGCGTGCGTGGCCGCCAGGCTCCTCGATCTGGGGCCGCTGGTCGAGGTGGGCATCCGCTCGCTCTCTGCGCCCGAGATGGAGCTGGTGCGCGCCCGCGGACTGCGCGTCTTCTGGGCCAGAGACATCCTCGAGGCCGGCCCGGAGTGGGTGACCCCCGTGGTGGAGGCGCTGGATCCCGGCGCCCCTCTCTACGTGACCCTGGACGTGGACGTGCTCGACCCCTCGATCATGGCGGCCACCGGCACCCCCGAGCCCGGCGGTCTGCTTTACCATCACCTCACCCGTCTGCTGCATTCCGTGTTCACCCACCGTCGCGTGGTGGGCTTCGACGTCGTCGAGCTCATGCCCATCCCGGGCATGATCGCGCCGGACTTCCTGGTCGCCCGCCTGTTGCTTCGGATGCTCGCGTTGTACTCGAGACAGTGATCAGGTGACCGGAGACCGGCCGGCGACCGAGAACCAGGCCGCCAGGGGGTCGGGGACCTACTCGAAGGACACCGCGCCCACCTGGACCGAGGCCGTCTGGAACTGACGGATGAAGCGGGCGGTCACCGAGACGAGACCGTCGATGCCCGGAAGGGAGAACTCCAGGGTGACCGGGGACGCCGGCGCCGTGTCCGCCGCGCGCTTGAGCGCCATGCCGGAGCGGGAGATGTCGGTCGCCACGCACATGACCACGCCATGGGCGGAGCGCTCACGCACGGAGATGACCACGGGGATGCGGGAACTGGAACGACGCTCGGTGGGGAGAGATGTGCTGCTCATGTCCCCTTTTTACTACAGTGTAGGATAAATGTCAAATCGGCGGGATAAAACTGTTACTTTTCGTCCTTCTTCGAGGCCTCGGCCTCGGCCGCCTGCTTCGCGCACTTCTCCTCGTCCAAGGGCATGAAGAACGGATCGGGATCCGCGGTGACCGTGATCTTGCGGTCGACGAAGCCGATGCAGCCGCAGCCGTTCTCCTTCGGGTCTTCCTTATACTTCGGGCAGAAGGCGAAGCCGGGGTACTTCTTCATCTCGGTCTCGTCCTCGAACTGCTTGTGTTCGCCGAACATGGCCTCGTCGATGGGGTTGTACGCCCAGAGCTCGACCTTGTAGGTGCCAGGGTTGCCCGTGAAATAGGCGCGCGCGGCCTTTTCCTTGTTCTTCTCGCCCTTTTTCTGGGCCTCGAGCTGCTGGGAGGAGAAGGGGTACAGATAGACCGTGTAGGTGTACTTCGGGTCCTTCAGCATCTCCTCGCCCTGGCACTTGAAGCCCGGCTTGGCGTCCTTCGTGGCTTTGTCGGCTTCGACGAACTCGCAGCCGGTCTTGCGCCAGAAGTGGAAGGTCACGAAACCGGCGAAGTCCTCGCGGACCTTCACGTCGACTTCGGCCTTGCAGCCGAACCGGTGCATGGTCATCTGCTTGATCTTGACCTCGGGGAACAGGCTCGGGTCGTCACCGATGGCGGTGCCCTCCCAGCCCTGCACGTTCACCGACACGGCGTCAGGGGCGACCTTCTTGGCCCCCTCGGGGATGGTCTTGGTGGCCTCGTAGGCCGCGCGGGTCCAGAACCAGGAGTAGCCGATACCCAACTTGGGCATCTCGCACTCGAGCAGGCGCTTGCAGGACCGCTCGGGCATGCCCGTGGCGAAGCCTTTGTAGATCTGGGCCGCGGAGTTGGGGATCTCGGAGATGAAATTCGGGTCGTACTCGAAGTCCAGGCCCTTGAGCAGATCTTTCGGCGCCGCGTTCATGATGGCTCCGGAGGCCTCCTTGACGAACTTGCAGACGTCGCTGGTGCTGGAGATGTCCTCGCAGGTCCCGGACCAGCACTTCAGGCCCTGGGCGCACTTGGTCTTCGCGCCGCAGCGCTGCCCCTGCTGGGCGATCTCTGCCTTCTTCTTGCATCCAGAGAACGCGAAGAGTCCCAGCACGGAAACCATCAGAATCAGAAACCGGTACGTTGTGAACATGCTCTTCTCCTCCAGGGGGTCACGACGGGTTCGGAACGACGTTTGGCCAAAGATTGCGTGACCGCCCTCTTGTAACAAATTTTCCCCGACCGGATCCACCCTTTTTTTGGAGGGTCAGTCCCCGATGGTGAGGGTCCAGGTCCAGGTGTGGGTGAAATCGGGTCCGTCAGGACACGGAAACTTCCAGTTGAGCAGACGGGAGCAGGCGCAGGCCCCGACGTCGGGATCCCGCATGGGCCGCGTGACGTTGCAGGTGGTGGCCTTCCCCTCCCCCGACGCCTTCACGAAGGCGCCCACCTGCGCGAGGCATTCGGCCTAGACGCCGTCGATCGCAACTGCGGAGATGCCGCCATCCCTTTGACGCCGGGTTCGACGATCGTGGCGCCGGACCCGGCCGGCCGGTCCTCCCCGCGCTGGCCGCACGCGACCAGCGTCAGGGCCATCATGAACGCACATCGCCTCTTCATCAGACGCTCCTTGGAAAGATGGACTCCGCCGCAGCATAGCGTCACCGCCCGGTCCGTTCATTGCTGTTGTCAGTGCCGAAGCATCACGGTATCTTCGTGGACGGCGGACCCGGTCCGCCCGGAGGTCCCCATGAAGAGCTTCGCCATCGTCGCCATCTGCCTTTGTACCCTGCCATTCGCCTGCGGCGGCAAGAAATCGAAGAACGACGCGCCGCCGGCCCCGGCCCCCGCGGGTGAGCAGGCGATCCCCGCCGGTCCGTCCGGCCACGCGGGCAAGCCCGCCCAGGTCCGTCAGGACGTCACCGAGACGCTCCAGATGCGCGAGGAGGAGAACGAGCGCCGCCTGAAGGAGGCCACCGGCGAGTAGTCGGCCCCGCCGCACCCGACCGCTCCATGAGGGGGTGGGGGTTATCCTTCTCCCTATCGAAATCGAAATCGAAATCGCTTCGTCCGAGCCGGGGGCGAACGAGGAACTCGAGCCGCCCCGCCGCCGTCAGTACGTCGAGATCTGCAGGGAATACAGGTTGGTGTCGTTGCTGGGGTAGGTGCCCTCGCCGTAGAACCGGAGCCAGTAGGTGCCCGTGGCGCCGCCGTTGAACGAGGCGGGCATCTCGAACACCTCGTTGTTGACCGGCGTGGTGCCGTCGTTGTTGACGTAGGCCCCGCCGACCCACACCACCGAAGCGCCGTCGTACCAGTAGACCTCGAGATCCAGGTCTCCGCGGGAACCCGTGAAGTAGAACGTGACACGATAATTCGTGGACGCGGCGCGGTTGAACTTGAACCAGTCGTAGTCGCCGCCGCACAGCGTCAGGTCGTCGTAGCGGGTGCCCACCGTCACCGTGGTCGCGCTCGCGGAGCCGTTGTTGGTCTCGAAGCGATCGGCCCAGCAGCTCGAGTAGCACTGGGAGGTGTTGAACAGGCAGGAGGAGTTACAGGCCAGCGTGCCACCCCAGTTGAAGCCCTGGGTCAGGCAGCTCTTGCTGTTGAGGTTGGCGCCGTCGCACTGCTCGCCGCCGTCGATGAGCCCGTTGCCGCAGTTGTTGACGTTGGTGGTGCAGTTGGTCTCGTTGAAAGTGCAGTTGGCGTTGCAGGCCAGCGTGCCGCCTGAATAACCCAAGGTGCCGCAGGAGGCGCCGTTGAGGTTGGAACCGTCGCACTCCTCGCCGGTGTCCAGCACGCCGTTGCCGCAGGTCGAGTTGTAGCACAGGCTGTCGTTGATCGTGCAGGAAGCGCTGCACGACACCTCGCCGCCGTCGTACCCCTCGGTCACGCAGGTCTTGCCGCCCAGGTTGGAGCCGTCGCACTCCTCACCCGAGTTGAGGGTGTCGTTGCCGCAGTTGGTGCAGCCCGACTCGTTGAAGGTGCAGTTGCCGTGGCAGGCCAGGGCGCCGCCGAAGTACCCGCGGGAGGCGCAGGTGGCCCCGCCCAGGTTGCCGCCGTCGCACTGCTCGCCCTCGTTGAGGATCAGGTTCCCGCACAGGGAGGCCTGGCAGCCGGTCTTGTCATACCGGCAGTTCTCGTTGCAGCGCAGGACGCCGCCCGCGTATCCGAAGTCCGAGCAGGTGGCGCCCCCCAGATCGAAGTCCTCGCACTCCTCGCCGGAGTCCCGTGTACCATTGCCACAGGTCAGGTAATAGCAGTCGCTATCGTCGTAACGGCAGGTGTTGGAGCAGACGAGGGATCCGCCGTCGAACCCCAGCTCCCCGCAGGACTGGCCGTTGAGGTTGGCGGAGTCGCACTCCTCGCCGTCGTCGAGCAGCGTGTTGCCGCAGTTGGGGTTGGTGCACTGGCTCACGTCGAACTCACAGGTGGCCACGGAGCAGCTCAGCGTACCCCCGGGATAGCCCAGGGTCTGGCAGGCGGCCCCGCCCAGGTCGCGGCCGTCGCACTCCTCGCCGTCGTCGCGCAGCTCGTTGCCGCACACGCCGGCGGGGCAGTCTTCGATGCAGTTCGACGGCCCCTCGGGGTACTGGCAGAGATCATCGCCGCACTTGGAAGTATCCCGCGTGCAATCCGCGGTGCAGGCGCCCACGCCCGGAGGATCGCACTCCTCCCCATCCTCGACGGCGGAGTTCCCACACACGGCGGCGATCTGATTGGACTTGCCGGCGCAGGAGACCAGCAGGAAAAGACCCATTGTAGCCATCAAAGAAAAAATAATGTGGTTCCGCATGACTCCATCCATGGCGCGACGGGCGGCAAAGGGACAGTTCGCGCGCAACTTTCCTTATATCATGTTTTGCGCGTCAGGGTACCCCAGAGTTCCGGGAAAATTTCAGGGCCGTCGAAGAATTTCTTCCGCGGCGGTTCGTTTTGGCCTATGCTTTTCACCGGGTCCGCCCACGCACGACCCTGCACCATGACCGAAGGAGGTAGCCCATGAGACGTTTCACCCGCATCCTCTTCCCGACCGCACTCCTGATCTGGCTCATCCCCGTCACCGCCGTCCGGGCCCAGGCGCCCGAGACCCCGACCTCGGCGCCCCAGCCGCCGCTGGTGGCCGCCCCCCAGCCGGTCCCGCAACCCATCGCGGCCTACCAGCCGCCGCCCAAGCCCCCCGAGATGACGGTCCATCAGGTCCTCGAGGCCAACCGATACAATCTTTACGATCGTCATTACCAGAAGGTCGGCGACGAGATCCGCGTCACTCTCAACAACTCCGGAACCCCATATCGGTGGACGATCACCGGCGCGCCCTCCAACGCCACCCTCGACCCCACGGCGCTTATTTTTTACTGGAAGCCCCGCACCTGGCACGTGGGTACCCACAACATCACGTTCACCGTCAGCGACGGCGTCAACACCGCTTCCAAAACCATGGTGATCAAGGTCCGCGAGGAGTGGGAGAGCTTCTTCCTGCCGGGCCTGGCGGCCACGACCTACATCCCCGAGAACCACGCGCAGTTGGGAATCTTCAACGGCATCTCCATCAACTACGTCTTCCTGGCCTGGGTCCACCGCAACGAGAAGCGCGGCCCCTCCCACGGGCGCCTGTACTTCAAGGTCGACATCCTCGACAGCACCGAGAAGGACATCGAGGATATGATTTATTACGCCTTCGGCCTGGATCTCTCCTTCGAGCGCAACCCCCGCCGCCCGTTCCTGATCCCGGTGTTCGGTCTGGAAATGGGCGGCTCCTATACGAGCCGCTTGGTCCCCACCGAGGGCTGCACCGTGTCCGAGACCGAGACCTGCATGGAGAAGCTCGGCGGCGTGTTCCACATCACCCCCACCTTCGGCGTCCACCTGTGGTCGGACCGCAACTTCTTCGTCAGCCTCACCGGCGGCTACACGTTCCCCGTGCAGGACTACGAAAACCTGCGCGGCTGGCGCGTCAACCTCGGCTTGAACTTCACCATGTGGTAGGGACGCCCGCAAAAGGGCGGCCCGTCTGAGGCGACGAAGTCGCCGGAACGATCAGGTCGGACGGGTCGGACGGGTCGGACCAGTCCGACTTACTTGTATTTTTCGTCGACGTCCGACGGGTTCAGGAAGTCCGCGTCCGGTTGCAATTGAAAGCTCATGGACTGGCCCGTGACCGGGTGGGGGAACGAGAGAAAGTAGGCGCACAGCCGGATCTGGCGCTTCACCGAGGCGTCGGCGCCGTAGCGGTAGTCGCCCACGATGGGGCAGCCCAGATCGGCCAGTTGCACGCGCAGCTGGTTCTTGCGACCGGTGTCGAGGCGAAGCTCGAGCAGCGTGTACGGCCCGCGCGGGGCGAGGGTGCGGTAGTGGGTGACGGCGAGCTTCGCGTTCGGCCGCTGGGGGCCGGAGGTGACCTTCAGGGTGTCGGGGTGCTCGTGGAGCCAGCTCTCCAGGGTGCCCTCGGGGGTCGGGGGCGCGCCCTCGACCAGGGCGCAGTAGCGCTTCTCCACGGACTTCCAGTGGGTCTTGAACCAGGTCTGGAGCTCGACGCTCTTGGCGAAGACGAGCAGCCCGGTGACCTCCTTGTCCAGGCGGTGCACGATGAACAGGCGCTCCTTGCCGCGGGTGACGTCGTCGAGCCAGGCGTCCATGATGGCGAAGAACGAGGGCGCGCGCTTCTCCCCGACGCCGTGGGTGAGGATGCCCGGGGGCTTCTCGGCCACCAGCAGGTGGGCGTCCTCGTAGTGGACGGGGAACGGGGGGCGCTTCTTGCGGGTCGGGGCGACGGGCATGCGCTCGAGGATCACCTCGTCGCCGGGCTGCACCGGCGTGCGCGGGTCGTTCGTCTCGCGGCCGTTGACGGTGATCGCCGAGTGCGCCACGAGCTGCTTGCCCCGGACGCGGGTGGCGAGCCCCAGTTTGTCGATGACGAGCTCGAGCAGAGATCGGAAGAGCGTCGTGTAGGGAAAGAGTGTAGATCTAGGTGGTC
>CALKWH010000259.1 GCA_938004375.1 uncultured Pseudomonadota bacterium
CACCGAGATCTACACTCTTTCCCTACACGACGCTCTTCCGATCTAGCAGGGTGACGCCGTCGGCCGTGCGCCAGAAGTTCTCGAGTTTTGGATCGCCGTGGACCACCCGGGAGGGCAGCGTGTTCCATTCGCATTGGGGATGCAGGCGGGGCAACACCTCCTCGGCCAGGGAGGCCACCTCGGCTCGGAGCCGGTGGTCCGGGTTGGCGACCAGCGCCCCTTCGAGCTTGCGCCCGTGGACCGGCGGCCGATGGATGTTGCGGTGGTGGGAAAAGACGTGGGTGAGGTCCGAAAGCGCCCGGTGGAAGCGCGCCAGGGTCTTCCCGGCCACGGCGATGTCGGCGGGGCCGAGGAAGTCGCCCTCGAGGTAGGTCAGCAGCCGGAAACTGGCGTTTTCGTGGACGAGGAAGTTGGCGCCGTCGCAGGTGGGGACCACGGAAAAGGTCGAGAAGCCGCGGGTCGCGAGGTGCCGGCACACGGCGGCCACGTCATCGGTGACCGTCGGGGGAAACACCGGGTTGAGCCACTGGAGCACGCTGCGCGCGCCCTCCTTCGAGGTCATGCGCAGGGTCCGGTTGATGAGCCCGCCGGCGAGGGGCTCGGCGACGGCGCAGGCCAGCTGCGGCCAGGCGGCGGTGATGATCTTCCAGGGGAACTCCAGCAGGAATTGCGTATGCATGGGCGCGTCACCTGACCGGACGAGCCGCAGGCGTAGCGCCCGGAGCCGTCTCGTCCGCACCCTATATCAGGATTTCCGGGCAAGTCCAGCGGGAACGGGGTCACGGCAGAACAAGCTGTTCCGGGAGGGACTTCCGGATTTCGATTTCGATTTCGATTTCGGGATCACCATCGGGACAAGGGATCAGGGATCAGTCGCGTACGATGACCCCGGGGTGATGACCGCTTGCAACCCGCGGCCTTTGGTGGCAGTCTTTTTTGCATCCGCCGTTCGGCGCCCTGAGGAGGTCCCCCCATGAACCGTCCCCTCTCCCTTTGTCTCGAGGACTGCTACCCTGAGCATGAGAGCCTGCGCTTTCTGCAGTGCACGGCCGCCGCCGGGCCCGCCTTCCGGCTCCAGCTCACGCGCGACGGACGCGTGCTCCAGCGGGAGACCGCCGTGGCCTGGTGCCGGATCTTCGTCACCGGAGACGACCGCCTGGCCGCGCTGCGGGACGCGGAGTCGCCCGCCGGCGCCCGCGTGACCCGCGCGGGGCGCCACGTCGACCTGGAGCCCGGGAAGCCGGTGATCCTGCGCGACGGCGATTTCCTGGCCGTGCCCGGCCGCTGTCTCCGGATCCACGTCCACGGGACGGTGGAAGAGGTGCGGGCGCCGGAGTACCTGCACGCGCAGGAGCCGGCGTCGGCCACCTGGGCGCGGGTCGCGGCCGCCGGGATCATCGCCGTCACCGGGTTCGCGGGCGCGGTCTCGTGCACCCGGGAGACCACGGTGAACGAGAAGCCGGGCGATCCCGTGGAACAGCCCGTCCCCCCCCGGCCCGATCCCCCCGAGGGCATGGAGCCCGACGACAAGGTGGAGCCCATCGACGTGCGCGTGGCGCCCCCCGAGATCGCGCCCACGCCCGTCCCGACGCCGCCGACGCCGCCTTCCCCGTGAAAACCGTTCCGGGTCGGGCGGGTCGAATCAGATTTCGATTTCAATTTGGATGAAGGCGGAGAGGGGGAGACCCGATGCGGCGGGCTAGGCGAGGACCTCGAGGACCTTGTCGAGACCGGCGAGGAGTTCCTCGCGGGTGATGACCAGGGGCGGAGCGAGGCGGATGGTGTGATGGTGGGTGTCCTTGGCCAGCACGCCCTTTTCCATCAACTTCATGCAATATTTGCGGGCGCCGCCCGCCTCGGGCTTCAACTCGATGCCGATCCACAGGCCACGGCCGCGGATCTCCTTGACCAGCGGGTTCTTCGCGAGGGGGGCCAGCTTGTCCATGGCGACGGCGCCCAACTCGGCCGCACGCTCGACCAGCTTCTCCTCGACGAGGACGTCCAGGGCGGCGATGGCGACCGCCGCGGCCATGGGGTTGCCGCCGAAGGTGGAGCCGTGCTCGCCGGGGTTGAACACGGTCATGACCTCGGCAGAGCCGACCACCGCGGACACCGGATAGAAGCCGCCCGAGAGCGCCTTGCCCAGGCAGACCATGTCGGGCTTCACGTTCTCCCACTCGCAGGCGAGCATGCGGCCGGTGCGGCCCAGGCCGCTCCGGATCTCGTCGGCGATCATGAGCATGCGATGGCGGTCACACACCTCGCGGACCTTCTTCAGGGTTCCTTCGGGCGGGATGATGATGCCGGCCTCGCCCTGGATGGGCTCCATGAGCACGGCCACCGTGTGCGGCGTGATCGCCTTCTCGAGGGCGGCCACGTCCCCGTACGGGATCACGGTGAAGCCGTCGGTGAACGGCCCGAAGCCGGCCCGGTAGTCCTCCTCGGTGGAGAAGCTCACGATGGTGATCGTGCGGCCATGGAAATTGTTGGACATGGCAATCATGTGCGCCTTGCCCTCGGGCACGTTCTTGTGCTTGTAGCCCCACTTGCGGGCGGCCTTTAGGGCGGTCTCGACGGCCTCGGCCCCGGAGTTCATGGGCAGCATCATCTCGTAGCCAAGCAGGGTGCAGAGCTTCTCGGCCAGCAGCGGCAGCTTGTCGTTGCGGAACGCGCGGGAGGTCAGCGTGACCTTCTCGACCTGGTCCAGCATCGCCTTCTTGATCCGCGGGTGGCAGTACCCCTGATTCAGGGCGGAGTACGCCGCCAGGAAGTCCATGTACTTCTTCCCCTCGACGTCGCTCACCCACACGCCTTCACCGGACTCGATCACGACGTCCAGCGGATTGTAGTTCGGAGCGAGATACTTTTTCTCCATGGCAACGAAATCTTGGGTCTTCATCAATTCAGCCTCCTTCGGGCGCTGTGCCCGCGGGCATCATATAGGCATAGGTTTGGGAGTCAACACCTGACTTTCCGGTTCGAAGGGACTCCCCGACCGGTCGGTTCGCACATTCTTGCTCCTGCCCTCTTCCTCTCGTGGCGGTTTTGCGTTAGTAATGGGCCGTGTTCGACACGCAAGGAGTCATCATCATGAAACGTTTCTGGATTTTGAGCCTGATCCTCACCATCGCCGCCTTCGGCTGCAAGCCCAAGGCGAAAACCGATCCCGCCAAGGATCCGAAGGTCGTCATCCCCGAGAAGGCGGCAGACCAGGGCCTGACCGTCCTCGCGTTCGCCCTGCCCAAGGAGGGCGCCCTGCCCGCCCAGATCGCCGTGAAGCTGGCGATCACCCCCAACAGCGAAAAGAAACTGGCCATATCCTGGGTACAGGAGAGCCCATCCCCGGCCCGCAAGACCCTGCTCTGGACCGGCGGCATGCTGGCCGCCTACGCCATCGGCAAGAACCTGGTGGACTACAAGATCACCGCCGACGCTGCGGGCGAGCTCGACGAGCTAGGCTCCCAGCTGGCGGTGTCGGCCGGCATCATGGCCGCCATGGTGCAGACCCCGCCCAAGCCCGGCGTCGTGCTCTTCGGCGCGCTGAACCCCGACGGCACGGTGGGTCCGGTCGAGCACCTCCCCGCCAAGATCAAAGCCGCCGCCGCCGCCGGCGCCAAGACCATTGGCATCCCGGCCGGACAGGACATGGCCTGGGACTCCGCCGCCCTGCAGTACGCCAACTGCGCCGAGGTGGCCCGCGCCGCCGGCGCCCAGGTGCAGGAGATCGCCACGATCACCGAGGGCTTCACCCTGCTCACCGGGAGCAAGCTCGAGCTGCCCGAACCCGTGGCCGCCGACGCCCTGAAGCTCGACGCCGACACCGAGAAACTGCTCAAGGAGCGCTGCGACAAGTGGCTCAAGCAGCACACCGAGCTCGTCAAGAAGATCAAGGCGATCCCGGGCAAGCAGTCGGACCGCACCAAGAACGGCCTGACCGCCGCCGTGAAATACGCCGAGGAGGCCAACACCCTGATCAAGGCCGGCTCCATCGCCGCCGCCTACGACTACGCCCAACGCGCCGGCGCCTTCGCGCTCACCGCCCTGTGGTCGGCCCAGTTCGACGCCCTGGACGCGAAGAAGGATCTCAAGGGCATGCTCAAGGCCGTCGAGACCTTCGACAGCATCAGCAAGAAGATCTCCGAGACCATCGCCCAGCTCCGCGGCGTGGCGGATCCCACCGCGCTCGATCCGATGATCCGCCTGACGACCTACGATCACCTGGCCGGCGCCTGGGGCTACGCCAAGCTCGGCGAGAAGCAGCTCAAGGAGAGCCGTGACAAGATCGCCTATCTCATCGAGAAGAAGCTCTCCCCGGCGATGGACGAGGGACGTCTGTTCCAGCTCCTGCTCGGGACGGCCACCCGCTTCTCCATGGCCGACGTGAAGAACGCCAAGGCCCAGGACTTCGCCGCGTTCCCGACCCTCAAAGATCGGAAGAGCACACGTCTGAACTCCAGTCACCGAATACGATCT
>CALKWH010000260.1 GCA_938004375.1 uncultured Pseudomonadota bacterium
CGAGATCGGATTCGGTGACTGGAGTTCAGACGTGTGCTCTTCCGATCTTGTTCTTGCCCTTTGGGCTGCCGTTGATGACCGCGATGCGCATGCCGGTTCCTCCTCCGGATCGTTTCGGACGCGCAGATAGTACCTGAAAGGGGGGTTTTGCGCGAAGGGAAAAATGCAGCCGGGGTCAGTCGCGGGCGCCGGGCTCCCGCACGTCCCACAGCACCCAGCCGTACCGGCAGTCGCTGCGTTCCCACACCAGCCCGTCAGGACCGGCGCAGGTCCGCAGGAAGGCCTCGACCCGCGCGGTTGCTCCTGGGTCGCGCTCTGAAGGCGGCAGCAGGGCGCGGGTCAAGGCCTCGGCCGTGGCGTGGTCCGCCGGCAGCGCGAGCTCCCGGGGTTGGTCCCAGGTCATGACCTCGGGGTCCTGCCCCAGGTGTCGCAGCACGGCGACGAGCTCGTCGAGCCAGTAACTGTGGCCGGTGGTCTCGCGGTGCGCGACGGCGCCCGTCTGCGCCGGGCCGCGGCCGAACACGTCGGCGAGGAGCCGGTCCTGCAGTTCGTTGTGCAAGTGAATGAAGCAGACGTTCATGCACCAGGCACGGCTCAGGCGCATGAAGCGGCGCAGCGCGTCGAGCCCGGCGACAGCGGGGGTGATCGACGAGAACGCCAGGTCGAAGGCGCCGTCCCAGGCAGGATCGAAGGGCCCGTCGCCCTGAAAGTCACATACGTGAAACGCCGTGTTGGCGAGACCCTGCTCCCGGGCGAAGCGTTCCCCCGCCTCGACCATGCCCGGTGCGAAGTCCAGCCCCACCGCCCGGCGCGCGGTGCGGGCGAAGCCGGCGACGAACCGCCCAGGCCCGCAGCCCACGTCCACCACCTCGCGGTCCGGCCCCAGCAGACCGCGTTCCTGTAGAAAGCCGACGACGGCGCGGACGCGTTCTTCCCCCTGCCGGGCGCGAACGTCCTGACTCCGCAGGCGGCCGTCCCAGTCGACGGCGCGGTCGTCCCAGTCCTGGCGGGTGTTGGTGTAACTCCCCGACCGGCGCGTGTTCCAGCGCGCCACGGCGTCATCGGGGGGGCCGTGATCGCTCACGGGCGGGCGTCCGTCCCCGCGCCGGCCCGAAACACCGAGACACCCTCGCCCACGCGCAGCGCCCCTCCCACCGTGACGCGGGCGAAGCGCACGCCGTCGGCCAGCGCGCAGCGCCCGCCGCGGGCCACGATGGCACACTCGGGGAAGCACTGCTTGGGTTCGGGGGTCACCTCGAGGCTCACCTCGGCGCCCACGAGCCGGTCGCCCGACCGGAGCGTCGCCGTGTCGATCCCGGCGAGCCGCATCGTCTCCTCGAAGCGGGCGAAGCACAGCCCGTCGGGCGGCCCGTCAGCCAGCCTTGCGCGTCCGGCGACGCAGAACAGCGGCACCTGCCGGTCCCCCGGCCCCGCGTGGGCGTCTCCGAGGAGCCCGTGGTCCACCTGGAAGACCCCTTCGGGCACCGGTGTCCGGCCGCCCCGTCGCACCCGGCAGATCAAGATGGTGTCCACGACGGCCGTCCGGGGCCGCCCGTCGTCTCGGGTCGTGTCACTCATGGGGCCTCCGTGACGGTCACTGGGCCTTGAAGATCATCAGGTCGCGGGCGGGGACGGTGACGGCGGCGCCGCCGGACACCGTGGTCTCGGAGATCAGTTCGGTGAAGGAGCCCGCGGGCAGGCCGGACACGCTGGCGTCGAAGTCGCCGCGGTTCACCAGTACGTAGAGCTCCTGATCCGCGCCGCAGCCGGTGAGCTTGTACGCGAAGGTGTCGGCGCCGCCGGTGACGGTGACGCGGCGGCCGCGGCGCAGGGCGACGTTGGCCTTGCGGATGGCGGTCAACTTCGAGACGCGGGCGCGGAGCCATTCCTGGTGGGTGTTCAGGCCGCTCCAGGTCATCATGCGGCGGTTGTCGGGGTCGCCGCCGCCGGCCATGCCGATCTCGTCGCCGTAGTAGATCAGGGGCACGCCGCGGTTGGTCAGCAGCAGGCCGAACGCCAGGGCCAGGCGCTGGTACGGCTCGGCGTTGCCGGGCTGGGTGAAGGCGCCCGGGTTCCAGGAGTTGCCCACGTAGGAGCCTTCGTAGCAGTTGGTGATCTGGCCCGACGCGAAGTGGATGGCGCGGGGGATGTCGTGGTTGCCGATCCAGGTGGACATGAGGGCGCCGGCGCCGTAGAAGGTGTCGTTGCCGTTCCACCAGTTGAAGAAGTCGTCCAGGCTCATGCCGCGGGTGAAGATGGCCTCGCACATGCGCTTGCGCAGCGGGAAGTCGAACTGGCCGTCGAGCTTGGTCGCCGGATCCACGAAGTCCTTGAGGGTCTGCTGGCTGTCCCAGTCGTAGGTCTCGCCGACCATGTAGAAGCGGCCGCCCTCGGGGTTGGGGAACGCGGCCTCGGCGGCCGTGCGAAGGTCGGTGAGCCAGTTCATGGGCACGTGCTTGATCGCGTCGAGGCGGTAGCCGTCGATGCCGTACTCGCGGGCCCACCAGATGGCGTCGGCGATGGACCACGCGCGCACCCAGTCCTGATAGTAGTCGAAGGCCGGCAGGTAGGTGGTGAAGGCGCAGCGGGTGCCGTAGTACGGGTCGTTCCAATAATTGGGCGAGCACAGCACGGGGTTGTTGTTCTCGAGGTAGAACCAGTCACGATGGGCGCCGAACAGGCCGGAGGCCTCGTCGACGTGGTTCATGACGTAGTCGAACAGGATGTGCATGTCCTCGGCGCGGGCGCTGGCGATCATGGCCTGCAGGTCCGTCGCGGTGCCCAGGCGCCCCTCCACGGCCGGCGTGGGCTGCGGGTTCAGCGGGTCGGTGTAGTCGACGTTCGCCGGGGAGGGCCAGTACCCGTGGTAGGCCGAGTAGAGATGGGTGTCGGCGACCGGGTCGATGGCCGAGCCCGCGTAGTCGCGGTTCTTGTAGGGGGCCGACAGCCAGATGGTGTTCACGCCCAGGCCGGCGAGGTAGGAGAGCTTCTCCTCGACGCCGTTCCAGTCGCCGCCCTGGAACTGGGCCTCCCAGTTGGCGCCGTCCACGGGCTGGTTCAGCCCGTCGGAGTCGAAGAAGCGGTCGACGAGCACGAAGTACATGACGCCGTCCTCCCAGGCGAAGACCTCGTTGTCGCCGCACTCGCCGGTGTCCGGGCAGTCGCCAGGGCAGTTGAGCGTGGTCTCGCCCGCCTCGCAGACGCCGTCGTCGTCGCACACGGGCGCGCCGCCGCCGTGGAGGGTGACGACCGCCACCTGGGAGACGGACGCCGGGGCCGTCGCGTTGTCGGCGGGGGCCGTCTGGTTGGCCAGGTACTGCCCGTCCTCGTTGACCAGGCGCGCGAACACCGCCAGGCGGGTGCCCTCGGCCGGGGCGGCGCCGCCGTAGAGGGTGGCCAGCGGGATGCTCGCCTCGAAGGCCGCCGCGCCGGTGACCAGCGTGCCCTCCATCCAATGGAAGTTGGCCGGCTCGATGGCGAGGTCGCGCCAGCCGGCGTTCTCGTTGAGCGTGGCGCCGGCCGAGGTCATCCCCTTGGTGCCCACGGCCCAGTCCGCCCGGAACTCGGCGTTCGTGAGCTCGATGACCGAGGAGAGCGCGTTGTCCAGTCCACCGTCGTTGTCGGAGGTGGCCGCGAGGGAGGCCAGCCCCTGGCTGCCGGTGCCGTAATCCAGGTCGACGTACACCGCCAGCGCGTTCTGGGCCTCGACGAAGCCGGCGACGCCGACGTAGAGGTTCGCGTCGTCGTAAGCCACGTAGAGGCCGGTGAGGACGTTGGCGCCCCAGTCGGAGGCGTCGGAGTTCTGGCCGACCTTCTGGTCCGCGCTCCAGTCGCCGGCGCCCTCGTTGATGGTGCCGTCGATCAGCGGGGTGCCGAAGTACGGATCGTCGATGGGCACGCAGGCGTCGCCGTCGGGCTCGTAGCCGGCCGCGCAGGCGTCGCAGGTCGTCCCCTGCCAGCCCTCGTCGCAGGCACAATAGGCGCCGGCCGCCGCGTCCACGCAGTCGCCGTGGTCGCCGCACTCCAGGTCGTCGCAGGTCTGGTTGTTGGTGTTGTTGAGGTTGTTCGTATTGTCGTTGTTCTTTTTCCCGTCGTCATCGCAGGCGGGGAGAGCCAGCAGGACGGACAGGGAAAACAGCACGGCGGTGAACGGGAAAAAAAGGCGTTTCATGGGATTCCTCCGCCGGGAAGTATCCATCAGGTCGCGTTGAAGTCAAGTCGGTTTCGGACGGATGCGGACGGATTGTCATCAGATTCGTCCGTGTTTGCTCCCGGCGGGATTGGCCTCGGCGCTGCGGCGTGCTATGGTGCCACCCAACGATGAGACCCGAGGCGAACCGATGAACGAGCCCAACGAGCCGAAAGAGCCAACTCGAGCGTTGATCTTCTCAGCGGACCGCGAACTGGAGTTCCTCTCCGATGTCTCCGAGGCCCTGCGTGATGCGCCCTCCGAGACGGAGATTTACCGGATCCTGGGGCGCGCGCTGCATCTGGTGGTCGGAGAGCAGGCCATCGTCAACATCAGCAACTTCGATACCGAGTTCCATCTGTACCGCCCCCAGGTCATCCTGGGGCTCTCCTCCATCATGGATCTCGTCCTGCAGGTGCTGGGGCGCCGGCCCGAGGAGCTGGCCGGAGATTATCCGGCGGCGGCGAAGGTCGCCATGAAGACCGGGCGGCTCTCGAGGCTGGAGGGCGGCGTCGTCGCCCTCGCCGGCGAGGCGCTCTCCCCGCTGCTGTGCAGCACGGCTGCCGCCATGCTCGGGATCCACGACGTCTGGGTGCTGGGGTACACCCGCGGCAGTCTGTCCGGCGGCATCAGCATCATCAGCCGCGTCCCGGATCTGAAGCTGCGCGTCACCCTCATCGAGGCCATCGTGCGGCAGGCCGCCGGCGCCCTCGAGCGCAAGCGCATGGAGGACGCCCTGCGCCTCAGCGAGGAGCGCTTCCGCACGCTGGTCTCCATGGTCGGCGACGTGATCTGGCGCTGCGAGCTGGACGACCGGGGCCGGACGGTGGAGGCCTACATCTCCCCGGTGGCCGATCGCCTGCTGGGGCTCCCCGCGGGCAGCATCGGCAACGACCTCGAGCGGTGCCTCGCCCGGGTCCACCCCGAGGACGCGGCGCGGGTCCGCTTGCTGCTGAGCGGGGACGTGACGAACGCCGGCGTTCAGACGTCGGGGGGCGAGTTCACGTTCGAGTTCCGTTTCCTGCTGCCCGACGGCGCCCCCTGTCCGGTGCGGGTCCACGGCGTGCGCCATGCCCGCGCCGGTGGCGGCTTCGTGCTCACCGGCATCACGTCGAAAATCAACGGCGCCGGTCCGTCCCGGTGACGGCGACGTTCAAAACGAAAAATTCAGATCGGAAGAGCACACGTCTGAACTCCAGTCACCGAATACGATCT
>CALKWH010000261.1 GCA_938004375.1 uncultured Pseudomonadota bacterium
ACCACCGAGATCTACACTCTTTCCCTACACGACGCTCTTCCGATCTAGCGAGGTGTCGAACGCCTGGCAGCTGGGCGCGCACAGAAGCGCGCCGGACGGGAAGCCGTGGAGGACGCAGTCCTGCCCCGCCAGGTTGACCCCGTCGCAGACCTCGCCCTGATCGATCACGCCGTTGCCGCAGGTCTGGTTGTTGAAGTTGTTGGTGTTGTCGTTGTTGTCGTTCTTGGCCGTGGTGCAGGCCGACCCCGCCGCGAGCGCGAACACGAGAGAGAAGAACAGAGACGTGGACTTCATGGAAAAACCCTCCGAAAGCTGTTCACCTTAGCACGATTCCGGAGGTGGGACAGCTATTTTTCCCGGAATTCCGGGAAAAGATGAGCGACAGATCACAATGAAAAACGGGGGCGGGCGCCGCGGATCAGACCTCGTCCATATAATAGTCGAGGCCGAGGTTGGTGATCAGCGTCTCGCCCATGATGTAGCGCAGGGTGTTCTCGAGCTTGGCCTGCTGCTGGAACAGGTCGTGGATGGGGGCCAGCCCCGGACCGGTCTGCGGGCTCTTCCAATAGAAGGACAACCACTCCTGGATGCCCGACCAGCCGCAGCGCTGGGCCAGATCCGTGAACAGCACCAGGTCCAGGCAGACCGGCGCGGCCAGGATCGAGTCGCGGCACAGGAAGTTGATCTTGATCTGCATCGGGTAGCCCATCCAGCCCACGATGTCGATGTTGTCCCAGCTCTCCTTGTTGTCGCCCCGCGGCGGATAGTAGTTGATGCGCACCTTGTGGTGGATCTCGCCGTAGAGCTGGGGATAGAGCTCGCCGTTGAAGATGGTGTCGAGCACCGAGAGCTTGCTCTCCTCCTTGGTCTTGAAGGAGCCCGGATCGTCGAGGACCTTGCCGTCCAGGTTCCCCAGGATGTTGGTGGAGAACCAGCCCTCGACGCCGATCATGCGGGCCTTGAGCCCGGGTGCGATGATGGTCTTCATGAGCGTCTGGCCGGTCTTGAAGTCCTTGCCGCCCACGGGCACGCGGTTGGCGCGGGCCAGCTCCATCAGGGCGGGGGTGTCCACGGTCAGGTTGGGGGCGCCGTTGAGGTAGGGGAAGCCCTTCTTCAGCGCGGCGTAGGCGTAGATCATACTCGGCGCGATCTCGGGGTGGCTCTCGGCGAGGCCGGCCTCGAAGGCCGCCAGCGAGCGGTGCACGTCGCCGACCGGGGTGAAGGTCTCGGTGGAGCCGCACCACAGTACGACCACGCGGGAGACGCCGGTGCGCGCGACGAACGCGTCGATGTCGGCCATGGTCTGCTGCGCCAGGTCCAGCTTCGAGGGGCCGGTCTTCACGTGCACGCCCTGCAGGTTCTTGACGAAGGTCGGGTCGAACACGGCCTTCATGGGCTCGATGGCCTCCAGCGGCTTGCGCACCTTGTCCAGGAGGCCCTGGTCCAGCACGCGGGAGCGGCAGGCGACCTCGTAGGCGTTCTGCCCGTGCAGATCCCAGGCGCCCCACACGATGTCGTTCAGGCTCGCCAGGGGCACGAACTCGTGGATCAGCGGGTTGCGGTTCTCGGTGCGCTTGCCCAGGCGGATGCGGCCCATCTGGGTCAGGCTGCCGATGGGCGCGCCGAGCTGGCGCTTGGCCGCCTCGACGCCCGCGATGAAGGTGGTCGCCACGGCGCCGAGGCCGGGGATCAGGACGCCGAGCTTGCCCTCGGCCGGTTTCACGTTCACTTTCTTTTCTGTCATCTCTCACCTCGGGGTTGAAGGCGCACTCTGGACCGGATGACCCGCTCCCGGCACGCGCATGATGAGCGGTCATGGCACCATCCCGGAAGGATTTCAAGAAAAATTGTACGGATCAGACATGATTGCGCAGGGCCAGCTCGACGGGGTGGGGGTCGAGATAGAACTGGTCGGTCAGGTAGGCCTTGCGGTGCAGGCGCACGTGGTGGCGCAACAGGGTCACCGGAACGATCAATGGCACATGGCCCGCCCGGTAGTGATCGATGACCTCCAGCAATTCGGCCTTCTCGTCGCCGGAGAGGTCGTCCTTGAAATAGCCCAGCAGGTGCATCAGCACGTTGGCGTGCTTGCTGGGCGTGGGCTTCGTGCGCAGGGCCGCCAGGAGCAGCTCCTCGTAGGGGGCGAGCGCGGCCTCGAGCCCGCGCCGGGGCGGGGCGGCCACCAGGCGGCCCAGCTGGCGGAGCAGGACCGGACTGTGCGCCATCAATAAATATTTATGCGCCGCGTGGAAGGCGATCCAGCCCGCCGCGGTGGGGGCGCGACGGAAGTCCCGCCACCGGCGCAGGGTGAAGATCGCCTCGATGAAGTTCTCCCGCAGCCCGGGGTCGTGCAGGCGACCCTCCTCCTCGACCGGGATCAGCGGGAAGCGCTCCATGAAGGTCCGCGCGAAGAGGCCGACACCCCGCTTCAGGGGCGAGGAACCCGGGGCGCCGTAGACCTTGACGCGCTCCATGCCGGAGGAGGGGGAGTCGCTCTTGAAGATGAAGCCGCACAGATCCTCGGCCGCCAGCGCCTCCACCCGCTGCCGGGAGAACCCGAGCATCCGGTCGGTGAGATCCTGCCCCGAGCGGATCGTCACCAGGCGCGGCGCGGCGGGATCTCCGGCCAGGTGCATGGCCTCCCGGGGGACGCCCAGGCCGCACTCGAGCTCGGGGCAGACCGGGACGAACTCGACGTGGGGACCGAGCACGTCGGTGATCCAGCGATCGTGCTTGTGGCCGCCGTCGTAGCGGACCGGGCGGCCCAGCAGGCAGGAACTGACACCGATGCGCAGGGGGGTGGGGGACGCTTCCATTTGCAGCTCCTAGGGGTTCGGGCGGCCGACCGGCGGCGGCGCCATGGCCGGGGCCGTCATGGCCGGCGGCGTCATCGCAGACGGCGGGGGCGGCAGGTTGACGGGGGCGCCCGGTGTCGCCGGCGGCGCAGTCCTGGATGGCGGCGGGGCCGTCATGGAAGCCGGAGGGGGCGGCAGACCCTCGGTGGGCGCGCCGGGATCCGCCGCGTCCTCCCCGCCGTCGGCGTCCGGCGGCGGCGCCACGGGCTGCAGAGAGCCGTCCTCGGTCAACTCCAGGCCCAGCTCCAGATCGGAGGGATAGGTCTTGCCGGGCACGCGGATCACGTCGAGGATCGGCGTCTTCACCCGCCCGAGGATGCCGGCCCGGGTGACGTTGATGGGGATCGGCGGCGTCAACTCGAAGTAGTACCCCTTCGTGTTCAGGTCGACCACGTGGGTCTTGCCTCCGTAGCCGAAGATGTGCCGCCACTCGGTCATCAACTGGCCCTTGCGCACGTACGTCCGACGCCGCAGCAGGTTGGAGAAGAGGCGCACCGCCAGGTGGTTGTGGAGGCGGTGGCAGCCGTGGGACGTGCCGTATAAAATGGACATGTAGTTGACCGAGCCGTGGCTGCGGATGCCGTTGTCCCAGTCCTCGACCTCGCCGTTGGCCCGGCGCCGGGTGAGGGAGTGGATGGCCATCCCGAGCCCGTAGGCCGAGGCGTAGCTGGGTCCGAGCTGCTTCATCTTGACCTTGGGCACCCAGGACCCGTTCTCCTGCACGTGCTCGATCAACTCCCGGGGCGGCGTGGTCGAGGGCGGGAACCACACGGGGGCGCCGACGATGTACTTCCACTCGCGCAGCCCCAGGTCCGAGCTCTTGTATTTCATGAACACCTGCTTCTCGGCGTACTCGTACTGCCAGCCACCGGCGGTGGTCCCCAGGCGCGTGAGCGAGATCAACTCGCCGCGGTGGCGGACGAACAGGTTGGTGTACGGCAGCTGGCCGCGGGGCTGCTCCTTCAGGGAGCCGTCCGGATTGTGGGGGAAGTCGTACCAGACGTCGCCGATGTTGATCTTCACCTCGAAGTCCATGTGGTCGGAGTAGTACTCGGGGAGCGGCGGCAGGGCGACGGCCACCACGAGGCCGGCGAGCTCCTCGGGCGCGTGCCGTTCGAAGAAGGCGGCCGCCTTTTCGGGCGTCTCCACGCCCATGGCCGCGAGGGTCAGCCGGGTCATGTCCCCGATGAGGTTCACGGGCCGGGCCGGGTTGGGCTTCCCCTCCTGGCGGACCGAGCCGTCCTCGAAGATGGCCAGGCTGTGGGCCACGCGTTCGGTGACCATGCGGACCAGTGACTGGTGATCGTTCTCGAGGAGCGTGGCGTGCAGGTAGGGCAGCATCTTCTCGTTGACGAAGCCGTAGCCGAAGAGGCGGTGCTTGCGCTCGAAGCGCCGGATCGCCCGGTGCATGGCCTCGTCGAAGATGCCCTCCTTGAGCTCGCCGGGGGCGACGATCTCCTCGCACTCCAGGCGCTTCTTGAGCTCGACGAGCCCGTCGTAGAGGTTCCGGGCGTTGACGTAGGTGCGCACGGTGTCGTTCTTGCGGACGTTCGCGGGATCGGCGAGCCAGGCCTCGACGTCCTGGATGCGGCGCTTCTTCGCCCAGGACAGGAAGGCCGAACGGGCGTTCTCGAAGCGTTTTTTATACTTTGCTGTATTCCCGGGGTTCCACTGGATGAATCCCTTGAGGTTGCGGAACTTCCCATAATCCAGGGACTGGGCGCACGCCTCGGTCCGGGTCCGGTGGAAGCGCTCGCGCAGCACCGAGAGCGTCGGCGGGATGCCGAACAGTTCGAGATAATTGTGCTCGTGGGGTTTGAGCGGCTTGCCGTCCTCGTCGGTCTTGTCTTGCGCAAGGTTTAAATATATCTCACGATAATTGTTCTTGGAATAGTCTTCCTTCCCCGCCGAGCGTTCGGAGAGGATCATGGGCACGAAGTCGTCCCGCAGGTCGATCAGCTTGAGGTTCTCCTGAAGCGCGTCCTGGCGCTCGACCCATTTGCAGGTCCCTTCCCCGCAGCGGTACACGGGGTCCTTCGGCTTCGCGACGGGCGCGGGCGCTTCCGGTGGGCCTGCGTCGGCGGAGCTCGGCGCCGGATCCGGGGTGGGGGCCGCCGCGTCGGTTTTCACCGATGGGGCCGGCTCCGGCGCCGGTCCCCCGTCCTTGCCGCCACAGTTCACCACCACCAGCAACCCGAGAATCCAAATCGAACGTCCCATGCACGACCCCACGTGAAAAGATGAGGGAGACCCGGCCTCCGGAACGGGGGCCGGCCAAAGAACCCTGAAAGGATAGGCAATCATTCCCCTGTTTTCAACTTTTCGGAAACATGTATGATACATCGCCGGAACGGATGGCATATATTATTGTAATATGCCCCAATCTCGGAACGGTCGGGAATCTGGCCGGGAGTCCCTCAAGCAGATGCGCTGGGTATTAAAAAATGGATCCGTGATGACGCCCCTGGGGCCCGCCCCCTACGACCTCGTCGTGGAGGACGAGCGTCTGGTCTGGCTCGGATCGGACTACGACCCGAGCGACGGCGACCTCATGGTCGAGCTCGACGGGCTGTGCGTCCTGCCCGGCCTGGTGGACCTGCACACCCACCTGCACCTGCGGGTCGGCGGCCGGGACGTGGCCGACGACTTCGACACCGGGACCGCAGCCGCCATCGCCGGCGGCACGACCACGGTGGTGGAATACGTCACCCCGGAGCCCGGCGAATCCTGCCACGGCGCCCTGGACCGCTGGCGCGCCCGGGCGTCCTGCTCGCGGGCAGACTACGCCTTTCACATGTGCCTGCCCCGGGTCGACGGGGCCGTGCTCGCGGAGCTCCCCGACCTCGTGCGGGAGGGCATCACCGGCTTCAAGGTCTTTCTGGCCTATCCCGACCGACTCATGCTCTCCCCCGACGAGATCGAACGCGTCATGCGCGTCGTGGGACCCCTCGGCGGCGTGGTCTACGTGCACGCCGAGGACGGTCCCGAAGTCGAGCGACTGCGCGCCGAGGCCTCGGCAGCCGGGCGCCGAGCCCCCATCTGGCACGCCCGCACCCGACCTCCCGAGACCGAGCGCGCGGCGGTGCGCACCGTCATCGACCTCGCCGCGAGGACGGGCTGCCCCACGGTCGTCGTGCACATCTCCTGCGGCAGCACGGCCAGGCTCATCGCCGAGGCCCAGCTCGACGGGATCCCCGTGTTCGGGGAGACCTGCCCCCACTACCTGTGGCTCACCGAGCGCCAACTGGAACGGCCCTTCCCCGAAGCCGCCCATTACATCTGCTCGCCGCCGCTGCGCAGCGCCCGGGAGGCCGCCGGCCTATGGGAGTTCCTCCGCTCGGGCGCCCTCCAGTTCGTCGCCACCGACCACGCCCCGTTCGCCGGCGCCGCCCGCCTCGCGGCCGACTCGTTCGACCGGGTCCCCAACGGTCTATCAGGCATCGGCACGCGGCTGGCCCTGACCTACGCGGGTGGCCCCGGCGCCGGCCGCTTCGATCTGACGCACCTGACGCTCCTGCTGTCCACCTATCCCGCCATGATCGCCGGTCTCTTCCCCCGCAAGGGCCTCCTCGCCCCCGGCTCGGACGCGGACCTCGTGATCTTCGATCCCGACGGGCGCACCGACCTCGGCGAGGAACCGGCGGCGGGTGCCTGCGACTTCAACCCCTGGGAGGGCCTCGAGACCCCCGGCCGCGTGGTCGCAGTCATGGGCCGCGGTCGCTGGCTCTGGCGGGAACACGACCTGGGCCCCGCGCCCTGGGGCGGCGCCGATCCCGGCCGCGGGCACTTCCTGCCTCGCCACCCCCTCTCCCGTGCCCTCCTCGATTCCCTGCAGAGAAAGGATCTTTCATGGATATTCTCTCCCTGACCCAGACCCGCATCCTGACCTCCCTGACCGGCGGTGACCTGTACACCGGCTGCATCCGCATGGACCCGAAGACGGGCACCATCCTCGAGGTGGGGCCCAACGTCGTGCCCCACGCCCAGGACATGGTCGTGCCGTTGCCCGGCCACGTGGTGATGCCCGGCTGGGTGGTGGGCCACACGCACCTCTACTCCGCCCTGGCCCGGGGCATGCCGGCTCCCCGGCGCACGCCGACCAACTTCGTGCAGACCCTCGAGTACCTGTGGTGGGTCCTGGATCGCGCCCTGGATCCCGACACCGTCTACGCCAGCGGCCTGGCCGGGCTGCTCCAGGCGGCCCACGTCGGGGTGACCGGCGTCGTCGACCACCACGCGAGCCCGGAGTGCATCCAGGGGAGCCTGTCGACCCTCCAGCGCGCCTTCGACGAGACCCGGATGCGCGGCCTGCTCTGCTATGAAGTGACCGACCGCAACGGCCCCCACGAGGGCCCCGCCGGGGTCGCCGAGAACCGCCGCTTCGCCCTCGACGCCGCCCGGCACCCCCTCGTGCGGGGCTGCGTCGGAGGCCATGCCTCGTTCACGATGTCCGACGCCACCCTGGACGCCGTGGCCCAGGCCTGCCTCGACCTGGGCCTGCCGCTGCACATCCACCTGCTCGAGGACGCCGCCGACCGCACCGAGAGCGTCCGCCTTTACGGCAGGGATCCCGTCACCCGGCTCCTCGAGCGCGGCCTGGGCCGTCCCATGGACCTTTTCGCCCACGGCGTCCACCTCACCCCGGCCGAGCGGGACCTCCTGGTCGAGCGCGACGTGACCCTCCTCCACAACCCGCGCTCGAACATGAACAACCGCGTGGGCCGCGCGCCCATCGCCCGCGGACGCTGGCAGTTGGGCACGGACGGGATCGACAACGACATCGTGGCCGAGCTGCGGGCCGCCTACTTCCGCGGCCGCGAGGACGATCCCCCGGTGGACTTCATGGCCCCCCTGCAGATGATGCGCGAGGCCCAACGCACGCTGGGACGGGCCTTCGACCTGGTGCTCGACGAGCTGCGGCCCGGCGCCGGCGCCGACCTGACCATCCTGCGCTACGACGAGCCCACCCCGCTCTCGGCCGGCAACTTCGCCGGACATCTGTACTTCGGCCTGGACGCCTGGGCGGTGGCCGGCACGGTCGTGCGCGGCCGGTTCGTGCTGCGCGACGGGGCGGTCGTCTCCTGCGACGAGGCCGCCGCCATGGAGCTCACCCGCGAGGGCGCCCGCCGGCTCTATAATGGGATGGAGGCGCGCTCATGAGCCGGGACACCGACCCCCCCGCCGGGGATGCACCCCCGATCGCCAACACCGAGGCCGATCCCGGCATGCGCGACCGCATCGCCGGCCTGGCCGGTGAGCTCGTCGCCCGCCTGCTCAACACGGGGGATGAGGGATGGCACAAGGTGCCGATCCGGGTCCCCCAGGAAATCGTCTCCTACAGCAAGGAGCAGGTCGCCGCGCTGCGGGCCGAGCTCATCCAGATGATCCGCAAGGAAGTCTCCAGCTACTTCAGTTCGCTGAACCTCAGCTCCGAGTTGCTGAAGCTGCTCACGTACCTCACCTTCGAGGTGAAGATGCAGATCCGCCTGGTGCCCACCGAGCGGGGCACCCTCGAGCTCCAGTCCAAAACCGAGGTGAACCCCGTTGCGCCCGAAAACCCCAAGAAGCCCTGATTCGACCGGCGGCGACGTCACGCCGCTGATGCGCCAGTACCTCGACCAGAAGGCGCTCTACCCGGACGCCATCCTGCTGTTCCGGGTGGGGGACTTCTACGAGATGTTCTACGAGGACGCCCAGATCGCCGCCGAGGCCCTGGGGCTGGTGCTCACCACCCGCGACAAGAACCGGGAGAACCCCGTGCCCCTGGCCGGCGTCCCCTACCACGCGCTGAAGACCTATCTGTCCCGGCTGCTCGACTCCGGGTTCAAGGTCGCCGTGTGCGAGCAGCTCGAGGACCCGAAGGACGCCAAGGGCGTCGTGAAACGCGGGGTGACCCAGGTGGTCACTCCGGGGCTGATCCTCGACGAGGACCAGCTCGACGCGCGCGTGGCCAACTATCTGGCCGCCGCGCTGCCCGAGGCGGGCGGTACGGGCCGCTGGGGGCTGGCCTTCGCCGACATCAGCACGGGCGAGTTCCGGGTCTCCGTCGCGCCGACCACGGCCGCCATGCACGCGGAGATCGGACGGGTCGCCCCCCGGGAGGTGCTCACCCACGGGGACCGGCTGGCCGAGGTGGGCGAGCCGTTCTCCCGGACCCGGGTGCTCGTCGAGGCCTGCGACGAGATGATCCCGGCCGGCGCGGACCTGGCGGCCTTCGTACGCGAGCACACGCTGCCGCCGCTGCCCCCCGAGCTCGGAGAGCACCCGTGCGCCCTGGAGGCCGCCGCGGTCGCCCTGGGGATGCTGCACCGGGCGCGACCCGCCGACGCGCCGCCCCCCGTCCGCGTCGTGTGGACGGTCCCGGGCGCCCACATGACCCTCGACGCCGCGACCATCTCCAACCTCGAGCTCTTCGAGACGTTGCGGGAGAAGAAGCGCGACGGCGCCCTCGTGCAGGTCCTGGACCGCACCGTGACCTCCATGGGGGGCCGCCTGCTGCGCGCCTTCATGATGTATCCGCTGCTCGAGGTCGCACCGATCAGGCGGCGCCAGGACGCCGTCGAGCTGCTCCACGACCGCGCCGATCTGCGCGAGGCGGCCCGCCTCGTGTTGCGGGAGATGCCCGACCTGGAGCGGCTGGTCTCCCGGGCCGCCCACCAGGTGGCCACTCCCCGCGATCTGGGCACCCTGCGCCGCGGCCTGCGCCTGCTCCCGCTGTTGCTCGAGGTGGAGCACGCCATGGGGGCCGCCGTCACCGACGGACTGCCCGAGCTGCTGCGCGTGGGGGACGACCTGTGTGAGGACCTGCTCGCCGAGCTCGACACCCTGGTCGACGAACCCCCTCCCGTGCACACCGACGGGGAGCTCTTCAGGCCCCAAGTCCACGCCAAGCTCGACGAACTGATCGACCTGACCACCGGGGGAAGGCAGAGCCTGCTCGAGATCGAGGAGCGGGAGCGCCGTCGCACGGGCATCGGCTCGCTGAAGATCAGTTACAACCGCGTCTTCGGCTAC
>CALKWH010000262.1 GCA_938004375.1 uncultured Pseudomonadota bacterium
AGATCGTATTCGGTGACTGGAGTTCAGACGTGTGCTCTTCCGATCTAGCCTGTGATTCATATTTCAGTCAAAGGCAAGATTCAGCTGAAAGATGAAGCCGAGGCCAAGACGCTGAGCCACTTCGCCGGGGACTGGGCCCTGGGGCCGTCCACGTCGTACATGCTGCTGTTCGAGCGCAAGCAGGCCGAGACGCCGGTCGAGACCTCCGAGGCTTCCTTTCTCGGCAAGGTGCTCTTCGCCGGCATCGTCGACGAGGGTTCGCTCCTCGAGTTCTTCAACTTCCTCGGCGAGAACAACCGGTCCGGCGTCCTCGTGGTCGTCTCCGAGGGGATCAAGAAGTCCGTCTTCTTCAAGGAGGGGCAGATCCGCTACGCCACCTCCACGGATCCCGAGGACCGCCTCGGCAACGTGCTGTTCCGCTACGGCATGGTCGACAAGACCAAGCTCAGCGAAGCCCTCAGCGACCGCTCCCGGCGCCTGGGCGAAAAGCTCGTTCAGATGGGCGTGCTGGGCATCTCCGACCTCTATCGGGCCATCAAGATGCAGGTCGAGGAGATCGTCTACAGCACGTTCCTATTCACCTCGGGCAGCTTCTATTTCTACGAGATCCTGTCCACGGCCAGCCTGCCCAGCCATCTGCACCTCGCGACCCGGAACGTCCTGATGGAGGGTCTGCGCCGCATCGACGAGATGTCGTATTTCCGCAAGAAGCTCCCCGGGGCCGAGGTGGTCCCCGAGGTCATCAAGGACTGCACCGTCGAGAACCTCACCGCCCAGGAGTCCGCCATCCTCGCGCTCATCGACGGCCGGTGCAACCTCGAGGAGCTCTCGCGCAAGAGCCACCTGGGCATCTTCGACACCACGCGCATCGTCTTCCATCTGATGCAGGGCGGCATCGTGCGGGTGAAGAGCACCTCGTCCATGGCCAGCGAGGCCTCGGGCGGCGAGGCCAACATCGACAAACTGCTGACCGCGTACAACAACGTGTTCCTGCTCATCTCGGCCAAGGCCGAGGGTTTCACGCCCAAACTGCAGCGCGATCTGGAACTGTTCCTGCGCAAGCTCGACGGCGAGCTGGCCGTGCTCTTCGCGGGCGTGGCCGTGAAACCCGATCTCTCCATCGACACCGCGCAGATCCTGAAGAACATGGGCCGCCTGTCGGACCGCAGCGGCGTGTTCAGCCTGGTCTACAAGGCCCTCGACGAGATCTTCTACTTCCTGCTGTTCTCCGCCGGCATCTCCATCGACGCCAACGTCGAGGCGGACCTGCAGAACACGATCCGCGCCTTGACCAAGCAGGAATGAGCCGCCTCGTGGCCGGACGTTTTACCACCGCCGGCCGACTCCCGCGGAAATCAGCTTGACTTTGCGCCGCGATTGCCTGAAATAAACCTCGATTTTCGGGGCGTAGCGCAGCCTGGTAGCGCGCTTGCTTTGGGAGCAAGATGCCGGAGGTTCAAATCCTCTCGCCCCGACCCCCCCCATGCGCCTGTAGCTCAGGGGATAGAGCAGCGGCCTTCTAAGCCGTTGGTCGCAGGTTCGATTCCTGCCAGGCGCGCATTGATCAAAAAGTGAACATTACCCAGGCAGGGGGCCGACGGGGATGACGCAGAGCGCGGTCTCCCAGGCGGGATCGAGGTGGAGGAGCTCCTGCAGGCGCTGTTCGGTGAAGGCGCCCACGGGCACCGCGCCCAGGCCCAGGGAGGTCGCCTGGAGCAGGAGGTTCTGCGTCATTTGACCGGCCTCGAAGTAGATGTACTGGGCGCTGCGGTCGCCGTAGCGGGGGCGGATGCGCTCGGGGACGCCGGTGACGATGAAGACGGCCTGGGCCCGGGCGACCCAGGGCTGGCTCAGGCAGGCGTTCATCAGGTCGAGGCACAGGTCGCCGGCGGCGAGCAGCCGCAGGCCGTGGACGTCGGGCAGGTGCCGGTAGAGGCCGGCGGGCAGGTCCGTCACGTCGCGGGCGGCCACCAAAACCTCGAGGGGATAGGTGCCGCCGGCGGACGGCGTGGTGCGCAGGGGGCGGCCCTTCTCGTCCGGGGTCGAACCCTGGGCGGCGAAGAGCAGGTGACCCAGCTGGGCCAGCGTCAGGGGCGCCGCGTCAAAGTGGCGCACCGAGCGACGCCGGGCGAGGACCTCCTCGAAGGACGGACCCCGGTGGGTGCATTCGGGCAGGGAGAGGATGGAGCCTGGCATGGGCGCTCCTAGTACCGCTCGGCGTGGACCTCGAAGTAGTCCTTCGGGTGCAGGCAGGCGGGGCAGAGCTCGGGGGCCTTCTTGCCCTCGTGCAGGTAGCCGCAGTTGAGGCACTTCCACACGACCACGTCGTCCTTGGCGAAGACCTTTCCTGCCTCGAGGTTCGCGTGGAGCTTGCGGTAGCGGGCCTCGTGGGCCTTCTCGATGGTGGCGGTCAGGCGGAAGGCGGCGGCGATGTCTTTGAAGCCTTCCTCTTCGGCGACGCGGGCGAACTCGGGGTACAGGTCGCCCCACTCCTCGAGCTCGCCGTCGGCGGCGGCCTTCAGGTTCTCGAGGGTGGTGCCGATCTTCCCGGCGGGGTACATGGCCGTGATCTCGCACAGTTCGCCGTCCTCGAGGAACTTGAAGAAGCGCTTGGCGTGCTCCTTCTCGTTGAGGGCGGTCTCGGTGAAGAGCTCGCTGATGCTGACCAGGCCTTCCTTCTTCGCCTGCTTGGCGAAGTAGTCGTAGCGGTTGCGGGCCTGGGACTCGCCGGCGAAGGCCTTCAGCAGGTTTTTCTCGGTGCGGGTTCCTTTGATGCTCATGGGTCGTCCTTTCGGGGGTGAGGGGTCATTCCTGGCAAACGAATTGCCAGGTCATTCCTGGCAAACCAGTTCGGCGGCGTAGCGGTACAGTTCCATGGTCACGTCGATCTCCACGGTGAGGGTCGCGGTGGCCTCGCCGCGGGTGAGCGGGGCGGTCACGGTGCCGCGCAGGGTCTCGCCCTCGTGCCCGGTGACGGTGAAGGTCGCGGTGTCCTCGAAGGGGAGGTAGGACCAGAAACCGTCGGGATCCCCCGTGTCGCCGTAGTTGATCTGCAGCACGCCGCCCTCGCCTTCGGCGGAGACGCCGAGCTTGAGGTTGAACACCTGCAGGTTCCCCTCGCCGCCTTCGACCACGGCCGAGAGGGTGACGCCGCGCCCGCCGTCGGCGCCCTCGTTGTAGATGGCGTAGGTGTCGATGAAGCCGGCATCGAGGTCCCAGGTACGGTCCTCGCCCCCGAAATGGGAGACCAGCGTACCCGAGCCCAGGCCGTCCACGTCCGACGGGAAGTCCACGGTGTCGGCGAGGGCCACGTAGGTGCCACCCACGCTCATGCGCTGCCCGATGACGGTGTCGTTCGCGGTGCAGGCCTCGACCTCCTGCCAGCCGAACGCCGCGGTGTGCCGGAAGAAGAACAGGTTTCGGGTGGTGGGCGCGTGGGGGACCAGGATCGAGAGCGCCTCCGGGGCGACGTGGGGGACCTCCCCGTCGGGGGTCACCTCGATGGCGGGGCCGACGGCCTCGAACGGATGCGGCACCCCGGCGGGGACCTCGACCGCCCGCAGGGTCACGCCCAGGGGCGTCGTGAGCGCGCCGGGATCGACGGTCACGCTGGCGCCGCACAGGGTGAGCGTCCCGCCGGCGGCGTCGAAGGTCATGGACGCCTGGTCCCCGATGGTGCAGCCGAGGTTGTTCGCGTTGTTCGCGTTGTTCGCGTTGTTGATGTTGTTGACGTTGTTGGTGTTGTTGGTGTCGCCGCCTCCGTCGTCGCAGGCGGATCCGAGCGCGGCCAACCAAAACATTGCCAGGCAGATGAAGCGTTTTTGCATGGGGCGATAATGAAGCCGGAGGCCGTCCCTTGTCAATGCCCACGAGCGGCGGGAAGGGGCGTCACGGCACCGGGGTCACGGTGTAGTGACGCAGGACGTCGTGGAACCGGATGGTGTAGGCGCCGGCGCCCGGCGGGAAGGCGAGGTTGGCGGCCTCCCAACTGTGGGCCAGGCCGTCCAGGGGCGGGTCGTCGCCGTACCAGCGCTCGCCGGTGTGGTCGGTGAAGAACTTGAAGCCGGGAGCCTCGCCGGGGGTCACGAGGACGGTGATTTCCCAGGTGGAGTCTTCCACCAGGGTCATGGCCGTGGTCTTCCAGCCGTTGGTGGAGCCGCGGTAGTGGCACCAGGGGAAGTCGCTGGTCGAGGGCGTCGCCCGGCGGGTGTAGTTCAGCGCGTCGAGGAGCCGCTTTCCGCCCGTGTCGCCGTAGCCGGCGGGGTTGCGCGCGTTCACGTCCCCCAGGCCCCAGGTGCGCAGGGAGAAGTCCTCGCCCGAGATCTGGATGATGGTGAAGCCCGTCTCGAGGGCGGCGTTCCCGGCGTACATGGGGTACGAGGCGAGCTCCTCGTCCATGGCCTCGAGCTGCTCGGCCCGGGGCCACTGGCCGGCGGGGGGGACCATCAGGTAGCCCACGCCCTGGGACGCCTGGCGGCCGTACTCCTTGGCGAAGGCGTGGACGTCGGCGTCGGCCACGAGGGGCCGCGTGCGCTGGTACTGGTGGACGTGCCCGGCTAGGTTCCAGTCCACGCGCCGGTGAAAGTTCGTGACGTAGGGGCGCACGAAGGGGACCTCGTCCTTGCCGCCCGACGGGGCGAACGGCGGCACGTGGTTCACCACGAAGACCCAGGGGCGCGAGGTGTCGGGGCCGCCGAGCACGGCGTTGAGCCAGGCGCGCTGGGCGTCGACGCGACCGGTCGTGTCCCGCTCGGGGTGACGTCCGTAGAACACGGGGACCTCGGTGTTCGCGACGGCGAAAAAGGCGCACCCGGCCGAGAAATGATAGTCGTCCGGCAGCGTCATATTGGGGTCTATATAAAAATATTTACGAAAGGAAAGGGTGTCTTCGGCGTTGGCCCAGTACGCATCGACGAAGCTCGTGACGTCGGGGTTCGCCGGGGTGTCGTGGTTCCCGGGGGTGGCGTAGATCGGCCGCCGGGCGAACAGTTCGCGTCCCTTCTCGAAGAAGACGCGCCACCAGTAGTGGCGCTCGCCCTCGTGCTCCACGTCGTCCTTGGCCATGTCCCCCACATGGACGATGAAGTCGAACTCGTCGAGGTGGCCCGAGACCAGGGCGGCGGCCACGGCGGCCCACCGCTGGAGCGCCAGTTCGTCCTGGTTGTCGCCCAGGACGAGGAAGCGGACGCGGTCGTGCGCCGCCGGGAGCGTGCGGAACTCGAACACGGGCGTGAGCGCGCCGTCCGGGCCGAGGACCTGGTACTCGTAGGCGGTGTCGGGCGTGAGGCCGGCGAGGGTGAAGTGGTGGACCTCGCCGAAGCCCGCCGGGAACCCGGTCACGGCCGGATCCTGGGGCGCCTCGAGCCAGGCGGTCTCGCCGGTGGGGCGGACGAAGACCGTTCCCGAGAAGCCCTCGACGGCGGATTCGTAGTGGACGACCATGTGCGTGGACGGGTCCAGCGCGGTGGGCGTCTGGTGGACCGGCTCGGGCGCGGGCGTGAGCAGCGTGAGATAGGGGCCGACGGGGGGCAGGTAATCGGTGCTGGGCGCGGGGGTGCGGCAGGAGACCGTCGTCTCCTCGGAGAGCCGGCCGTCGGCGGCGCGGGCGCGCAGTCCGAAGGTGAGCTCGGTGTCGTCGGGGAGCCCGGTCAGGTCGACGGTCTCCACGCCGGGTGCGACCTCGACGGTCCGGTCTCCGGCGCGCACCAGGATGGCGGCGGCCGGTTGGGTCTGCGGGTCGGTCCAGGTCACCTTGGCCCGGCGCAGGATGCAGTCGGCGCGGGCGTCGGACACGCCCTCCATCGGGGTGACCACGTTGTTGGTGTTGTTGGTGTTGTTGGTGTTGTTGGCGTTGTTGGCGTTGTTGGCGTTGTTGGTGTTGTTGGTGTTGTTGGCGTTGTTGGCGTTGTTGGCGGCGCCACCGTCGTCGCAGGCTGGCGCGAGGACGGCCAGGGTCAGAAGGATCAGCCAGGAGACCAGGATGCGGCGCATGTCTTGAATATGGGCGGCAGCGCGGAGCTTGTCAACGGCGCCGACGCAGGCGCCGACGCGCCAGGTGACAAGCCGGCGTGGGTGGGCTATCCTGCGTCCGCACAAGACGCTCACATGAGGTGGGCCCAACCGCAACTTAGGAGTATGCGCATGTCCCGTTCCCTGCTGATCCCGATGCTCTCCCCGTCCCTGGTTCTCACCGCCTGCGGCGGCAAGCAGGACGGCAAGTCCGCCAAGGAGGACGAGCCCGGCCGCGACTGGAGCGCCAAGCCGCTCAAGGCCGTGGACGCAGCCTTCGGCCAGGTGAAGTTCTCCGTCGAGCTGCCCGAGGGCTTCAAACTCGACAACCAGGGCGGCGTGCCCAACTCCGAATCCACCCGCGCCTGGCTCGGCAGGATCTGCGACAGCCTGAAACTGAAGTAGCCAATGGGCGATTTGACCTTCCTGATCCTCTTCCTCGTGCTCCTCACACTGGCGGCCCTCGTGCCCCAGTTGTTGCGCCGGTTTCATATCCCCGCCGTCGTCGCCATGATGGTCACCGGCATGGCCATCGGTGGTCACGGCTTCGACCTGGTCGGGCGCCTCAATACCGCCATGGGGCGTGGCTTCCCCACCGAGCAGTTGTACACGATCATCGACGCCATGGGGCTCCTGGGACTGGTCTTTCTGATGGCGCTGGCCGGCATGGAGGTCAACCTGCGCATCCTGCGCACGGAGAAGAAGGCCATCGGCCTTTTGAGCCTCTTCACCTTCGCCATCCCGGCCGCAGCCGGCTACGCGGTGTACGCGGCGTATCAGCCCACCGATTTCCTGGGATCGTGGGTGTACGCTTCGCTGTTCGCCAGCCACTCGGTCGGCATCGTCTTCCCCGTGATCCGCGAGCTGGACGTGGTGCGCACGCGCTTCGGCGTCGCGGTCCTGGCCTCCACGGTCATCACCGACCTGCTGAGCCTGATCCTGCTCGCCGTCGTGGTCCAGCTCAAGCGACACGAGGCCGGCGGCCAGGTGCTCGGCAGCATCAGCGTGTTCGATCAGGTGGATCCGTCACTCTTCGGCGCCTGGTTCATTCCGCTGTTCATCCTGGTCATCGCGCTCTACCTGGTCGTGGCGGTGTGGGTGCTGCCCGTGGTCCTGCGGCAGATCCTGTCGCGCATCGCCCCGCTGGACGACTCGCGGGTGACCTTCTTCCTGATGATGTTGCTCGTGGTCGTGTTCGTGGGCGAGCTCATTGGCGTGAGCATCATCGTGGGCGCGTTCGTCGCCGGCATCGCCTTCGTGCGGGTGCCGGCCTTCCACGAGCGCGGCCGCATCCTGCACAAGAAGATCGAGGGCATCGGCTACGGCTTCGTGATCCCGTTCCTGTTCCTCTCCATCGGCATGAAGAGCGACCTGTCCATCCTGGCCGAGGCCCCGGAGAACCTCATGATCACGCTGCTCACCGTGGTCGGCCTTGTGGGCTCCAAGGTGTTCTCGGGCTGGGCGGGCCTGCGCCTGGCGGGCTTCACCCACAAGAAGTCGCTGTGCGCGGGGCTGATGACCGTTCCCCAGTTGTCGGCCACCCTCGCCGCAGCGGCCGTCGCCCTCGAGCTGGATCTGCTCTCCCCCGTGTTCTTCAACGCCATCGTCGTGCTGTCCATCGTGACGACGATCCCGGTGCCCGTGCTGGTCCGTTTGCTGATCGTGAAGGGGCGCATCCAGTTCGACGCGGTGGAGGACCAGTTGGCGGTCCAGGCGCCGGAGGAGCAGGCCGAGCCGGAAGAGGAGCTATTGTAGTCGACGGGACGCCCTTTTGCGGTGTCCCTATTTGCCCATCAATTGATTGATGTACTGCTGGAAGTGCTTGGCGAGCTCGGCCTTGGGGGCGTTGCGCAGCTGCTGCAGGTCGAAGAGGAAGTCGATCTTCTTGTCGAACTTGAACAGCGAGGTCTTCTCGACCTCCATCTTGATCGACAGGTTCGCGCCGAGGTACTCGATGTCGAGGTTGATGTCCGAGACCCCCCACTGGCTGCGCAGCTGGGGCGGCGGCTGGAACTTGCCGTAGTAGCGCTGGCCCATGGGATAGGGATCGAGCTCGACGATGCGGTAGTCCAGCGCGCCCAGGGCGTCGCGGACCTGCTCGAGGTCGACGTTCTTCATCATGATCGGGCTCGAAGCCTCGATATCGAAGCCCCAGTTGATGTCGACGTAGCCGCGCAGCTCCCAGTTCACGTCGCGGCCGGTGACCGCGGTGCCGGGGGGCACGCGCAGCTGGAAGGGCATGGGCAGCACGTCGCCCTTGTGGGTCTTCCACGGACCCTGGCGCACGAGCATGCGATCCCACACGTGGCCGTTCTTGGGGCCTTTTTTGTGGTACTCGACGAGCTCGATGGTGATGAAGTTGATCGTCTCGTTGTCCAGCGCGGTGTACTCGACGTAGCCGTCGATGACCGCGTTGTTGGCGAAGGTGTCGACCTTGAGCGCGATGAGCAGCGCGCCGTTGTTGTTGGAGCCCTGACGGCGGTAGGCGTACTCGGCCGGCAGCGGAGCGGCCTTGCCGCCCAGACCGACGATCTCGGCGTTCGTGGGCGCGGCCGCGGGGGCCACGGCCACCGGCATGGAGGTGACGGCGCCGGGCTGGAACTGCGGACCCGCCGACTGGGCCTGGTAGCCGGTGGGCAGGCGCTGGGGCTGGGCCTCGAAGGCCGCGCGCTGCTGCATGTACTGCTGCAGGGCCTCGGGGGGCGCCGCGAACATGGTCTTCTGGCCGCCGTCGTCGTAGGCCGGGGCGGCCTGCTCCTGCGTCACGCCGACGTACAGGGGCACGCGGCCGATATAAATCTGCTGGCCCGGCGCGATGGGGACCGGCAGGCGGCGCACGGGGACGCCGTTGACCCAGGTGCCGTTCGAGGACCCCAGGTCGGTGAGGTAGACGTGGCCCTGGTCCACGAACAACTCGGCGTGTTGCCGGGAGACGCTGGGATCGTCGGTGTGGAGCGCGCACAGTTTCGCGTCGCGGCCGATGTACAGGCGCGGCTTCTGAGGATCGAGGACCACCTGGGTCTGATCGAAGGTCAAATACATCTGGGTCATGGATGTTTCCTCTGGTGACAACCGGTGAAGGGTTTTCGGACTCCTGACCGGACCATCAATCCACATTCCTCGAAAAAGGCAAGCTGATTTTCCGGTTTCGATTTGCGGGATGAAGGGAAATCCGGTTGTTCCGAAAGGTCGAACGTGATAAACCGGACAGTGGGCGAAGAAGCCCCGGAGGAAGCTATGAAGACCGGCACCATCCTGTGTTGCGCGTGGATCTGGTGGCTCACCGCCTGTGACGACGGCGGCGCCACGAACAACGTCAACAACGTGAACAACGTGAACAATGTGAACAACGTCAACAACGTCAACAACGTCAACAACATCAACAACATCAACAACCAGCAGCCGTGGGTGCCGGCCGCGGGGACCTCCTGGCAGTGGCAGCTCTCGGACTATCCGGTGGACACGACCGTGGACGTGGCGGTCTACGACGTGGACCTGGTCGAAGTCTCCGACGCGACCCTGGTCGCGCTGCGAAGCGCCGGCCGCCGGATCGTCTGCTATTTTTCGGCGGGCTCATACGAGGACTGGCGGGACGACGCCGACGCGTTCGACCCCGCGGATATCGGGCAGCCGCTCGACGGCTGGCCCGGCGAGTACTGGCTCGACGTGCGCTCGACGACCCTGCGCACGGTGCTCTCGGCGCGCCTGGACCGCGCCGTCGCCCGCGGCTGCGACGCCGTGGAGCCCGACAACGTGGACGGCTACCTCAACGACACCGGATTCGACCTGACCGAGGCCGACCAGCTCGCCTTCAACCGCTGGCCCGCCACCGAAGCCCACGCCCGCCGGCTCCCGGTCGGGCTCAAGAACTTCCCCGAGCTCGCCGCCA
>CALKWH010000263.1 GCA_938004375.1 uncultured Pseudomonadota bacterium
CTTCCGATCTGGAGCAAAGATTGACAAGAAGATGGCCGCCTCCGTTTTTTGTCCGTGTGCGGCGGTCCGTGGTCCGTGGCTCTCCGTGTCCGTCCATGTCCGTCCGTGTTCCCGCCGCGTCCGTGTGTCCGTGTTCCAGCCGCCGCTACCGTCTCAAACGGATGACCCCGCCCGGCGTGTTCGGGCCCGGCCGGAGGCTCAGGTAGCCGTCGGGGAGCGCGGGGCCCAGGAAGTCGAAGAGCCAGCGGGCGTCGAGGGGGGCCAGGTTGACGCAGCCGTGGGTCTCGGCGGCGCCGAAGGCGTCGTGCCAGTACGCGCCGTGCAGCGCGTAGGCGTCCTTGAAGTAGATCACGTAGGGGACCGCCTCGAGGTAGTAGGCCTCGCGCTGGGCCTGGCGGTCGAAAGTCTGGTTCACCAGCTTCCAGTACACGCGGTGGACGCCCGTGGGGGTCTCGGCGGCGGCCGCGATCAGGAACACGCGGACCACGGATTTGCCGCGCAGGGCGAACAGGATCTGGTTCTTCAGATCCACGTCCACCCAGGGCTCGTCGGCGCCCTTCACCTCGGCGGGCGGGGGCGGCGGCGCCACCGCGACGCGCAGGTCGGCCTCGCGCAGGGCGACGGTGTCCTTGCGGATCCACACGTGGCCGTCCTCGGACACGCCCACCGGCCGCACGGCGTAACGGGGGACGGCGTCGCGGCGCTCCCATTTGTCTCCCGCCCGACGCCAGGTGACCGCGTCCGGGGCGATCACGAACGCCAGCGGCAGATCCGCGGGGCCGGCGGCCACCGAGGTGAGCGAGGTGGCGGGGAACGGCGCGACGGTGTTCGAGGCGATGTAGCCGCCTTCGTAGAGCCGTAGCATCGGACGGCCGGCCACCAGCAGTTGATCCACCGGCAGAAAGCCGCGAAGCCCGCGCAGGCGCCGGTGGGTGCCCCCCACGGCCTTGGCCATGGACGCCGCCACGTACGAGTGCCGCCCGGTGCCCTGCACCCAGCCCGAGACGGGGTTCCGCGCCGACCAGTTCTCGAGGCCGCCGGGGGCTTCGTTGCCGGGGACGAACCAGCCCGAGCACACCCAGTAGCCCGGCGCGATCTTCCACCAGCGGCCCTCGTGGCAGCGCTCGCCCTGGGCGAGGATGGCGTACCGCCCGGCGCCGCGGATGGTGCCGGCCTCGTCGCGCACGACCTTCGGCGCGTGGTAGACGCGCAGGTCACCTTTTAAAATGCGGCCCGAGACGGGCAGGGGAGCGGAGGGGAAGAGGAGGGCGGCGACGAGGGGCCACAGGATCATGCATAAACCCGGAAATTGATGAACGGGAAGATGTTGTCCAGCGCCTCGACCTTGGTCAGCCAGCTCTCGTCGATGTGGCCGCTGTTGAGCTCGTTGTAGAACTTGGTGAAGCGGCGGATGTGGTTGACCGTGCGGCGCTCGGCGTACTCGACCATGGTGCCGCTCTTCATGATGAAGGCCCAGTCCGAGGCCTGCGCCAGCAGCAGCTCGCGGGCCATCTGGTTGCACACGCGCTCGCGCAGGTAGTCGGTGTGATAGAAGCGCCGCGCGACCTCGGTCATGCGCTCGGCGGCCTTGTGCAGGTGCGGGTAGACCCAGGCGTTCACGTCGGACAGCCAGTACTCGTGGTAACCCGAGGCGCCCCAGGAGCTCTCGGCCGGGACGGCGACCTGCTGCTCGGGGTGCATGGTCAGGTACTCGCGCATGTGCGTCAGGCGGAAGGAGTGCTGGTCGTAGGCGACCTTGCGGCACAAAAGCTCGATCCACCACGGGCCCTCGTACCACCAGTGGCCGAAGAGCTCGGCGTCGTAGGGGGCGAGCACGATGGGCGGCCGGTCCATCTGGGAGCGCAGGAACTCGATCTGCCGCTCGCGGTTGAACATGAAGTTGCCCGCGTGCATGGCGGCCCGCTCCCGCGCCCAGTAAGGATCGTAGAGCTCCTTCTGGTCGGTCTTGCCGGTGATGCGGTGGTACTTGATGCCCACGTTCTTGCGCTTGCCGTCGGGCTGCACGTAGGGCCCGATGTAATCGAAGGGCAGGTCGTAGCCGATGTCGCGGTAGAACTCGCGGTACATCGGATCGCCGGGGTAGCCGCTCTCCTTGCTCCACACCTGCACCGAGGTCTCGATGTCGCGGCCGAAGGCGGCCACGCCCGAGCCCGCGGCGAAGATGGGCGCGTGGTTGCCGTAGCGCGGCCGCGGATGGGAGAACAGCACGCCGTGGGCGTCCATGACGAAGTAGCGGATGCCGTGGCGGGCGAGCACCTGGTCCACACCGGGGAAGTAGCCGCACTCGGGCAGCCAGATGCCCGTGGGGCTGGCACCCAGGTAGCGCTGGTGCGTCTCGACGGCGACGGCGATCTGGGCGTTGACGGCCTCGGGGTGCTTGCGCATCAACGGCAGGTAGCCGTGGGTGGCGCCGCACGTGATGATGTCCAGGTCGCCGGTCTGCATGAACTTGCGGAAGGCGTTGATGAGCTGGCCGTCCCAGAAGCGCCAGTAGTCGCGGATCTCCGTGAACTGCTGGTGGTAGTGCCGGGCCAGGTACTGCAGGTGGCCTTCGCCCTGGGTGCGCACCAGCTCCTTCTCGGCGAGCTCCACGAGGGTCTCTATGCGGCGCGTGTAGCGCAGCTGGAGCACGGGATCCGCGAGCATGCACAGGAGCGGCGGCGTGATCGACATGGTGATCTTGAACGGCACGCCGTCGTTGCGCAGGCGCTCGAAGCCCAGCAGCAGGGGGATGTACGTCTCGGTGATGGCCTCGTACAGCCAGTCCTCCTCGAGGAAGTCGCTGTACTCGGGGTGGCGTACGAACGGCAGGTGGGCGTGAAGGACGAGCGCCAGATATCCTTTATGCATGAGCGTTTCTCCAGTCCATCCTGGACCCGGAACAGTCACGGGGCCCGAAACGATCCATGGGTCATGTCAAGGGCCGGCGTCGCGCCGGCGCGGCTCAATGGGCCGTACGGTGGAACGAGATCTGGACGGTCTTCTCGGTTCCGTCGGTCCCGCGGGCGGTCACGCGGTGGGCCTGCGAGCCGTCGGGGAACGGGAAGGCGACGGTGAAGGTCCCGTCGGACGCCAGATCGTGGGGCTTGCCGTCGATCTCGAGGGCCACCTCGGGGGAGGTGGCGCCGAAGACGCGCAGGGCGGCGTTCACCGTCAGGGGGAACTCGGTGAGCAGCTCGTTCTTCTCGTTGCGGATCTGAACGAACGAGGAGACGCCCGGGCTCGTCGGGTTCGCGCCCACGCCGAAGTGGAACGGCGCCAGCGACGGCGGGTTCACCGGGCTGCCCCACAGCGGCGGCTGCGGCGCCTCGTGGCGGTCGGGGATGCGCCCCTCGGGGAGCGTGCCCTCGAGCCAGGCGGCCGGCGCGCCGGAGACCACCGGCAGCGGCTCGTCGAACGGCAGCGAGACGAAGACGTCATGAACCCAGGGGCTCTGGGTGCCCGGCGGCGGCACGACAGCGTCGGAGGTGCCCAGGCTGTTCCACGTGCCGTCAGGCATGCGGTAGCCCAGTTCGGCCATGAAGTGGCGGCCCTCGGAGGGCACGGGGATGTACCACCAGCGCGCCTCCTCGTTGAGGGCGAACTGATGCACGGACCAGGAGTTGGTGCCGTTGAAGACGACGTGGGTGACGTCGTGCAGGCGCAGGTACAATTTCCCGTATTGGTATTTGCCGGAGTTGGCCCGCTTCTCCTCGGAGACGTCCCAGTAGCAGAACAGCCACTTGGGATCCCGCGGCATCAGGTGGATGCTGCCGTCGCCGTAGCCGATGGGGAGGTCGGGCAGGTTGGCGTCGATGTCCCGCAGTTGCTCGGGCAGGACCAGCTGGCCGCGCTGGTAGAGCGGGGGATCCTGGTACCGCATCGCGGCGATGCTGGTGCGGGCCTGGGCCTCGGCGTCTGGCTCGTCGGCGGGCTCGTTGGCCGTCGGCTCCTTGCGGGGATGCAGCAGATCGGAAGAGCGTCGTGTAGGGAAAGAGTGTAGATCTCGGTGGT
>CALKWH010000264.1 GCA_938004375.1 uncultured Pseudomonadota bacterium
TCGCACCCCGGAAGGCCTGCGGCCGGATGCCCCGCAATACGAGAGGCTTCCGCGGTTCGGCCGCGGGGGGCACGGACGGCCAGGTGCCGCCTCTGGTCGCCTTCGCGTGATCGGCAAGGGCCGTCATCGCCAGCGTGGAGAGCGGGAGCACGAGGCTCTTGCCGCTCTTGGGCGTGGTGTAGACCGCCCCGGGGCAGAAGGACACGCCCCGCTCGACGCGCATCTGTTTGAGCTCGCGGTCGATGTCGCACCAGCTCAGGGCGCAGGCCTCTCCGATACGCAGGCCGGTCGCCACCAGGAACAGGTACATCGGCCGGTACTTCGTACGCATGGCGTTCTTGATCGCCAGGATCTCGTCGACCTCGAAGTAGTCGGAGCGGACCTTGGACTCCAGGCGCCTGACATCGACGATGACGGTGGGGATGCGCAACCCCAGTTTCGGGCAGTCGCGCAGCATGGTGGAGAACAGCCGCGCGGGACGGGCGCCGCGCTGCATGATGGCGACCACGTCTTGTTGGTCGATTTCATGAAAGGGCTTCGACCCGATGATCGGTCGCAGGTGGAAGCGGTACATGTTGACGTACGTATAGAGCGTGACGGGCTTGAGCCGGTCACCCCAGTAGGCGGCCAGGTGATCGATGACCTCATCCCCGGTGGGTGGTGTGTCCATCTTTGCGGGGACTGCATTCGCTTTCTTCTTGTTCTTCGGTGGCGCCAGTCCGAGACGGATCTCCGCCACGCGGCGTTCGCCCCAGGAGGTGGCCTCCTCGACATTGGTGAATCCCTGGGCGCGAAGACGATGCTTGCGGCCGCTGAACCAGAACGTGTGATCAACCTTGAAGGTGACGCCGCCTCCGGCGGTGCCCATGGCGATGGGCTGGATTTCACTTTTCCTGTGCATGTTCCCGACTCCCCGGGCACGGGATCGGGCGAGAAGAACCCTTTCCTGTGTGCCACGATTCCAGGCGGTCGTCAACCCACGTCATCCTTTTCACAGGGCAAGAGCATTATGAGCGGGGAGTGATGATGTGGTGCCGGTGGCCGGTGACGGCGGACGGTGACGGTGGTTTCATCGCAGGGCGACGAAACGTGGTGGCCCTTGCGGGCCGGATGATTTCCTGGCTTGGTATCGGGCCGCGGTTCTGGCGAAACTCCGACGTCGGTGTGAATGTGAGTCACCGGCGTGCCGGAAAAACCTCCTGTCAAAGACATACGGCGCCGCGCAGCCGCGTCAAGGGAGACCGCTGCGCGGCGGCTAGCGCCGCCCTTGACCCGGTCGCTTGGGCGCCGTGGAAAACTGACAGGAGGTTTTTCCATGGCACGCCTTGTCGTTCTTCATATCGCCACTCGTACCGCAGCCGAGATCGCCGGCGCCCGGCTCGCACATCCGGTTCTCGCACAGCAGTTGGTGCGGTCCAGCAGCTCCGTTCCCCTCAACATCGCCGAAGGCGCCGGGCGCTTCGGACGGGACCGGCTCCACCACTTTCGTATCGCGTACGGCAGTTGTCAGGATGCAAAGACCACCGTGGAAATCCTGGTGCTTTCGGGTCGCCTCGAACGCGAGACCGGCTGGCGCTGGTGGTCCAGCCTGCATCGCATCGGTGGCCTACTTTGGGGCCTCATGAAGTCGCTGCAGTGAGCGGCGCTTTAGTCCGGCGCCCCTGCACCCAGCAGCAACTGGGTGCGCACGTCGTCGTTCCAGCCGGCGCGCCGGACCTTGCTCGGATTGCTCTTCCCCGTCTTGTTCCGCCGGCAGATGTTCAGCACCAATCGTCGCAGCATCGACAGATTTTCGGCCGCATCTCCCCGACGCACCCGGCTCGCGTCTTCCCGGAACGTCATGTCCAGCACCCAGTGCAGGCTGTTCTCGATGGCCCAGTGACTGCGGATCGCCGCAAGCAACCGCGGCGCGTCCACCGGAAGTGTACTGATAAAGTATCTGATTTCCTTCGTGATTTTCTCGCCAATGTGCCGCTCGCTCTCCACGCGGGCGAAGCTCTTCGCGCCCTTCCAATCCTTGGCCGCCGGAACCCACTTCAGATTCGCAGACTGCCAGATCCGACGCACCTCCACCCGTCCGTGGCCAGAGTCGATTTCCTCGTGGAAGGCTGCCTTCAGTTTCCCGCAGCCTTCGTTCTGGCTCTGATTTCATTCGACTTCTCTTCTGTGTGAACCTGCCCAAGAACCACGCCGTTGCTGCAGGCCCACGCGCTGACCATGTGCAGCGCAGTCTTCCGCCGTGTCGTATCGAAACTGTGCCGCAGCCTCTTCCCGTCGATGGCCACGATCTCCCCCGATTGCAGCGCAACCACCGCTTGAATCCAACCGATGAAGCACCGCTGCAACGCCTCCGGATTGAGCCGCGACATCACGCGGGCGATGGTGTCGTGACTCGGAATGCCGTGCTCCATCGGCACGAATTTCCGCAGCCACTCAAGTTTCGCTTCGCCGAACTCTTCGATGGATTCCCAGCCATCGGCACCCGAGAGTACCGCGCACACCGAGAGAAAGATGATGTCCAGCAACTCATGCTTTCGACATCGCTCGATCCGCGGGTCTCTCAGTTCGGAAAAATGGTCCAGAAAATGACTCGACATCGAAACCTCCCAACCTCTGCGAGAGGATCATTTTTCGATGGAGTTGTCGATCCAAAATCAGTTTGAGAATACACAGAAAGCGGCGAGGGTGGCGTCGGTGGGGGCCCCCCGGCGGCTTGCGTTAGAAAACGACGGGGGTGTCCGACGACAGAACCCTCGTCCGCAATGGGGATTCTCAACCGTTATTACGAAAAATCATTCGCCTATGTCCATAATGATCTTGCCCTGCCTACTGAACCGGGTGCCTTGACTTTGTTCACCCGGTGCCATAGACCGGATCGTCGGCCGTGAGCGTCTGCAACGTCCCTGCGCGACGGCGACGGGAGCCCCTTATGATCACCGGAGAGATCCGCAACCAAGTCGACCGCCTGTGGGACGCGTTCTGGTCCGGCGGCATCGCCAACCCGCTGGAGGTCATCGAGCAGATCACCTACCTGCTGTTCCTGCGCCGCCTGGATGACCTGGAGACCCTCGAGGAGAACAAGGCCGCGCGCACGAAGCGCCCCATGGAGCGCCGCCTCTTCCCCGAGGGCGCCGATCCCCGCGGCCGCCCCTACGCCCAGCTACGCTGGTCCCGCTTCCGCGACCTCGCTCCGCAGGAGATGTACGTCATCGTGTCCGAGCACGTCTTCCCCTTCCTGCGCAACCTGGGCGGCGAGGGCTCCACCTACGCCCAGCACATGAAGGACGCGCGCTTCACCATCCCCACGCCGGCGCTCCTGGCCAAGGTCGTGGACATGATCGACCGCGTGCCCATGGACGACCGCGACACCAAGGGCGACCTGTACGAGTACATGCTGGGCAAGATCGCCACCGCGGGCACCAACGGGCAGTTCCGCACGCCCCGGCACATCATCCGCCTCATGGTCGAGCTCACCGCGCCCACCCCGGGCGACGTCATCTGCGACCCCGCTTGCGGCACCGCCGGCTTCCTGGTGGCCGCCGGCGAGTACCTGCGCGCCGCGTACCCGAAGCTGCTGCACGATCCCGCCGCCCGCGAACACTTCCATCACCGCATGTTCCACGGCTTCGACTTCGACAACACCATGCTGCGCATCGGCAGCATGAACATGCTGCTGCACGGCGTCGAGAACCCCGACATCCGCTACCGCGACAGCCTGGCCCAGGACCACGCCGGCGACGAGGAGGCCTACACCCTGGTGCTGGCCAATCCCCCCTTCGCGGGCAGCCTGGACTACGACAACACGGCCTCGGAGCTCTTGCGCGTGGTGCGCACCAAGAAGACCGAACTGTTGTTCGTGGCGCTGTTCCTGCGCCTGCTCAAGCCCGGCGGTCGCGCGGCCGTGATCGTCCCCGACGGCGTGCTCTTCGGCTCCTCTAAGGCCCACCACGAGCTGCGCCGCCTGCTGGTCGAGGGCCACAAGCTCGACGCCGTGATCTCGCTGCCCGGGGGCGTGTTCAAGCCCTACGCCGGCGTGTCCACCGCCATCCTGGTGTTCACCCGCACCGACTCCGGCGGCACCGACGACGTGTTCTTCGCCGACGTGACCGCCGACGGCTGGTCCCTGGACGACAAGCGCCTGCCGCTGCTGCCCGAGGAGAAGCTGGGGCCCGTGCCGGCGGCCGCCCTCACCGACGACGAGGCCGCGAAGAACCCGCTGCCCGGGGTCATCGCCGCCTTCCACGCCTGGAAGACCCGGAGCGCCGGCCTCGACGACCGCACCGCGCGGATCTTCCGGGTGAAGAAGGCCGACCTCGCGGCCGCGGACTACGACCTGTCGCTCAACCGCCACCGGGAGGTCGTCCACGAGACCGTCGCCCACCGCGCCCCCGCCGAACTGTTGGCCGAGCTGGACGGCCTGGA
>CALKWH010000265.1 GCA_938004375.1 uncultured Pseudomonadota bacterium
CCTGGGGCTGGGGACGTGCTGGGCGGGCTTCGTCAAGATGGCCTGCGACGGCCACGCCCCCCTGCGCGAGGCGCTGGGGCTGCCCGCGGATCGCCTGGTCGCGGGCGCCATGCTCTACGGCTTCCCCCGCCACCGCCCCACCTGCGTGCCCCGCCGCAACCCCCTCGCGCTCACCTGGAAGTGAGCTCCGCTCACAACTCGAGCACGGTGCCCGTGAGGGAGCCGATCAGTTGCGCCCCGTCGACGGCGTCTCCGGCGGTGAGGACGAGCGTGCCCGGCAGGAGGAGGCCGCCGCCGCTGGCGGAGTCGGTGACCGGATCGTAGAACGTCATCATGGCCGCGACGTCCGCGAGGTTGATGGCCAGGGTGCCGGGCCGGATGCGGGCCGGATCGTTGATGATCACGAACACCACCGCCCAGCGGCCGTCGGGCAGCGCGCCGAAGAGCCGCAGCGCGCCCTTGCCCTCCTCGTCGAGGCCGGCGCCGGCCTTCACGGTCGAGGTCGTCACGTCCACGCCGCCGACCACGCCGGCCAGGGTGCCTGAGCCCGTGTCGAAGGTGTCGAGGGTCCCCCAGGTGGTCTCGAAGGTGGCCTCGATATTGCCGATGGCGACCAGGCAGGACTCGTCCCGCGCGTAGGGCCACACCGGCTCCCCCGCGTCCAGCTCGGCGCGCAGGGCGGCCTCGCGACCGGCCACGAAGGCGCGCACCCGTTCGAGGCGGCGGGCGAGCTCGCCGGTGTTCCCCGGATCGACGTACGGCCGCAGGAGCGCCTCGAGGCGGTCGAGCTCGGCCAAGAGGGCCGCCGCGTCCCACACGGTGTCGAGCACGTCGCGAAGCTCGGCCAGGTACATCGCCCGGGTCTGCGGGGCCGCGTACAGCCGCCACGCCAGCGCCCCGCAGGCGTACACCGAGAGCGGACGCGTGGTGCGCTCCCGCCCCGTGAACAGGGCGTCGATGCCCCACGGCAAAAAGGTCATCAGATCCGTGGAAGGCTCGTGGTAGAGAAAGAAGTTGTTGCGGTTGTTGGCGTAGCCGTCCCAGTGGTCGGTCACGACCTCCATCGCCCAGTAGCGGAAGAAGCGCGGCAGGTCGAGCACCGCGCCCAGCCGGTCGGCGAGCAGGTCGTCCGGCGCGTCCATCGCCTGGAGCACGGCGGCCAGGTCGCTGCAGTCGGGGTCGGTCTCGTCCACCTTGGGCTGGAAGCCGCCGGTGGAGCCGAACACGAAGTCGCCGCCGCTCTCGTACAGGCGCCCGGTGGGGTCCGGGAAGTGTCGGGCCAGCATCTCCTCGCGGATGGTCTCGACGTTCGAATAGATGCCCAGATCCTCGCCGTTGACGGTGACATGGGCGAACGCGCAGCGCGACGCGGGGAGCCCGGCGGCGCGAAACAGCGAATACCCCAGGCACTGGCTGACCAGGGAGTCGTCCTGGTGGTTGTTGTTGAGCGTGAGCGCCTTGAGCCCGGCGAGGCGCTGGCCCGGCACGTACTCGTGGGGTTTGATGCGCAGGCCGGGGCGCGCCGAGGAGGCCGAACCCAGGTTGCCCTTTTTCCGGACGCCGACGTTGGCCACGGTCAGGCCGTCGATGGTGATGGTCCCCGGGAAGTAGGTGTAACCCTCCTCGGTGGGCTGATGGCTGCAGGTCGTCATCGACGCGGCGGACGGCCGCGGCTGGTTGCGCAACGCCTCCCAGTCGGCGGGGGACAGGGTGATGGACACCTCGAGGACCCGATCGGCCGGGTACAGCGCGTCGCTCGGGTCGGTCTGGTTGTTGAGGTCGGCGTCGCCGGCGTCGGCGTCGGCGTCGGTGCCGGCGTCGGTCGTGTTGTTGGCCGGATGGGACGTCGACCCGTCGTCACAGGCGGCGCAAAAATGGGCGAGCAGGGAAAACAGCAGCAGGCCGGCGGCGTTCTTCATGGGCGGCGCCTCCCGGGACGCGTGACGGCAGTGTAGCACGACCAGGGCCTCATGACACGCGGGGGTTGCGCCGTCCGCGGCCACTCTATCCACGGTCAAGCGACAGGGTACGAAAAGCATCCATTTTTTTCTTAACATTTTCCCCGGATCGTGGTCTTATCACGGCGTTCCGGTTCATGGCCCATGCGCAGGATCGCGCAGGCCGCGCAAGGACGCGCGCGAAAGGAGACAAGGATGTCCGGTGACCTCCACATCGTCCCGAACCAGGCCGGCGCCTGGGAGGTGCGGGAGAACGGCGAGCTCGACCCCATCTCGACCTTCACCTCGGAACGCCAGGCCGTGGACTTCGCCCGGGCCGTGGCCCGGCACCTGCAGTGCGGCCTCGCGCTGCACCGCGCCGACGGCACCGTCGAGCGGCTCGACGCCAACGGCGGCGCGTGACCCCATTGACCGGTACCCCCTCGTTCCGTCATAATGCCCGGCGGAGGTACCCCATGAGACACGCTTCGTTCCTGACCACCTGCCTGACCCTGACCCTGGGCCTGACGCTCCTGTCCGCCTGCTCGTCGAAAGACAAACCCGCGCAGGGCACGTCGAAGGCGGACGGCGCGCCCGTCCTCGCCGACGGCGCCTACGTGCTGACCGTGCAGGAGGCCTGGGACCGGAACCGCGAGGCGCCGCCGTCCGATCCCCTGAAATATGTCCCCGTGACCGCCAAGAAGGAGTACAGCCTGGTGCTGACCGCCGACCAAGGCGAAGTGACCATCACCCACGCGGACTTCGCCGAACCCGTGAAGGGCCGGCGGGTGAAACAGGAGGAGCGGGCCTGGACCTACCGGCTCAAGGAGGGGCTAATGGCCGGCGGCGACCTCTTCATCCGCTTCGAGGGCCCGACCACCAAGGCCCAGCTCGACGTGCTCGGCTCGGGCGTCCCCCTGATCTCCTCGGAGCGCGGTCCGCTCCAGCCCAATAAATAAAACAGGGAAGAAGATCCCGGACGAGGGTCAGGAGGCCGTCTCGGCGATCACCCGGGCGATGGCGTCCCAGAGGTGAAACATCCGGGCGTCGTCGAAACCCGCGCCGGACTTGAGCCAGCTCGGGATCCGGGCGCCCTGGTATTCCCGGCCGTATTGTCCCACCACGTCGAGGTGGTCCCCCTCCACCACCTGGCCGATCTCGGACCAGACCTGGGAGAGGGACGGCACGATGGCGTCGTTGGTCCCGTGGGTGACCGGGAAGGAGAGATGGGACGAGAGGGTCCGGGCGGCGTCCGCCGAGAGCGCCGGATACGGATAGGCGCGGTGCTCGCGGGAAGCGAGGCGATGCACCACGGCATAGAGCGCCAGGCCCAGCGGCGAATAGAAGTCGGTCAGATCCGAAAGCCGCACGCGGGAGAAGGGCGGCGGCGCCGCGGTGATGTGGGAGACGTACCGGACCGTGGGGCGGTCGAACACGGCGGCGTTGAACAGGTCGATGGCCTCGGGCATCAACTGGATCACCGCGCCCTGGTCCCGGGACACCTCGTTCATGAACCCCCAGAGCCGGTGACGCCGATCCGGGGAGATGGACTTCAGGAGCCGGTCCGACAGGTGGTCGAGCAGGGTGTCGGTGTTTCCGAGGAGATCATCGAGGCGGGCGACCAGGCTCAGGGACTGCGCCAGCGCGGTGACGCCCAGCCGGCCGGTGTCCGTGGTGGCCAGCAGGGTGAGGATGTACAGCAGGTTTCTGCCCTGCAGCGTGGTGAAGAAGTTCGCCAGGGGGGTCCCGTGATGGGGCGTGGAGAGGGTCTGCACGCTGCGGACGTGATCACCGATCACCTGCTCGAGGTCCGATTCCACGAGCCGGACGCCCGGCGTGACCAGGAGGCGGGCGTCCAGCCCCCCGGTGGAGTGGCCCACGAAGTGGATCCCCACGTCCCCCGCGAACGCCCGCTCCTTCTCGACGCGCATCAGGAGCCGCACGGCCCGGTGCCGGATGCTCCCCGTGGGCAGGGTCTCGGTCTCGTGGACCACCGCGTCGACGCCGTGGGCGGCGAGCCGCTCCATGAGGAGCTCCCGGACGCCGAGGAAGTAGTTCAGGGATCCAAGGGAGGTGAAGCCGAAAAACCCCGGGATGAGATAGACGTGCTGAATCGTCATGGGACTCCTCACCGGGTGAAGGGCGGCCTCTGAGCGCGGACACCTTCAGCCCAGACAGTAGAACATGCCCTCGGCCGTGCCGATGTAGATGCGGCCGCCGACGACGCAGGGGGACGAGAGGACGCGGCCGTGGAGCTGGATCTTCGTGATCGCCTTCCCGGTGTCGGCTGCGACCATGTGCACGTGGGAGTCGTAGGAGCCGAAGATCACGCGGTTGTCCACCACGGCGGGGCTGCTCCAGATGGACTGCTCCGCGGCGTACTCCCAGATCACCTTGCCCGTGCGTCCATCCAGGCAATACATGCGGCCGTTCTCGGCGCCGATGTAGACACGGCCGCCGGCGGGCGCGGGGGTGGCCCAGAAGCCCCGGGCGAAGGAGCCGCCGAAGCGCCACTTTTCGACGCCGGAGCGCGCGTCGAACGCGAACAGGTACGGGCTCCTCTCTTCCGAGGCGGCGAAGACCAGGCCGTCGGCCACCGCGCAGGAGGCGTCGGTGTCGTCGCCGGTGCGGGCCTTCCACAGGACGGCGCCGGTGTCCGCGCGCAGGCAGAACAGGTCGCCGGAGAAGTTGGCCACGTAGACGCGGTCCTCCCAGATCGCGGGGGTGGTCTCGGCGCCGTTGGACCCGCCGGGGCCCTCGCGGCCGTCCACGAAGGTGCGCCAGATCAGGGCGCCGGTGTCCGCGCGGAAGCAGTGCACGAAGCCGCTCTCGCCGGCGATGTAGACCCGCCCCTTGTAGATCGTCGGCGAGGAGTCGCAGTCGGTGCCGGTGTTGTAGCTCCACAGCACCTGCCCGGTCTTCGCGTGGAAGCAGCGGATCTCGTCGTCCACGCAGCCGGTGAACACCCGGCCGGCGAAGTAGGCGCAGGAGCCCTTGAACATGGCGTCGGCCTTGTATTTCCAGCGCAGCTTGCCGGTGGAGCGGTCGAGGGCATAGAAGAAACTGTCCTGGGAACCGACGTAGAGCCAGTCGTCCACGGCGACGGCGGTGCCGGTCCAGCCGGTGCCGGACCACACCTTGCCCGAGATCGGGGAGGTGAAGTTCCCCATCTGGAAGGTCCAGATAATCTGCAACTGATCCCGGAGTGGTCCTGTCCCGTAAAATGTGTGGGCGGGGTTCCCGCGAAACATGGTCACGTCGGTGCCCCGCCCGTGGGGGAGCGCGGCGAGCACACCGGCGACGCGGGGGAGCGCGTCGGCCCCTGCGATCGACGAGAAGCGCGGCGCGAGCCAGGCGGCGCCGGCGCCGGCGGCGAGCCCCTGGAGAAACTGACGACGATCCATGACCGCTACCTCCCGCCCTCGGCCAGGGGCCTGAACGAGTCCCGGAAGACGAACGAGGCGACCCGACGGCGTTGGGGCGACGGGAGATCGGTGACCACCTGGTATAGGCGGGTCGGGGTGATGTACAGTTCAATGATTTTGTAACTGTCAGGACGCGTCAGGCGCAGGCGAAGGCCGGCGACTCCCCGGGCCGTGAAGGCCTCGGTGTGGGCCTCGACCTTCTCGAATTTCGCCACGATTCCCTTGGCCTGGGCCTCGAGAATCTGCCGATCGGTGCCGGCGAGGCCGGGATCGCGCCGGTGGGAACTGACATAGAAGATGTTGCCGTCGACGTTGAAGTAGGTCACCGGGACCTTCTGTTCCCCCGCGGGGGTGGGGACGTTGAGCTCGCTCGTGGTGTGCTTGCCGGGTCCGAAGACGGCGAACGCGCCGGCCTCGGACACGAACGGCGCCCACCCGTCCAGGCCGGCCGGCTCGAGCCAAGCGAGGGGCGCGGCGGCGGCCGGTGCGGCGTCCTGACCCTTGGCGGACTCCGTGTCGACGGGCTCGCAGCCCCCGATCGCCCACACGACGAGGACGGGCAGCAGCAGAAATTCAGCGTTTCTCGAGTATCTCATGGATTTTCCTGAACATGTCCTTGTAGTGGTAGGGCTTGGCGAGGAAGGCGTCGGACAGGTGGAAGGCCTCCTCGGTCTGCCCGGGCAGGTGACCGCTGGTGAGCAGGATCGGCAACGCGGGGAACTCGGCGCGCAGGGCGGTCGCGAGTTCGAGGCCGGTCATCCGCGGCATGAGCACGTCGGCGAACACCAGATCCAGCGCCCCGTCGCGCTCGCGGACCAGCCGCAGGGCGGCCTCACCGTCCACGGCCGGGAACACCACGTGCCCGTGTCGCTCGAGGATGCGGCAGGCCAGCTGGAGCAGGCTGTCCTCGTCCTCGACCACCAGGATGCGCAGCCGGGGCAGCGCGGGAAGCTCGTCGGAGGAGACGAAGGACTTGTGCTCCGCCACGCGGCGGGTGGCCGGCAGGCGGATCTCGATCTCGGTGCCCCCCCCCACCACGCTGTGCACCCCGATGGCGCCGCCGTGGTTGTGGACGATGCCCGCGACGGCGGCGAGCCCCAGACCGCGCCCGGTGAACTTCGTGGTGAAAAAGGGCTCGAAGATGCGCGGCAGCACGTCGGCGGGGATCCCCGCGCCGTTGTCCCGGACCGTCAGCACCACGTACTCGCCCGCGGGGGGGAGCTCGCGGTAGACGCAGCCCTGCATCTGCTCCCGGGTGAATTCGGCGCGGGTCAGGCAAACGCGGATCAGGCCGTCGCGCCGATCGATGGCCTCCATGGCGTTGATGACCAGGTTCAGGACGATCTGCTGGATCTGGGTGGGATCTCCGAGCACGGCGGGCAGCCCGGGGGCGACCTCCAGTTCGACCCGCGCCCGGGAGGACGTGGCCGCCTTGAGGACCTTCTCCATGTTCTCGAGGACCGGACCGAGTTGGAAGGGGCGCACCGACAGGGTGGACTTGCCCGCGTAGGCCAGCATCTGGCGGGCCAGCTCGGTGGCCAGGCGGGCGCTCTCGAGGATGGCGTCCAGGCTCTCGGCGAGCCGCGGCTGGGGCCGGCCCTCCATCTGGATCAGGTGGACGTTCCCCACGATGCTCGTGATGAGGTTGTTGAAGTCGTGAGCCACGCCGCCGGCCAGGTTGGCCAGCCCCTCCCAGCGCTGGGACTCGCTCAGGCGGGCCTCCACGCGGCGCTCGAGCTCCCGCCGGCGCAGCTCCTCGGTGCGGTCGCGCACGATCACCTGCAACAGGGGACCTTCGCCCAGTTTCAGCGGCGACAGGTGCACCTCGGTGTGCAGCACGTCCCCCGTGGCCGTGCGGTGATCCCACTCGAAGGCCTGGGTCACGCCCTCGCGGGCCGCCGCCATCCGGGCCAGGGCGCCCCCACGGGAGGAGGCGCCGTCGGCCTGGCGCTCGGGGGAGAAGTCCCAGGGCGCCTTGCCCAGGATCTCGTCCTTGGACAGCCCCAGCAGCCGGCAGGCCGCCGAGTTGCAGTCGACGAAACTGTCCGCCAGCAGGAAATAGGCGTCGGCGGACTCCTCGAACAGCGCGCGATACTTGCGCTCGGAGTCGGCCAGCACCTGCGCGCTCTCCCCGGTCTTGCGCATGTAGAGGAACACGCCCAAAATCAGCAGGCACCCCAGCCACATGACGCTGAGGGCGGCCAGGCGGGAGCGGTGGAGCATCTGCGCCCAGTCCCGGGCGTCGATGTCCATGCCCAGGACGGCGACGACCCCGTTCCCGTCGGAGATGGGGACCAGGCCGGACACCCAGAGGCCCCAAGCGTCCGGCAGAGGCCCCTCGGTGCTCTCCTTTCCATGGACGAACACGTCGCGCAGGGTGTCGGAGACCGCCTCGTAGACCTGCCCCGGCGGGGAGGCATCCGGGCTGCCGGCGGGCTCGGAGTCGGCGAAGAAGAAGACCCGGCCGCCCCGCATCCCCATGAGGTAGATGAAGCGGCTCCCCGGGTTCGCGCGGCGCAGGTCCGCCAGTTGGCCCTTGATGCGCTGGTAGGACAGGTGATTCACGTCCTCGGGAGCGCCGGCGAGGAGCTGGATCTCCCGGGCCGAGAAGGCCAGCGCCCCGTTGCGGATCGCCTGCAGGATGCGCCCCCGCTCGTCGGCGTCGCGCCGCTGCTGGGCGCGCCCCATGAACAACCAGCCGCCCCCGATGATCAACAGCGAGGCCAGCATGGCCACCCGGAAATGCAGCCGCACCGGGCGCGCCAGCAGCCCGAGCCCGGGATCCGCCCGGAGCGCGCGGCGGGAGTCCAGGTGCATCAGGAACATGGCCAGGACGAGGGCGGTCAGCTCGACGAACTCGGGGACCAGGTGGGCGCGCGTGAAGGCGCCATGGATCACGGCGCCCCAGCCTCCCTCGAGGACCGGGAACGGGGCGACCCCGTTGAGCAGGATCGTGGAGAGGATCAGGCTCAGCGCCACGCGCCACAGGACCGGGTGACCCCCGGCGGGGACGAAGCGCCGCAAGAGGCCGACCCCGCCCAGGATCAGGGCGAGGGCGCCTCCGACGAGGTGGGCGGTCAGATGGAAGGCCCGCGCGCCCAGAAACGCCGTGGCCGGCAGCAGGACGAAAGGCGCGAGGGGGAGCCAGCGCAGCCAGGGAAGCGCCGTCTCGGGGACGAAGGCCCGCCAGCCGGCCATGGCGAGACAGGCCGAAGCGAGGATGGACGTGGCGGCGAGGAGTCCGGTGTAGGCCGCGCCCGGCGGAAAACTGAGGGTGATCATGTGCAGCCAGGCGTGGACCGCGGAGGCCCCTAGGAAGGCCAGGAAGCAGCGGGCCTGGGACGCGATGGGGAAGCGGCGGACACTCCAGTGCAGGAAGACCGCCATCAGCAGGAAGACGAACCCCTGCAGGAAGAACGTCAGATCCGGGGCCGGCGGGAAGAACGGACTCACGGCGGCCCTCCGCCGGGTTCCCGGGGACTCGTGGCCACGTGCAGGGAGAGCCCGGCGCCGCTGGCGGCCTCGAGAATGGCCACGAACAGGTCGTAGCGCGAGGCGCGGTCACCGCGCAGGACGACGCGGGCCTGCGGATCCTCGGCGGCCAGGCGGCGGAGCCGGTCCTCGAGGCCCTGCAGGTCGACGCTCGCGCTCTCGTAGTGGATGGTCCCGTCGGCCTTCAGGACCACGGTGACCTCCCGGGCGGGAGCCTGACGGGAGGCCGAAGCGGCGGCCGGCAACTCCACGTCGAGGGTGGGATCGGGCGCCGGCGCGGCGGTGAGCAGGAAGAACAGCAGCAGCAGGAAGACGATGTCGATCAAGGGCGTGAGGTCGATGACGGCCCCGGTCCATCTGGAGCGAGCGCCGGTGCGGAACCTCACTTCTCGCCCTCCGGCCGTCCGTCCTGGCCCTCGCACAGGAGATCGCCGAACTCCTGCGAGGCGGATCCTGACCTTCCGGCCTGGCCCGCGCACAGGAGATCGCAGAATTCCTGCGCGTCGGTCTCGAGCCGGCTCACGAGCGTGTCCGCGCGCCCGGCGAGGAGCCGGTAGGCGAGGTAGAGCGGGATGCCCACCGAGAGGCCGGCGGCCGTGGTGACCAGGGCCTCCCAGATGCCCGAGGCCAGGGACGCCGGGTTCACGCCGCGCACCCCCGCCTCGGTCATGACCTGACGGAACACGGAGATCATGCCCGTGACCGTCCCCAGGAGCCCGAGCAGCGGAGAGACGGCGGCCAGCACGCCGATGGTCTCGATGTGGCGACCGATGACCTGGGCCTCGCGCCGGCCCCGCTCCTCGACCCGGGCCCTCAGTTCGGATGAGGGCAGATGCGCGCGCTCCAAGGCGGCGTGGAGCAACCGACCCAAGGAACTGGGGTCGCCTGCCACGAGCAGGTCGGCCTCGCCGGCCCCCTTTCTGGTCAGGCGGTCCCGCACGCGTTCGAGCAGCCCGGGGGGGCTGATTCGTTGCTCCCGCAGGGCCCAGACGCGCTCGAGGACCACGGCCACCCCGAGCAGGGAGGCCAGCCCGATGGGCACCATGATGATGCCGCCCTTGACGAGGAGGTCGAAGAGCTCAGCCATGTGTGGGGGATCACCGGGTCTTGAGGCGGACCAGCGAGAGCGCCTCGGGGTGCAGCACCCAGAGCGTGCCGTTGAGGTCGATCTTCATGTCGAGGACCTTGGGGTTGTGCAGGTACTTCTCGGCGTCGAGAGTCTCGGTGCGACCGTCACGCACGCGGTACAGCGCGGAGCCGGCGGCGGCGTACATGGTGCCGGTCTGCGGATCCCGGGCCAGAGTGTAGGTGTGACCGGCGTCGGGCATGGGACCCTCGGTGCCGCACAGCCAACGGGCGTCCTCGGTCTTGCGGACGCACACGCCCATGTCCGTGGCCAGCCAGACCTGGCCCGACGGCTCCACGAGGACGTCCTCGATGATGTCGGTGGGCAGCCCGTTGGTGGAGTTCGTGATTTCGAGGGTCTTTTTGGTGTCGTCACCGCGGAACAAGGTCACCAGGCCCTCGTTGGTGGCCAGGTAGCGGTTCTCGCCCCGCTTGTAGAGCGTCTTGACCGAGTCGGGGATCTGGGCCGGCTTGTTCTTGAGCGTGCGGTAGTTCTGGGGCGGGTTCACCTTCCCCTTCTCGAAGTTCACGATCTGGATGCCGTTGTACTGCGAGGAGGAGGTGGAGAGCCCCACCCACGCGATGTAGGGCTTGGTGTAGTGGGCGAAGCGGATGCGCACGTTGGGGTCGTTCGTCTCCAGCAGGATGGGGGTCTCGGTGCGGGGATTCCAGGTCCCCTCGCCGTTGCGCTCGAAGAAGCCCACCGTCCCCTGCCCGTTGCGGGCCACCGCCGTCAGGACCCCCTCGGGGGTGGTGACGAAGTAGGCCAGGCTCCAGCCGGGGTGGTCAGCCAGCGGGATCGGGGAGAAGCCCACGCCCTGCTCGTGCACGAAACTGTTCTTGCCGGCCGCGAAGTAGCAGCGCGTGGACCCGGGGACGCACTCGAGGGACATGCCCACAATGTTGGACGACACCAGATCGTCCGCGGTGTACTGCTGCATGTCGCTCTCAGTGTATCGGGTGACGCCCAGGGTCTCGGTGCCGATCCACAGGTTTCCGCCGGTCCGGTAGGCGGAGGTGATGCGCATGGGCAGCGGCTTGCCGAAGGGCACGGCCTCGAGGCAGGGGGCGTTGCGGGTGCGGTTGACAAACCTGTCGCGGGCGCCCTTGGTGCAGGGCACCGCCGAGGCGACGGTCTGGCCGAAGTTCATGAGCACGTTGCCTTCGTACCGCTGGATCCAGGAGATGGGGCCGGGCGCGTCGTACACGAAGGACTTGCCGCCGCGGAAGAGCACGAACAGGGGCGCCTTGTCCGAGCCGAAGCCGGCCACCCACACGTCGTCCCCTTCCATGTCGATGGCGGTGACCTTCTGCAGCGGGGAGGCCTTGGGCGTGCAGGTGCCGTTCTCGCAGAAGAACAGGCCGTTGGCCTCGGTGCCCAGCCAGACGCCGCTCTCGGCGTTGGGCCGCAGGGCGGTGACGTGGGCCTTGGACGAGTAGACCACCCAGCGTCCGAACACGTAGAAGGCCAGCCCGCGGGTGGTGCCCGCCCACACGGCGTCGCCGGCCACGGTGGCGGCCAGCGCGGTGGGCTCGCCCTCGACGGGGAGCGTCTGGTTCTGCCAGGAGCCGTTTGTCCACGAGGAGAGTCCCTTGGCGGTGGCGGCCCACACGGAGCCACTGGTGGTGATGGTGAGCGCGTTGATGCGGTCGTCGGGCAGGCCGTCGCGGGAGGTGATGACCTGGTAGCGGTTCCCCTCGAGGGACCACTGTTGCAGGCCAAGATTGGTGCCCGCCCACAGGGTGTCCTCGGTGACCAGCAGACAGGTGATCTGGCGGGACTGGCTGTAATAGGACGCCTCGCCCCAGGGCATCTGGACGGCGCGGGTCACGTTGGGGACCAGTTTGAGCGGCTTGGGGGTCTCGGAGCAGGCCGCGAGGGAAAACAGGAGAATCGGGAGAAAACAGGCCAGTTTTTTCATCACGAAGTCCATCTCCGGCGGGCACCGCCGGGTTTGGTCCCTTCTTACATGGAGCGGGGCTCCCCGTCAACCTCAGATTGGAGAGTGTTCAATATTTCGCGCGCGCAAGGCCACGCGGGGGCCGAAGACCAGCGGCCGCGCGACGCCGCCTTCCATGGCGAGGAGGGTGACGCGCACGGCGAACACGTCCGCGGGCGCCAGGAAGGACAGCCGACCGTGCGGTGCCGGCAACACATAACGGTGCGAGAGCACGCCGGCGGTGCGCAGCCGCACCACCTCCGCCTCGAGGACGCCGCCCGGGGCCACCGCTCCCCCGGCGCGAAGGTCGACGCGGACCCATTCGTCCGCCACGGCCGTCAGCAAGCCGCCAGGCGCGTCCCCCACCCCGACCTCGAAGAGGACCACCGGACTCTCGGGCGCTCCTCCTTGGCCGTCCTCGGGGCCGGACTCGGGCTCCAGGACATATACGTCCTCGGCCTCGAGCCGGTCCACCGGCAACCCCTGCGCCCGGTAGAGCGCCCGCATCTCCGGGTTCTCGAAGAGCATAGAGCGAACAATACGGGTGGCGCGGCACTCCACCTCATCGATGTCGGGGAGCTGCCCCGGGAGTGCGGCGAACTCGGCCATGAGATCATGAATGTCCATGGCAGCCATCCCCCGGCGCGCCCGAGGACCACAACAAGCCGGTCACCGCTTCCACGTCCAGCCGGACCCGCTCGACGAGGGCCTCGCGGGAGTCGAACCGGACCTGCGGGCGCAGGTAATGATGCAGGGCAACGCTCACGGGGTGCCCGTAGACGTCCCCGTCGAAGCCGATCAGGTGCGCCTCGAGGGCCCGGGGCAGGTCGTCCCCCAGGGTCTCCCGGCGTCCGATGGAGAACGCGCAGGGCACCGGGCGCGCACCCACCCGGGCCATCGCCGCGTAGACGCCGTCGGCCGGGAGCCACTGCCCGCAGCGCAGGTTGGCCGTGGGAAAGCCCAGTTGGCGCCCCCAGCCGAAGCCGCGCTCCACCTCGCCGTGGAGCACGTAGGGGCCGCCGAGCATGGCGTTGGCCGTCGCCAGGTCGCCCTGGGCGAGGGCGGCGCGGATGGTGCGGCTGTGCACGGGCCGGCCGGCGACCACCTCGAGGGGGAGCACGTCGAGCCGGGCGCCCAGGCGTCCGAGGCAGGCCGTCAGCAGCGCGATGTCGCCCTCGCGCCCGCTGCCGAAGTGGAAGTCCTCGCCCACGGCCACGCGCCGCACCCGCAGGTCGTCCACCAGGGCCGCGGCGAAGGCCGCCGCCGGCATCCGCGCGAGCTCGGCGGTGAACGGCAGGTTGGCCACGCCGTCCGCACCGGCCTCGAAGAGGCGCAGGAGCTTCCAGGGCTCGGGGGCCAGCGGACGGTAGTCCCCGCGGCCGAAGAAGGCCGCCGGGTGCGGGGTGAAGGTGACCGCCACCACCGGGCCGCCGGACCGCCGGGCGAAGGCGAACAGGGCCCGGTGCCCGACGTGGACGCCGTCGAAGTTGCCGATCACGGCGGTGACCGGCGCCAGCGCGCGGCCGGCGTCGATCAGCGAGGAGAAGACGAGGGGGGGGTGGACGTCGTTCAGCTGCAACCCGAGGTGGCTCCACAGTTGACGCACTTGTAGCAGGCGCCGTTGCGCACCATGACGAACCCGCAGTCCGAGCACACGGGGGCGTCGGAGGACACGACGTAGCCGTCCGTGGGCTCTGGACCCGTGGGGGCCGGCGGGGCCGGCTCGGGGACGCGGGACGGGAACTCGCCCGAGAACAACTGCCGGATCCGCTCGTTGACGCCCTGCGGGTGGTGGATCGACAGCCACCGGAACAGGTAGTCCAGCAGCGAGGACGCCATGGGGATGTTGGGGTTCGAGGTGATGCCCGAGGGCTCGAAGCGCGTGTGCATGAACTTCTCGCAGAACAGATGCAGGGGCACGCCGTGCTGCAGCGCCACGCTGATGCCGATGGCGAAGGCGTCCATGAGCCCGGAGATGGTCGACCCCTCCTTGGCCATGGCGATGAAGACCTCGCCCGGGGTGCCGTCGTCGTAGTAGCCGACGGTCACGTAGCCCTCGTGGCCGCCCACCTCGAATTTGTGGGTGAGCGAGTAGCGCTCGGCCGACAGGCGCTTGCGCTGGAGCTTTCCGGGAGCGGCCGTCGGGGACACGCCGGGGGCGGTCGGCGAGGAGCCCTGGGCGTCCGCCTTCTTCGGGGGCGCGGTGGAGAGCGGCGCTGTGCCCTTGCTCCCCTCGCGGTAGAGCGCGATGCTCTTGAGGCCCTGGCGCCAGGCGTCGAGGTAGATGTCGGCGATCTCCTCGACCGTGGTGGACTCGGGGACGTTCACGGTCTTCGAGATCGCGCCGGACAGGAATGGCTGCACCGCCGCCATCATGCCGATGTGCCCGCGGAAGTGCACGGTGCGGGTGCCCTGGGACGGGCGCAGGGCGGCGTCGAACACCGGGAGGTGCTCCTCGAGGAGGAAGGGGGCGCCCTCCATGCCGCCGGTGGCCTGCAGGTGCTCCATGATCGCCGCGGTCTGCTCGGCCGTGTAGCCCAGGTGCGTGAGCGCGGGCGGCACCGACGAACTGACCAGGCGCAGGCTGCCGCCGCCCACCAACTGCTTGTACATGACCAGGGCCACCAGCGGCTCGATCCCGGTGGAGTCCGAGTCCATCATGAAGCCGATGGTGCCCGTGGGCGCCAGCAGGGTGACCTGGGAGTTGCGCACGCCCGAGGCGGCGGCGGCGCCAAGGACCTCGCCCCATAGACGGTCGGCGGCCTCGCCCAAGGCGGTGGTGCGCGTCAGGCGCGGCAGCGCGGCGGCGCTCCCGGCGTGGAGCTCGAGCACGCGGCGGACGGCCTCCTCGTTGCCCGCGTACCCCTCGAACACGCCGCGGGCGGCGGCGAGGCGGGCCGAGTGGCTGAAGGACGCCGCCGTCATGAACGAGGTGATGTGGGCGGCCAGGTTGCGGCCCTCGTCGCTGTCGTAGGGCAGGCCCAGGGTCATGAGCAGTCCACCCAGGTTGGTGTAGCCCAGGCCCAGGGGGCGGAACTTCCGGCTGTTGGCGCCGATGTTCTGCGTGGGGTAGGACGCGCGGTCTACGATGATGTCCATGGCCGTGACGAACACCTCGACTGCCCGCTGGAAGCGGTCGAGCTCGAAGGAGCCGTCAGGGCGCTGGAACTTCAGCAGGTTTAGCGACGCCAGGTTGCACGCGCTCTCGTCGAGGAACATGAACTCCGAGCAGGGGTTGCTGGCGTTGATGCTGCCGTGGGCGGGGCACGTGTGCATGCGGTTGACCGTGTCGTGGAACTGCAGGCCCGGGTCGCCGCAGCGGTGGGCGGCGGTGCAGATCTGCCGCCACAGATCGCGGGCGGAAAGCTCCACGAGGACCTCGCCGTTGGTCACCGCGCGCAGGCCCCAGGTGCCGTCGGCTTCGACCGCACGCATGAACTCGTCGGACACGCGGACGCTGTGGTTGGCGTTCTGGAAGAACACCGAGGCGTAGGCCTCGCCGTCGAAGCTGCCGTCGTAGCCCTCGCGCACCAGGGCCAGGGCCTTGTCCTCCTCGGTGATCTTAGAGCGGATGAACTCGACGACGTCGGGGTGGTCGACGTTGAGGATGACCATCTTCGCCGCGCGGCGCGTCTTGCCGCCGCTCTTGATCACGCCGGCGAAGGCGTCGAAGCCGCGCATGAAGCTCACCGGCCCCGAGGCGCGCCCGCCGCCGGAGAGCTCTTCCTTCGAGCTGCGCACGGCCGAGAAGTTCATGCCCGAGCCCGAGCCACCCTTGAAGATCATGGCCTCGGTGTGGGCCAGCTCGAGGATGCTGGTGAGGCTGTCCTCGACGTGGAGGATGAAGCATGCCGAGCATTGGGGGTGCGGATCCACGCCGACGTTGAACCACACGGGGCTGTTGAAGGCGCCCATCTGATGCAGGATCAGGTGCGTGAGCTCGTACTCGAAGATCTTCGCGTCGGCCTCGCCGAAGTAGCCGTCCTCGAGGCCCCAGCGGGAGATGGTGGTGACCACGCGGGTGATCAGGTCGTCGATGCCCTTCTCGCGGCGCTCGGAGCTCATCTTGCCGCGGAAGTACTTCTGCGCGGCGATGGTGTACGCGGTCTCGGACCAGAACGACGGCACGCGGATCCCCGCCTGTGAGAACACCGGGGTGCCGTCGCGGCCGAGGATATGGGCGTCGCGGCTCTCCCAGGTGACGGCGTCGAACGGGTGGATCTCCGGCGAACTGAAGACATGGGAGAAAGTGAGCTTCTGGCTGGTCATGACGCCTCCTCGTGGGGTGTGTTCCCGAACGGGAACCGATAGTGCATAGAACAAATGCGGGGGAAGAAAAACCCCCTTCTTGAAAATGCCTGTCGGCGCGACGGGAAACGCTGTTTGCAAAGCGTCGCCTCCAGAACGGTTGACGTTTCGCTGAACCATGGAGTCCGGCTGTGTCGCCCTCCAAAGGTCTGAAATAATTCGGGAATTTCCGGGTTCCACCTCTCGTTGTCCGCCGCGCCGGGCGGGACCCTGGCCGCCACGCCAGGCGGGGCCTTGATCTTCCCCTGGCGCTGCAATACAAGATGATCCGGGTCCGCGCGCGCCTGTTTCGGCTCTGGAGCCGCGCGACCCGACGGGGTGTACGAGATGAAATGGGTCTGCACGAACTGTGGCCATCACTTTGAGAACGAAGAGACGGGCGCGCGCTGCCCGGCCTGCCTGCGCCGCAACGGGATCATCCTGGAGGAGGAGGCCGGTGCGCGGGGGAAGCCCGACCCCGCCGCCGTCGTCCGCCGGACGCGGCTGGTGCTGACCCTCGTGGTGGGGGCCGCCGCCCTCGTCGCCGTCCTGGTCGTGGCCGTGCTCCTGATGCGGGGGACCGGACGGCCGTCGTCGTCGCGCTACGCGAAGGCGCCCGACGACTTCGCCACCGCCACGGCGCGCGTGAAGGAGGCGGTCGGCCTCGAGCTGGCCGCCCCCGAGGATCCGTTCGCCGCCCCGGCCATGGTGGGAAAACTGGCCCGTGAGTGGGGCTTCGCCGAGGGACCGGTGTTCGAGCGGCTGCAGGCAGTGGCGAAGACCCGGCTGCACCTGGGCGCCCTGGCCGGAACGCCGCGAGTCCCGGCGGTGCTGGCCGAGGAGCTCCTTGCAGGCCGCGCGGTGACCGCGACGCCCCTGGAGTGGGCGATGCTGGGCCACGCGCTGGCCGTGTGGCTGCACAAGCCGGTGGGCGTCGCCCTGCTCGAGGTGCCCGAGGGGACCCCCGCCCATCCTTGGGGGTTGGGCCTGTACGCGACCGTGCTCCATGACCGGGGCTTCGACGCGCCTCCCTCCCGGGTGATCCCGTTCGGCGTCGACGCGGTCCCCGCCGGCGCCGTTCCCCGGCCGCTCACGGCCGCCGAGGTGCTCGCCGCCTGGCTCTCCCAGACCGCCTGGGGCCGCGTTCCCTGCGTGAGCCGCCCGCTGGAGCTGCTGTTGCCGCGGGACGCCCCGCGCACGGCCTCGGACGAGGACGCCCGCTTCGCCACCGCCCGCCTCCAGGCGGCCGCGCTCCTCGCCCCCGAACTGCCCCCGGTCAAGGCCGCCGCGCTCTGGGGGCACGTGTGCCTGGGCATGCACCGCAAGGCCCGCGGGCTCGCCGAGGCCCTGGTCTCCGAGTACGAGATGAAGCGCCAGAAGGCCACTGGACAGGCCTTCGCCCACGCCATCGACGGTCGTCGCCTGCACGGCTTCCAGGCGCTGCTCATGTTCGTCGACGCGGCGCCCGCGGGCGCCGCCGAGCTCATCGCGAAGGCCGACGCCGAGTTCGCCCCCCTCGCCGTCCCCGCCGCCATCGGGGCCCAGGACAAGGACAAGTTGTCCGCCGCCAGCGCCGCCCTGCCCGCCTCGGACCTGCCCGAGGTGCGCTATCTCAAAGCGGTGGCCGCCGTGATGCTGCGCGAGAAGCCGGTCATGGAGGCCGCCGTCCCCGAGGCCGCCGCCCTCGTCGCCGCGCTCCCCGGCGCCAAGTGGGCGCAGCAGTTGCACTTCACCCTGCTTTTGGGCGCCGGGCGCTTCGACGAGGCCCGCGCGGCGATCCCCCGCGTGATCTCCGGCGCCCCCGACGCCGCCAGCCTCACCGACGAGCTCAAGCGCGTGGTGGACGACGCCGAGGCCCAGGCGAAGGCCGCCGAGGCGGCCGCGACGCCCACCACCGACGCGACCGCGCCGACCGCACCGTGATGTGACGGACGCGACGGAAACACGGACGCGGCGGGAACACGGACGAACATGGACGAACACCGACGGTCACGGACCACGGACCGCCGCACACGGACGAGGGAGCACGGACGAAGCTACTTCCGTGTCACTCCTTGTTTCCAGCGGCGGTCCGTGTCCGTCCCTGTCCGTCCGTG
>CALKWH010000266.1 GCA_938004375.1 uncultured Pseudomonadota bacterium
ATGGCCCAGGTGCGGGCGTCCCCGGCGGCCTTGCCGGCGACCTTGCGCACGACCCAGCGGCCGGCGGCGTCGCGGGTCTCGACGACGGTCCCGGAAGAGTACGGCGGCTTCTGCAGGCCCCGGTAGTCGTCGTAGACGCCCCAGGCGGTGACGATCAGTTTCGCGTGCTCGGGGTGGGCGATGGGCCCGAAGTCGAGGATCACCCGCGAGAGGCCGTGGGGCTCCAGGGGCAGGGGCACACCGTCGGCGGTCTTCACTGCGGCCAGCGCGTCGGTGCCGTCCTCGCGCACCGCCGACACCGGCGGCCGCGGGGCGCGCACGGTCACCAGCCCGGTGGGGGACACATACCCCAGTTGGCTGGTGAAGCTCCACGTGGTGTGGAGCTCGGCGCCCGCGGGGGCGTCCACGATCCACAGTTGGGCCCGATCTAAGAACGACGCCTCGAAGATGACCTCGCGCAGGCGGATCCGGTGTTCGCCGCCCACGGCCGGGAACGCGCCCAGCGCGTATAGGTTGTCGCCGTAGTGTTGGGGGGCGAACACGTCCAGACCGTGTCCCAGGGGGGAGCCCGAGAGATCGGTGAGGTAGTTCCAGCGCGCGCCGTCCCAGAGATAGGCATACGGGCAGGAGCCGCGCCCGCCGCGGCGGATGTACGGCTGGCGCACGCAGCGGCTGAAGTCCCAGGCGCAGCCGGCGTTGCAGGTGAGCTGGCCGCTCATGTACCCGAAGGCCTGGCAGTTCGTCTTCACGGGTTTCCCGGGCTCGCACTGCTCCGGGGACGTGACGACGCCGTCGCCGCAGTCGCAGGCGTCGCCCTTGCCGTTGCCGTTGCGGTCCTTCTGATCGGCGTTGGGGACCATGGGGCAGTTGTCCTTCGCATCCGGGACGCCGTCGCGGTCGGCATCCGGCGGCGGCGGTGGCGGTGGCGGTGGCGGCGGTGGCGGCGGCGGCGGCGGCGTCATGTCGGGGTCCGCCGTTTTGCGGGGTGGCTCGTCGGGCGGGGTCACATCGGCCCCGTCGGATTTCTTCGTGGCCTCGTCGGGCGGGGCCATATCCGGAATGGGATCGGAGTTGAGGGTCTGGGAGTTGTCGTGGAAACAGGCCCCGGCCAGGAACAGCAGGAGCGGCAGCAGCAAGCACGACCAGCGGTGCGATGACTTCATGGGGGTACCTCGGGGTCCGACGTGGACCGGCGGCAGTATAACCCGGTTGTTCCCCGCGCGCGAACCGGATTTTACACAGCTTGCGCAGCGCGCCGCCCCTGCGGTAAAAAGGACTGACACCGAAGGGGATGCGCATGAAGAAATGGAAGGACATCCTGGCCCGGGTCGAGGAGCTTCCGCACGACGAGCGGGTCCGGACCCTCGTGGCGCTGGGGCGCAAGGCCGCGGACAACCCCTGGATCCGGGATGCGCTGGCCGAAGGGGAGAGGGGCTCGTGTTACGAGCGGGCGCTGGCCCTGCGCGCCTGCTTCGGCAGCCGGGAGCCGGGGCCGATCCGTCGCGGGTTGGCCGATCCGTCGGCCGTGGTGCGGGCGCTGGCCATCCCGCTGGCGGTGCGCTTTCTCGACGACGAGGCCCTGGCCGAGGCGCTCCACGCCGCGCCCAGCCTGGACCGAAAGACCCTGATGACCGCGCTGATCCGTCGCGAACGGCAGGGGCCCATCGACCGGTTCGCGGATCGCCTGGCCAAAGAAGGGGACCGCCGCCTCGCCGAGGTGCTGCCCCGGGCCTCTTCGGCGGTGGTCGAGCGCCACCAGGCCCGATGGACGCCGTTGGCCGGCGCGGTCCACTGGAAGGCGCTGGGCCGCTTCCACGCCCGCATCGCGACCGAGGCCGTCTACGCCGCCCTGGGGCAGGACTTCGCGACGGTGGCCGCCTCCTATGGCCTGTATCGGGGCGTGCTCGAGGGCCTGCTGCCCCGCCACCCCGATTTGGCGCTCGCCCTCATCGAGTTCGCGCGCTCCTGTGAGCTCGTCGCGCCGCTGCCGGTGTTGCAGCGGTTGTTCCGGCTGCGGCCCCAGCCGACGGTGGCGCCATTTCTGGCGCACCCGGCCGCGGGGGGGCTCGATTTCCGCGCCATCGCCAGGCTCGACGCCGCCCACCTGAAGCGGATCCTGAAGGAGCGCCCGGAGCTGGTCACTCGGGACCTGCGATGGTTCGTGAAGCTCGCGGCGCCCCTGCGCGACGAGGTGTACCTGCGCCACCGCTGCGTCTTCACCGACGCCCAGGGCCGCCTGCCCCAGGAGCTCGTCGCCCGCCTGTCCGCCGCCCACCGGGAGCGGGAGGCGAGGACGCACCTCGGGTTGCCCGCCCTGGCCGCGGATCGCGCGGCGCGGATCCAGTGGGCGGCGTACCTGCCCTGGGAGGAGGGCTTCGCGCTGCTGGATCCGTTCCTCTCCCACGCCGACGCCGCCCTGCGTCAGGCGGCCCTGCGGTCCCTGGTGCGCCTGACCGCGTATCACGGCGCGTTCGTGCCGCGGATGCTGGCGGTGCTGGCCGCCCGCGGGAACGAGCAGGATCCCGTGCGCCAGGAGGGGCTGCGCGCGCTCGTCGCGTTCCCGCCTGGGCGCGTCGGGCCGGAGCACCTGGAGCCCCTGGAGCGCGTTGTCCGGGCGGCGCTGGAGGCCACCGACCTCACCTGGGTGACCGCAGGCCTCTTGCAGCACGTCGTCGCCCGGCTGCTACCTGCCCACCCGGCCTGGGCGGCCCGCCAGCTGGCCGTCACCGTGGCCGCCCGCGGGATGCTCGGGGTCCCCGACCTGGACCGTATCCTCGGCGACGGCCACGTCCGGAGGCTGGCGCCGCACCTGGCCCCGCTGGTGGCGACGTGGGAGCACCGGGAGCGGGAGTACTTCCTGGTGATCCTTGGCCAGCGCCTGGGGCGCCGGATCCGGGCTTTTCCGGAGCTCCTGGAGCTGCTCGGGCGCGTGGCGTCCGGCTCCCGGGTGGAGCACCACGCCCAGCTCGCCGGGAGCCTGCTGTGGCGGTGGACGCCCCAGCGATGGCACGCGCTGGTCCCCCGGATGCTGCGCGCCGATCCCAGTTGCCTCGCGCTCCCGTGCGTGGCGGACTTCGCCAATCGCCGTCGCCAGGATCTGCTGGAGCCGCACCTGGGCACCCGGAAGATGCCCCGTGGGCGCTTCGCCACGGGCCGCACGTCGTGGGTGCTGCCTGTCCACGACGGGTTCTGGCGCTGGACGGCGGCCCAGCAGCGGACCTTCGCCGCGACGCTCTCCCGGGTGGCCGGGGAGCCGGACCGTGACGGGCCGGCGCTGGCCGGGATGATCCGCCGGCTCGCGCGCATCCCGGAGGCCGACGCCTCGGTGGTCGAGCGCCTGGCCCGCAGCGAGAACGGCTTCACGCGCAGGGCGGCCATCGCCGCGCTCGCCCACCTCGACGCCGACGCCGGGCGCCCGGAGCTGGCCCGCTGCCTGCAGGACGACCGGGCACATCTGGCCATCTATGCCTCCCTGCGCCTGCTGCGCCGCATGCCGCCGGCGTCGGCGCTGGCCTTCCTGCGCGCGGTGCCGCTCGTGCGGGTGACGGTGGCCAAGGAGGTCCTGCGCCTGGCCGGGGCGCTGGGCACCGACGAGGCCCTCGAGGTCGTGCTGGCTGCCGAGGCGTCCCAGCGTCACAAGGACGTGCGGGCAGCCATCCTGCGCGCCCTGTGGGCCTTTCTGGATCGGTCCCGCGTCTGGGACGTGCTGGAGCGGGTCGCCCTCGAGGAGCCGCCCGAGGTCGCCTTCCACCTGGCCCGGATCCCCCTCGACGGGCTGGGGGCAGGGGCGCTGGCGCGGCTCGACGGGCTGCTCGCCGCCCTGCTCGAGCGCGGGAGCGCCGCCGACCGCGTGCCGGTGCTGGTGGGGCTTCGGGACCGGCCCGTGTTCGCGGTGCCGTCCGCCCTGGCCGGGCGCCTGGAAGCGCTGGCCGGCGGCGGGATCGAGGCCGAGCGCGTGGTGGCCGCCCAGGTGCTGGCGAAGTTCGCGCGCCCCGGGGAGCCCGCAGCTTCGGCGCTGAGGAATCTGACGGAGCGGGTGTTGGACTCGCCGGAGCGCCTGGATTCCCTGGCCCGCGCCGTGTGCTGGGCGGTTCCCCTGCGGCTGCGCCACCTGGGGGCGGCCGTGTCCCCCGTCGTGGAGCGCCTGGGCGCGGCGCCCGAGCGCGTCCACCTGGCGGCCCGCCTCACGCTCTTCTCCTTGCCCGCCGACGAGGTGGCCCAGCTCTTTGGTGCGTGGGCAGACGCCGGGCGCTTCGGCTCCCACGTGGTCCTAGCGATCCACGATGTCGCCCGGGAGTGGGCGCTGGCCCGCCCACCCGCGGAGCTCGCGGCGATCGAGGCGGCCTTGGCCGCGAGTCCTCATCCGTCCCTGCGGCAGGTGGCGTTGTCGCTGCTGCTGGCCCAGGCCGACCGAGCGGGCAATTACGACGCCGCGCGCCGTGCCCGGCTTTTGGCCTTTCGTGACGACCCCGCCGTCGAGGTCTCCGCCCGCGCCGCGTTCGTGCTGCTGCCCGCGCCTCCTTCGCGGCTGCCGCCGGAGTCGCCCGGACCCTGTCCGCCGACGCAGGACAGACCGTCGAATTAGCCCTTGGGCAAACAAAACAATCGATTATTGCGATCCGCTTTGTCGGGACCGCCGAGTCGTCAAAGACTCTCGCTATCGTTCATGATTTTTCGAATTTGTGTCTGAAAAGGTGACAAAATCTGTCATTTCTGGAAATCCGTGGTACAAGCACCGTGGAAGGGAGGTGCCGACCATGGTCGGACTCACCAACAAGAAGGCCATGCGGCTGGTTCGCCTGCGCGAGCGGCTGCTGATGGGCAAAGAGGTGTACCCGCCGGATCTGGCGCGGGAGTGGAACGTCAGCCTCCGCAGTGTGCAGCGCGACCTGGCCGACCTGGGGCAGACCGATCTGGCGCTGGTGACCCGCGAGACGAAGGACGGCCGCCAGGTGTGGTCGGTGGCCGCCGGCCAGCGGCAGTTCGACGTGAAGATGACCACCACCGATCTGGTGGTCGCCCGCCTGGCGCTGGGGATGTTCCACAAGGACGAGGGCACCGGCCTGGCCGACTACCTGGCGCTTCTGGCCGAGAAGGTGTCGGACAAGCTCGAGACCGCCGCGGCCGTCAAGAAACTGAGCCTGGCCGGCAAGTTCATGGCCCGCATGCCGTTCTCCCGGGACTTCACCGCCCGCGAGGAGATCTTCGATGAGGCGCTGGCCGCCCTGCTCGAGGGCTGCAAGCTGCTGATGGACTACGCCGGGCTGCGCGGCGAGACCCGCCGCCACACCCTGCACCCGTACACGCTGCTGGCGTACAAGAGCGGGCTGTACCTGATCGGCCGCTCCGAGTCGGTGCGCGACGGCCAGCCCCGGGTGTTCGCGCTCGACCGCATCACCGCCTGCGAGCGGCTGCGCCGTGAGCCCTGCGAGGTGCCCGAGGGCTGGGATCCCGAGGCCTTCGTGCCGTTCTGGGGCGGCCTGCTCCCCGGCAAGGAGCAGAAGGTGCGCCTGCGCTTCGTCCCCACGCTGGCGCCGTACATCCAGAACCTGCGCCTGCCCGAGAACTCCCGCCTGGTGCGCGGCCCCGCCGGCTGCACCGATCTCACGCTCCACGCCGTGATCAACGAGGACTTCATCACCTGGATCCTGGGCTTCGGACCCGGCGTGCAGGTGCTCACCCCGCGCCGCCTGCAGGAGCAGGTCTGCGACCAGCTGCGCGCCACCCTGGCACAATACGACTCCGTCTAATCAGGAGAAAACGCCCACCTGGCCGTCGATGATCAGCTTCGCCTCGGTGGCGGCGACGACGTCGTCCACGGTCGTCCACGAGGCGACCTCGACCAGGCGCAGGCCCGCCGGGGTCACCCGGATCACGGCCATGTCGGTGACGATGAGGGTCACCACGCCCGCGCCGGTGAGCGGCAGCGTGCAGTGCTCGAGGATCTTCGGGTTGCCGTCCTTGTCCACGTGCTCCATGGCGGCCACGACCTGTTTGGCGCCCGAGACCAGATCCATGGCGCCGCCGATGCCGGGGACGAGCTTGCCGGGGATCATCCAGTTCGCGATGTTGCCCCGGGCGTCGACCTGGAGCGCGCCCAGCACGGTCATGTTGATGTGCCCGCCGCGGATCAGCGAGAAGCTGAGGAAACTGTCGAAGTAGGCGGCTCCGGGGATGGCGGTGATGGGTCCGCCGCCGGCGTTGATCAGGTCGGGGTCTTCCTTGCCGGGGGCGGGGGCCGGGCCGGCGCCCAGGATGCCGTTCTCGCTCTGGAAGAACACGCGGATCCCCTGCGGGATGTGGTTGGCCACCTCGACCGGGAGCCCGATGCCGAGGTTGACGTAGTCGCCGTCGCAGAGCTCCTGGGCGATGCGCTTGCCGATGAGGACCTTCTTGGCGTCGCGATCGAGCATGGCTACTCCCCCTTCCTGACGAGGTACTGCACGAGGCAGCCCGGGGTGACGACCTCTTCCGGGTCGATCTGTCCGGGCTCGACGATCTCGTCCACCTCGACGATGGTGATCGGCGCGCCCATGGCCATGATCGGGTTGCAGTTGCGCGCCATCTTCGAGTACACGAGGTTGCCCAGGGTGTCGGCCTTCTTCGCCTTGATCAGGGCCACGTCGGCCGAGATCGGGCGCTCGAGGATGTAGGTCTTCCCGTTCTCTGTCAGCGTCTCCTTCCCCTCGGCCACGGGCGTGCCAACGCCCACCGGGCTGAACACGCCGCCCAGGCCGGCGCCGTGGCAGCGGATGCGCTCCATCAGGATGCCCTGGGGGACGAACTCGATGTCCAGCTCCTTGTTCTTGTACTGGGCCTGGGTGGTCTTATTGGTGCCGATGTGGCTGACCTGGCAGCTCTTCACCAGCTTCGCCGTGATGAGCCGGCCGATGCCGCGGTCGTCGTAATCGGTGGAGATGGCCACCAGGTGCAGGTCCTTGGGCCCGGCCTCGACGAGGCAGTCGAGGAGCCAGGCGGGCGCCCCGCAGGCCAGGAAGCCCGAGACCATGATCCGGGAGCCGGGGGCCACCAGGGCCGCCGCTTCCCGTCCGGAGATGATTTTCGCCATGTGGGTGGACTCCTTTCCGCGCGGAGGTCCGGGCCAACCGGCCGGCGCCGTCCGCGAAAGTGTTGCCATCATGCGGAAAACGCGGGATTTTTGCAACCCATGTTTGCTGCAGGAGGGAGACAGAAAAATAGTTGTACGATCCGCGCGCGGGCGGTAGAGTGCGGGATCTTGGAGGGAGACACGATGACCTATCATCGCCCACACACTCTGCATCACGCCTGTCAACTGGCCGCGCGGCCCGGCGCCCGCATCGTCGCGGGGGGCACCGACCTGATGGTCCGCGTGGAGAAGGGCTTCGAGGAGCCCCCGCTCTGGGTGGACATCTCGCACCTGCCGCTCCACGAGATCCGGTACGATCCCGAGCGGCGGGTCCTGGAGGTGGGCGCGCTCGCCACCATGTCCCAGTGCGCGTCCCACGCCCAGGTGCTGGCCCACGCGCCGCTTCTGGCCCAGGCGGCCGTGGTGGTGGGTGCCCCGGGCATCCGCAACCGCGCCACGGTGGGGGGCAACCTGGCCAACGCCAGCCCGGCCGCCGACGTGTCCTGCGCGCTGATGGCGCTGGACGCCGAGCTGGTCCTGGTGTCCGAGGTCGGCCGCCGGCTGCTGCCCATCGCGGAGTTCTTCCTGGGACCCGGCCGCAGCGCGCTGGCCCACGGGGAGCTCCTGGTTGCCGTCCACATCCCGCTGCGCACGCCGCCCCACACGGTGCGGACGCTGTCCCACTGGTTCAAGGCCGGCAACCGCCGAGCCCAGGTCATTTCCATGGTCGCGATGGCCGCGCGCACCTTCCTCGACGGCGACGACCGCGTGCTGGGCAGCGCCATCGCGGTGGCCTCGGTGGCCCCGCGCCCGCTGCGCCTGACCCACGTCGAGAGCATGCTCCTGGACGCCCAGTTGACGCCCGACGTGATCGCCCGCGCCGCCTCGGCCGCGGCCGCCGAGGTCACGCCCATCTCCGACGTGCGCGCCTCGGCCGAGTACCGCCGGCACCTCACCTCGATCTTCACGCAGTGGCACCTCGAGGACGTGGCGCAGGGCAGCGCGCCCAAGCCGGGCCTGATCACCCCGCCGGAGCCGCCGGCGCCCGTGGAGCTGGACGTCACCGGCGAGGGTCCGTGGGAGCTGCGCCTCAACGGCCGCGCGGTCCGCGTGAAGGCCCCCGGCAGCCGCCGGTTCCTGGACGTGCTGCGCGAGGATCTGCACCTGACCGGCACCAAGAACGGCTGCGGCGAGGGCGAGTGCGGCGCCTGCATGGTGCTGGTGGACGGCCGCCCGGTGAACGCCTGCCTGGTGCCCCTGGGGTCGGTGGCCGGCCACGACGTGACCACGGTCGAGGGCCTCTCCGAGGGCGACGCGCCGGGCGCGGTCCAGCAGGCCTTCATCGACGCCGGGGCCGTGCAGTGCGGCTTCTGCATCCCCGGGTGCGAGGTCACCGCCCAGGCCCTCGTCGAGCTCGATGAGCCCCTCACCCGCGAGGAGATCGCCCAGGCCCTGTCGGGCAACCTGTGCCGCTGCACGGGCTACGTGAAGATCATCGACGCGGTCGCGCTGGCCCTGTCCCGGCGCGCCGAGACCCGGAAGGGAGGTCGGTCATGACGCATCCAGGACTCAACTCGGGCGCCCCGCGCCCCGACGCCGCCGCCAAGGCCATGGGCCGCGCCCGCTATTGCGCCGACGTCCAGCTCACGGGCATGCTCCACGGCGTGATCGTGGCCTCCCCCATCGCCTCCGGGATCCTCTCGGCGCTGGACGTCTCGGCCGCCGAGGCGGCCCCGGGCGTGGTGGCAGTGCTGACCGCGGCCAACCTGCCGGGGAACAACCGCGTGGGCCTGATCTTCGACGACCAGACGCTGCTGGTCACCGACCGCGTCCGCATGGCCGGCGACAGATCGGAAGAGCGTCGTGTAGGGAAAGAGTGTAGATCTCGGTGG